>JBNLFN010000156.1:0-8109 GCA_050305555.1 Desulfobacteraceae bacterium | reverse complement strand
CCCAATATCTATATTGTAAAATTGTCGCGGGCACCTCATTCAATGCCGTTTGACCCAATAATATATACTCGATATGTCATGTCAATATTTAATCATTACTTTTTTTATATTTTTTTGTTAGTAATGCACGATAGGGTCTTTGGGCTAAATGGTTTACTCCTGAACCCATCGATGATATCTCCAATTCATCTCAAGCCAAAGTCAATGCGACAATCTCTAATGGGTAGGACTTACCGGACATATGCAAATATTTGATAGTCATTGTCATTTGGATGATCGCAGTTTTTCCCAAGATTTAGATGATGTTATCGATCGGGCCTATACCGCCGGGATTAAGCGCATGATGGTGGTGGGCATCGATGACACAAGCTCCAAAAAGGCAGTTGCCATTGCCAACCAGTATGAGGGTGTGGTGGCATCGGTGGGCGTGCACCCCCATGATGCCGGCGCTTGCAGCGAAGCTATTTTGAATGATTTGAAAATCTTGGCGCAATATCCGTGTGTTAAGGCCTGGGGAGAAACAGGTTTGGACTACAACCGTATGTTCTCTCCCGAAAAAGATCAGATCCATTGGTTTATGCGGCAGCTTGAATTGGGATCGGAGTTGGAACTGCCGATGATCTTTCATGAAAGAGACAGCCGAGGACGTTTTTTAGAGATATTGAAAACTCACTGGAAACCCCAACGCAAAGGTGTTATCCACTGTTTTTCCGGTAGCCTTTCCGATCTGCAGGCCTACCTGGATCTGGGGCTGTATATCGGAATCACGGGAATTTTAACCATCAAAAGCAGGGGCGCACAATTGCGCCAAATGGTGCAAAAGATACCCGCCGACCGGCTGCTGGTCGAAACCGACGCCCCTTATTTAACCCCCACGCCTGAACGCAACAAACACCGCCGCAATGAACCGGCTTTTGTGCGAACGGTACTGTTCAAATTGGCTGCGGTGAGAGAGGAAGATCCAGCTGAACTGGCGGCTGCAATTTGGCATAACACATGCCGATTGTTTGGTTTGCCATTTGCTGTGTAACCTGTTTGGCCATGACAGGATTCAACCCGTTCCTGACCAGCGCCCCAGACTAGTGCCCCTGACTAGCGCCATAGATTGACAAAGTGCTTTTTCCTGATTTGGGTAAAGATTATAGCCAAAGGGTCGATGATAGAGTCAAACGAGTGATGTCACATGGCCTTGCAATGCCCATAGAAAAAACGGCCATTGCGACATTGCGCAACCAAGGATAGATGTTATGCATCAGCGAACCATTCTCATCGTCGATGATGAAGAGCAGGTCTTAAAGGCCCTTGAACGCAGCTTGCGGAATGAAAAATATAATATCTTCAAAGCCTTAGGTGGCGAAGAAGGCTTAAAACTGCTTGAGATGCGCGAATTTGATCTGGTGATGAGCGATCAAAATATGCCCCATATGGATGGCGTCACTTTCTTACAAAAAGTCAAGGCCGAGCAGCCACGCACCCTCACCATCATGTTGACGGGAGAGACGGATCTTCAGGTGGCCGTTAATGCCATCAATGAAGCCGGTGTATACAAATTCATCATGAAGCCTTGGGATGATGACGACCTTAAAATCACCCTTCGCAGAGCATTGGAGTCGCTGGATCTGACCAGAGAGCGTGATACGTTGCGTGAACATGTCAAAGCCCGCGATACCCTGCTGCGCAATTTGGAAAAAGAACACCCCGGCATCACGCAGGTAGAAAAGGACGCCGACGGATATCTCATCCTGGAATAGATAGTTCGCAGCAGATCTTAAGCTTTAATATCGGCTTTGTGCATCCAAGGCCTTTTGTGCCAAGCGACCAATCATGATTGCTTTAAACTGAAGATCCATGTAAATGGTGATTTCTTGTGCATCCGTGGTCAAGGCTTTTAAAGGCGCCATCAACATATCGGCATCGAGCAATTCAGCCGCCCATGCCGCCAATCCCCGATGGTAAGGGTCCGAAGACCTTAGAAAGGGTAACAGCAATCCGGCACGGGGTTGAAACAGCTTGGGTCGGATATGCCCCAAACGACCCCACCCCCACAGCACCCCCTGTTGCAATGCAGGATGCTCGATGTAGTTGCCTGCCGGATCAGCATAGGAGACCAAGATGCATCCAAATTCCCGGGCAAGGTGCGCATTGCGTGCCATGATCTCTCCCATAGATTCAGGAGACCCCCAACCCATTCCACCCGATTCGTCATTAAGATTCCACATCAAGCGGCGCATAATGATCCGCGCCGATTCCATATTTTGATCGGCCAGCCGGGATACCACTTGACCCATGGCCGACACCACCCGCCAACGCACATGCGGCTCCATATGGTAGAGCAAACCAAAAAAAGTATTGACGATCCGGCGCGGGGGAAATTGGCATAGGGCATCCAATGCCGCAGGCCAATCATCGGACTCTAAAATGGATAGCGCTTGTTTTTTTAATCGCCGGTGGGTCATAGAATGGGATCGCCATTAAAAAAAAACAGAGCCACTTTGTTCATGGTTTCTAAAATGCCTCCCACTCTATGGCATCCTCCGGACAATATTTTATGGCTTCATTCACCAAATCCTCCGGATAGGATTCAAGGTCTGCCACTTCGATATACCCGTTGTCCGCGTTGAACCGAAACACCTCAGGACAGACTTCGACGCACCCCATGCAGAGGGTGCACGCTACAATATCAACGACCGGCACCTTCATGCGGGGACCTGCTCATTTATGGCACGGCCCACCGTGCTGCCCAACTCATAGCTGGCTTTGAGGGCATTACCGTCCGGAAGGTATTGATGCCGCAACGGCTCAACCATATCAAACTTCATCGCCTCAAGGGCTTTGGTGATCATTTTGGGGGCTTCACCACTCCAGCCATATGAACCGAACGCAGCACCAATCTTGTTCAACGGTTTAAGTCCCTTCATATAGGCCAACATATCCGCTACGGTGGGAAAAAGGGTGTTGTTCAATGTCGGCGACCCAATGATCACGGCTTTGGCATCCAGCACATCGGTCATGATATCGCTGCGGTGCCATTTGCCCAAGTACATGGGGCGAACGGCAATGCCCTCGGCATTCAAACCATCTGCCACGGCATCAGCCATTTTTTCCGTGCTGTGCCACATGGTATCGTATGCCACCACGGCCTTGCGTTTGGCGGTCTGCTTGCTCCACTCGACATAGGCGTTGACGATCTTTGCAGGGTCCTTGCGCCAATAAACCCCGTGATCCGGACAAATCATATTGAACTCCAGCCCCAGCTTCGTGACCTTGTCCATCAACTTAAGGGTGTGGGGGGCATAGAGCATCAGGATATTGGCATAATACTTCTGGGCGTGGGTCATAATGCTATCTCCCACCACATCATCATATTTTTCAAAACCCGCATAGTGCTGACCAAAGGCATCACTGGAAAAAAGGATCTTGTCCTCAACAACATAGGTAAACATGTTGTCCGGCCAATGCAGCATGCGGGTCTCCACAAAGGTCAATGTGCGGCTGCCCAAACTCAAGGTTTCGCCCTCTTGGACCGGGCGAAAATTCAGATTCTGGGTAAAGTGTTTGGCCAGATTTTTAGCGCCCATTTTGGAGCAATATATGGGCTTGTCCTCTCCAATGTAATGCATGACCCGGGCAAGACTGCCTGAGTGATCCAGCTCGGCATGGTTGCTGATCACGTAATCAATGCGACGCGGATCGATAATTTCTGAAATATTGGCCATCAATTGATCGGAAAATTTTTTCTTAACCGTATCGATCAAGACCACTTTTTCATCCACCACCAAAAAGGCATTGTAGCTGGTGCCCAAGGGCGTTGAGTACCCATGAAAATCGTCGATATTCCAGTCGTTGACACCGACATCATAAATTCCTTTAGCAATTTGTACGGGTTTCATCGGTTTATCCTTGCAATTCTTTTTAATGCTGCTGTTAGCCAAGATCTACAGTGCCCTTCTTGCCCAGTATCGCGGCAAAAAAGGGCACGGCAAAATTGATGCGAAGAACTTACTCTTCTTTTTCGAAATCGTCTTTTCCGGCGCCACAAACCGGGCATTCCCAGTCACTGGGCACGTCTTCCCATTTGGTACCAGCATCCACATCATTATCAGGGTCGCCCTGCTCAGGATCATACACGTATCCGCAAATGGTACAAACATAACGGTCCATAATCGCTTTCCTCCTCATCTATTTGGGTTTGAATCAATCTGACGGCAATTTACCGATGTAACTTTTTACATACTGTTCTAACGCATCGCGTACCGATCTCACGGTATCGATGGGTTGTCCCGCAGGATCGGGTAAATCCCATAGCATCGGTTGCGTACCCGGTTTCAGCGCACTTGTGTCACTGCAACCCACAGCAATCAGCTCATCAGGTGCCTGCTCTTCTATGGCCGCTGCCATCGAGCGGGGTTTACGGAACCCCATATCGATGCCCCTTTCCTGCATGGCCTCCACCACTGCGGGATCGAGTTTTTCAGCGGGTTCATCACCCGCACATGCCACATCGAAAAGCTCCCCGCCATACAGGCGTAGGAATGCAGCTGCCATCTGACTGCGACCCGCATCTTGGCGCCCGGCAAACAATACCTTACGTCGTTGCGCCAAACCGGCTGTTAATTTGGCCACCGCCCGCTTCACATCCTGTTCCATGGTCTCATGCCGGGCGATCTCTCCACGCCCTTCAACGCCGCGATAGGTCAGATTGCCGGCGTATCGGGCATCAACAGCATCAAAAAAATATTTAGCCGTCAAATGCAAACCGTCAAAAAGTTGCTTGCCGCGGCTGGCGCCCACCGCCATGAAAAATCCCCGCCGCACAGAGTGTCCAGGATCTTTAATTTTCAGTATATATTTACGTGCCCATAATGCTTGACAGCGATCGATCAACGCTTTGAGCTGAGCGGACACATTATAAAAAAATATCGGTGACGCCGCAACGATAATGTCAGCCTCTCGCAATAACGGATAAATTTCGCGGCCCATTTCATCATCAATGGGGCATAAACCCGTTTTTTCACATACCGTCAACTCCTTGCAGGGTTCGATGTGACGGCGCACCACATCAATGGTATGGGTTCGCACACCGTGTTGACCCAGGGACGTCATAAAATGGGACAACAACACATCGCTATTGCCCTTCTTACGCGGACTGCCTTGCAACCCTAAAGCAAGCATACCTAATCCTTTACAATGGATGTGCAATCACCCTTGCACGAAAACTCCGACACAAAAGAAATGTGCTCAGTCGCCTATAATCGACAGCATACATTAACTTAAAACTAACATATAAAACTATTTTTTCTTTTTAATATGACATTTCGAACAAGTTTTCGGCCCGCTGGGGTTGCCCATTTTTTTCTGCAACTTGTGACACTTGACGCAAAGCTTGTTCATCACTTGTTTTTTGACCAATTGGCCCTCTTTTTTCAGCCGTGCAATGCCACCCTGCTCCTGGGGGAACAAAGCATGGCATATCTGGCAGTCACCCAGAACATTCTGATGGCGATGATGGGGAAAGGGTACATCGCCGCGGCTGCCGGCCGCTATCATAATCCGCTCAGCACCTTTGTTCTCCACGGCAATGGCACTGACCACCAATACCATGCAGATGAACAAAGCAAACACGATTTTACCAACCATTAACAATCCGCTCCCTTTTTAGGCTCATTCAAGATCCAGATCCGCTGGGACCACCTTGGTTTTGAACATGCTATATGTCCATATCCGGCAGATCAACACTGCGGAAATAAAATCATCATGGTCGTCGTCAAGCAGGCGAGAGACGCCACCGCATCAAAAAGGGCCACCAATGGCTATACCCCATCGGAAAAGCCCTTTTCATCTTTTAAATTATAAGCATCGATGCATATCGACAGACAAGTGGGTCAGGCCTCACCATCCAGCCGACATTGGGAAAAATCGATGGGTTTACCGCATCCTGCGCACTTGTGCGTTTTTTCAAACTCATCGGAAAAGATCTCTTTTTCCCGACCGCACTCCTGACACTTACAAATGAAAGATTTTAAATGTTTGTGGCTTTGAAAACCGGGGCAATGTTGAGGCGTCGTCATGGTGTCCTCCTTACCCAAGGGCGGACCACGGAGCCAACAGTCGATATCGATGCAATGCCGGCCGCGCGACCATTGCCCTTAAGGGAAACCGGTTAACCGATGCGAGGATCTTTTCCGGTGCTCTCGCAATCGGGTGTGTAACAAGAGTTATCTAAAAATTCGCATTTTTCTTTGCAAGATGGGCACGTATCCGGCGGCGCGTCCGCATCAAACTCGTATCCGCAATTGCCGCATTTCCAACTGGCCATGGATCTACCTCCTTGATTTGTATCGGCCACACGCATACCCGCGGTGGTATTCAAAAACCGGTGACCGCGCCGGCTTATCCAGCCTTCCAGTGGCCATGCAGGTTGCAGTATTCCCTGGCCGTGATGGTGGTTGCATCAACCTTAAACACGGCTTCAGGTACTTCACCCGGATTTAGAAATTGCCGGTAAACCTTGCCATCGGCGACAATTTCAATCCATTGAATGTAGTGTTTTTCTTCCATGGGGTGGGCCACACTACCCACTGAAACTTTCACACCACCATCCACTTTCTCGATCACCGGCACATGTTTTTCCAGGGCGGCATCAACGGTGTTTTCTCTCTGGCAAATCATGGGCTGGCCGCAGCACACCAACTCACCTCCGCCGGCGTAAAGTACTTCTACCATGTTACCACACAACTCACACTTATAAACCTCTAGCCTCTCTGTCATGAAATCCTCCTTTTGATGTTTGGGTATGGCTTCGACTTACCAAATTCTTTTAAGAAAGCCAAACGATCCTCCTTGTTTTGCTTTCAGGCGATCGTTATTTACACGGCTTTAAATTCACGTTGCTGGTGTTAGGTTCCTTCCACCAGCCCTTTTCCTGATGCCGCTTTTTCTCCTGTTCTGCCATTTGCAGAATTTTATAGGCTGAATCGCGCAACACACCGTAAAGGACGCCACAACCGGTGTCTTCGCGCTCAGCATCACCTTGATCGGCCAGTTGCATCATCTTTTCGGTCAACTCAATGGTACGCTTGATATTCCGATCGCATGGTTTCACAAATTGCATACTCCTTGGAAATAAACATATACGCCAACGAATAGACGATACATTGTAAATACAAAAGATGTGCCAATGCGGTTGGTCAAAGGACAAATTGCCATATAGCCCCTGTTTTAAAGGCCTCACAAGCCGCAAAGATCACCTGCACTGCTGCGCCCCAACGCGTTGTATTGCCGTTCCATGATACATTGGCGGTCATTGCGGCCTTCGATTTGAATCTGAAACTATTTTCAAAGAACCATTATTATTGGATAAAAATACGATGAAACATCTCATCCATTTATTTGATACACATCTGCCTCACAAGACAGTGACAAATGACATGCGTCGCACATGTGATGGTGATCATCAAATTTTCTTTGCTAATTGATAAGGTGGCTCGAAAGGTGAATAAATCCAGCAACCGCGCTGATCAGCTTATATTAATGGGTACCACATCGCTATGGGGGGCGCAAGCACCTTGAGTCCTAAGCAAACATTCTGACTTAAATTGGATGCGCAGGCATATATGTTGCTTATATTAAACATAGATTAAAATAGTGGATAGCAATAAATTAACAATGGACCAAATATTGAAATCGATGCTTCCCATATGTCGTCGTAACATGATCCATACTTGAAAAGGCGGTGGTCAAATGACGGAGTTGGATAAAATCAGACAAAACCCGGATTTGCTGGATGCCATTGACTGGGAAATGACCCCTGAAGAGGCCGTGCGCCTCTATCTCGAATGGGGAAACAACTGGGCCAGTGGCAACTACGTGATTCGTTCCAAGGGGGACGAAACCCTCTATTTTGTAGTTAGCACGTGGAAAGAGCCTCCCATGATCTATCTGATCCGACGCAACTCTGAGGAGGCCAAAGAGATCGCCGCCATCCAGATACCCGAATCCATCAAACCGGAATTCTCAAAAGAATACGGGAACCTTAAGGGTGTTTACGCCGTTGAAGGCGCAGTCAAGCGTTGGCTGCAAGATGAGTTGTCCCAAGCGTAAGGCCGTTCT
>JBNLFN010000155.1:0-10871 GCA_050305555.1 Desulfobacteraceae bacterium | reverse complement strand
CAGCCACCGGTTTGGAAAGGTAGTCGTTTGCACCGGCAGACAGGCATTTTGCCTGGTCGCCGGGCATGGCTTTTGCCGTCAAAGCGATAATGGGCAAATTCTCAAACGCCTCAAACTTTCTGATACGCCGAATTGTCTCATAACCATCCATTCCGGGCATCATGATATCCATTAAAACGAGATCAATGCCGGGGTCTTTTTCCAGAAGCGCCAACGCTTTGTGTCCATCAATTGCTTTGAAAACAATTAATCCATTGTTTTCAAGGATCTTGGTTATGCTAAAGAGGTTGCGGGCCTCATCATCGACGACAAGCACCTTTTTACCGGCCAGCATCCCAAGCATCTCGCTTTGTCCTTCCGACGCTTTTTCCATTAGGGTAGCAGCAGTAAATGGTATGGGTTCTCTGGGTCTGCTTATCTGCAGTGCATTTTGATCAGCAGCAGGCTTCACCGGTGCTTCCGGAATAAAGAGAATAAATCTGGTTCCTTCCGGACCAGTGCTGGCCAGACATATATCCCCACCCAGCAGGACAGCCAGTTTTTTGGATATGGAAAGCCCCAGGCCGGTGCCGCCATACCTTCGGGAAGTGCTGCCGTCTGCTTGTGTAAAGGCATCGAAGATTCCTTCCCGGCTTCCGGCCGAAATGCCGATACCGGTATCGGTCACCGCAATGGCGATGGTTTCCAACGGATCGAGCCACGCAGGCAGATTGGAATCGGCCAAGGGTCTCATGAATTCAACTTTCACGGCGCCCTGAGGCGTAAATTTTATGGCATTGGCAACCAAGTTTCTTAGGATCTGCTCCATCTTTTGGGGGTCAGTCCGGATGGTACGTGGCAATGCATCGTCGACGGCGAAATTAAGCGCAAGGCCCTTGCTTTCCGCCACATGGCGAAACAACGATCGAACATGCTCCACCAAGTCGGCCAATTTTACCGCTGTGACATAAATATCCATGCGACCAACTTCGATTTTTGAAAAATCCAGAATGTCGTTGATCAATTGAAGAAGGATGGTGCCGCTGTTGTGGATAAGTTGCACGGATTCGATCTGATCCGAAGTCAGGTTGCCGGCTTTATTGTTCTCCAGATCCTGCGCCAGCAAGAGCAAGGCGTTCAACGGGCTTCGCAGTTCGTGGGACATGTTGGCCAAAAATACGCTTTTGGCCTGGCTGGCTTCCTCTGCCACCTGTTTCGCCGCCTTGAGCCCGTGTTCCAATTTTTTGCGCGGGGTAATATCGATTAGGGTGAGCATACGTGCTGACTGGTTTTCCCATTCGGTGCTGACCAACCGCATTTCCGCAATTCCGCGTTCTTTACCCCCGGGACGAAAGATATCAATTTCCGTAGGAAGGCTTTTAAGTTTCGGTAGGTCGAAAGGCTGGCCGAGGAGCTGTTGGACCGGTCGTTCCAGAAAAGTGCCGGCCGTTGGATTGGCGTACTGAACGACATGGGTCTGCGCGTCTAACACCAGGATGCCGACAGCGTTTTTTTCTACAATATCAAGAAAAACAGCTCGACTGCGCTCAAAGGCCTTCTCAGCTTTTTTGCGCTCGGTGATATCCCGAAGCATTGCGATGATGCTGTGATGTCCATCAACCTCAAAAGGCACCAGTCTACCGGCCACCATGCGGCCGTTCAGCAAGGCGGGTTCCGTTTCATGGATCTCCAGCGCAGCTGTTTTTTGCCCGTCGAGCGCTGCGCGGATCCGTCCGGCGTGCACCGTAGAAAAAAGATCGAGAAAATCCGATCCCAGCAATTTATACTCGGAAATCCCGGACAAAGCGACGGCACTCTGGTTGGCAAATACAATGAGCCCTTTGTTGGTAAACTCGAACAGCGGCTCCACCATATGTTGCAGAATAAATTCCAATCGATGCTGAGCGGCCAGCAGCTCTTTTGTGGCCGTGCGTTTTGAGAGTTTACTCGGCTGAGAAGGTCCAACATCAATTGCCGGCAAAGTGGATTCACTATCGCGATCCAAAAGGTCCAACAGAATCAGGCTGAAATTCGGGTCTCCTTTGGCAACGCAAGCATCGGCGCCGAAATCGGAAGGATTCAGACCAGCCTCGGCGGCCACACCCGAAAGAATAACCAATTTGACCGCGCGGAGCGGTTCCATCTCCCGTATGATCCGACAAAGCTGATCCCCTTTCAGGTAGGGCATGATCAGATCGATGGTCATCAAATCCGGAATATCTTCCTTGACCATGGCCAAGGCTTCGATACCGTCCTGGGCGGTCTTTACGATGCAACCGGCTGTTTGAAAAATGTAGGCGGTTAAATTGCGGCTGATCGGATCGTCATCGACCACCAACACCCTTTTGGGATTTTGCTTTTGAGGGCCGCAATTGCCGGTTTTTTCCATAATCAACGTCATGGCTGCACCTTATATTTGGGCTGCAATCGGTATCGAAACCACAATCATACCGATTGGGTCCATTTCTCAAATAACATCGGCAATGGCGCCTTTATTCTTGAGCGTTTCCGTATTGTTGATTAATTTAAGTGCTCGATGTACGCCGCAAAAAAAGGAATGCAACGGATCATTGCCTTTTACCTGGTGAGAATCATCGTGGTAGAAGCAATATGGTCAGGCTGATCAGAAGGAAGAATTAAATAGCTGAGGAGTCGGGGATACCGTACCCCGTGACCCAGCGGGGCAACCGGCCTCTACAGACATTTTTAAATGAATGAGGACCACCAGGCCTATCTGGAACTGATGTCGGAATGGTGCGCAAGGTATAAGGTGCAAATCTGGGCCTATTGTCCGATACCCAACCCTGTTCATCTGATTGCCGTGTCTGAAACTAAAGAGGGTTTGAATCTTGCCATTGGCGAGGCCCGTAGACGCTACAGCCGGCGCATCAATTTTCGACAGGGATGGCGCGGGCAATTATGGCATGGAAGGTTCTCATCCTTTATTCTGGGCCAAAACCATCTATTGGCCTGTGTGCGATATTCGGAAATCGCGCTATTCAGAAAGCATGAGAGAACCGGTCGGCCGATAGGCGATGATGCCTTCATTGAGCGGTTGGATCGGCTGCTGGACCGAGAGCTGAAACCTAATAAGCCGGGTCCAAAGGCTATAGATAAGTAAGGTGGCCCCGGGATTACGCGCACCACTAGATCCGCCGTATTATATTATGGATTTATAAGCCCACTTGACCTCCTGCGTCTTGTAAATATATTCAATTAAATTGACCCTAAAAACCAAGGAGCCATTATGAACCAACCGGCCATTGAACGTTACCGTTTTGAAACCGGTATCTACCGGCCCCCCAGTGAGGGCGGCAGCTGCTCTTTGCTGGTGCGGCTGACGCGCAACTGTCCCTGGAACCGCTGCGGGTTTTGCGCCATGTATAAGCAACATAAGTTTGAACTGCGGCCTGTGGAACAAATCAAGAACGATATCGATGCCATTGCGGCGGTCCGCGATGACTTGCAAAAAATATCACATGACTTGGGCCATGGTGGCAAGCTGACCCAGGAAGCGGCCATTGAACTGATCGGCAAGGTACCGGCGCTGAACCATCATGAGGGGTTTGTGATGCTATTTAACTGGCTGCTATCAGGCGGTAAAACAGCCTTTTTGCAGGATGCCAACAGCTTGATCATGAAAACCGACCAATTGGTGGAGGTATTGCGCTATTTGCGCCGAACCTTTCCTTCCATCGAACGGGTCACCACCTATGCCCGCTCTAAAACCATTGTCAAAAAAAGCGCCCAGGAACTTGAAACCATTCGTCAGGCCGGCCTGGACCGTCTGCATGTGGGACTTGAAACCGGAGATGACACCCTATTGGAAAAAATAAAAAAGGGCGTCACCGCCCAAGAGCACATTAAAGGAGGCCAAAAGGCCATGGCTGCAGGCTTTCAGCTCTCCGAATACTGGATGCCGGGGCTGGGCGGCAAGGCTTTGTGGAAAGCCCATGCCGAAAATACGGCCAAAGTGCTCAATGCAATCAATCCCCACTATATCCGTTCACGGCCCTTTTATGCGGCCCCAGGCACCCCTTTGCAAGCCCAACTGGAAACCAATGAATTTGAGATGCTCAGCGCCCGCGAACAACTGTTGGAGTTGAAGCATACCATGGAAGGGCTGGAATTTACCGCCAAGGTTTGCTTTGACCATGCAGGCAACTACTGGAAAGATCAACACGGCCACCTGCTTTTCACCCATGATTACGAAGGCTATCAGTTTCCGGATGAAAAAGGCAAAGTCCTGGCGCGCATCGATGAAGGACTCCAAACCAACAATCAGCGGCCCTCCTATCTTCGCCTTTAATAAGCGAGTGGAGCCGCTTTTTTTCACTGCTGTGGCTGACAGCAAAAGTTATCAATATCCGCCGGCATATTGACACGCCTAAAAACATAGTATATAAATCAAAAAAATGAATGACCATTCATTTTTTTGATTGTAATTTTAAAAAAGTTATTTCGGCGGATAATCCCTTCCCCTCCCTATCCCCCGTTTCTTCACAGCCCAAAGCCGATCTGCGCAGGTAACACGCTCTCA
Organism: Desulfobacteraceae bacterium; assembly: GCA_050305555.1. Lineage (GTDB taxonomy): Bacteria > Desulfobacterota > Desulfobacteria > Desulfobacterales > Desulfosarcinaceae > JARRKU01. The sequence continues at coordinate 6,352 of JBNLFN010000155.1, read as the reverse complement.
CTTTTATCTGTTAAGGCCCGCATGTCGAGCGACGCATAACAGCGCATCGACAATCGCGATTGCAAAATGCCCTGAGCCCACATCGAGTTTCGGCTGTGTGAACCCATTGCACCAGGAGGAGGATCGATGTCGAAAGATATAGCCATTATGATCGATTCAGGTTGTGCACCCACCGATGAGATGATCGCGCGAGAAAATTTGGAATTCATTGGAATCCGGATTCAACTGGACAACGACCAGTATGAAGATGGTGTCAACCTGGACAAAAAGGATTTTTATAGCCGCATCAGCCGGGTGCGGGATTTCAGCACATCGCCGCCGTCACCCAAAGAAATTTTGGATAAATACAAAGCCATAAAAGCAAAAGGGTACAAACAAATCGTGGACATCCATTTTTCTTCCAAGATGACCGATTTGGTAAAAAACAGCGAGGTGGCCCGTGACTTTGTCACGGGCTTGGACGTTCACATCATCGACACCCAGAGTGTTTCCGCTGGATCTTACTTCACGGCAGTTAAGGTTATCGAGTTGTTGCGCCGCGGTCTTGGCATCGATGAAGTCAAATTGCTGCTCCCTAAAATAATCCAATCCTCGCTGATGCTGATTTCCGCTTCCACCTTGAAATACTTTGTTAAAAACGGGCGTATCGGTGCGGCCCAGGGGTTGGTAGGGAACTTAATGCGCATCAAGCCCATTTTAACCATCGAAGAGGGCCAGGTGGCACCTTACACCAAAGAGCGGGGCATTGAAAAGGCCGCCCAAACCATGGCTGAACATGCCTTTAACTTTATCGTGGACCGCCGCCATAATGTCAAAATCTACACCGATTACGGTTCGAGAAAAAATCGGAAATATATGCAGATGGCATATGAGGTGTTTATGCAAAAATTTCGCACCTTAAATATTCAAAACTATGAAATCGTTACCGGCCGGGGATGGCCGACCGTTACCTGTCATAGCGGACCCGAAGTCTTCGCCCTGTCGGTTTACGGCGAAAGGGAAGCGATCTGATGATCACCGAATATGTGCTGAGTATGGAGGTTACTTGGCCCCGGATGAGATCGTAAATTTCAAACGGTCTTCTCTAACCGCAGTAGTGCCTGCAGAGTGCTTTAACCATCGATTAAGCACAAGTGATAGGATCAGCGCGGGTATCAATACCAATCCCACAAAGCCTAGAAACAGCGTCGTCATTGGTGGCTTTCCCCAGCATGTTTCATTGTGTTAACGCGCCATAAAAGGTGCAACCTAACTTAATGCAATTTGTTTGCCACAATTGTCCATCTAAATAAACCCTGAGCATCCATATTGCCCAATAAATTTTAAATTATATTATTTCAATAGGTTAAATCATTTAATCGCTGGATTTGATGCGATTGGAGAAGTGGCACACGCTGGGTAACTGACACCCGATAGCGTCAAATAATGGATAGGCGTACACAAAAGTATAATGCCCTCCGCCTGTGGGCGGCCGAAAAAAAAGGGGCGCCAAAGGCAAGGTCCTGCCCTTGGCGCCCCGAATGGATCAAAAAGATGGGCTATTTCTGTTCGTACTCCAGCGCAATGGTCACCGTACGGTTCAAAGCCCGGCCTTCGGGCATGGTGTTATTATAAATCGGACGGTGCGGACCGGCGCCCAGAACATTCACGTTGTTGGCCACCATCTCACCCGCTTGCATAAACTGCTTTCTAACGGCCTCGGCACGCCGCTGTGACAGTTCGATATTATACGCTTCTTTGCCGATGTTATCGGTATGCCCGACAATATTAACAGCCGCATCCGGCACCACATTGATGCGATTGACGATACGATCGACAATGGTTTTGTTACGCGCTTTGATGGCCGCACTGTCATAGTCAAACAAAATCAAGGCATATTGTTCGCGCACTTTGTAGCCTTGTTTTGAGGCCATCTGCTCCTGACGCTTGACAAACCGAACCGGCAGCTCTCCGGCCGAAGGTATATCAACAACGTTGTCCTCTTTGTCCGTGATCTGAATACTGGCCTGAATGGCGCCGGCGGCAGCCATTTTATCCAAATGAGTTTTATCTATGGGCAGCACATAACTGGGCGCCATTTCCCCCTGGCCGTCAAATGAACCGATCACTTCTTCACCGCAGCGCAATAGAATACGCCATTCCTTGAGGCCGGCTTCGGCATTAACGGCAGGCACCAGTTTAAGCTGCGGCACATCAGCCATCTTTTCCACATACTGGCTTTTCACGGTATCCAATATGGCCGGATGGGTACTGCGAATTTCGACACGCTGGTTTTCGGCTTGGCCTTCGGGAATGCGATTGGTGCTGGGTACCTCCGGCAAATTTCGGTTTTCGACGGTCATGCGTGAAGGATCTATTCCCCAAACATAGCGCAGATAGGCACGTACGGATTCTGCCCGACTGCGGGACAAGTCGCTGCGGCCGCGTTCCTGGCCGGTATTGGAGTTGCAACCCACAATCTGAATCGCTGCATCCGGGTGCTTGCGCATCCGATTACCAATGATATTCAACACATTGGTGTATTTTTGCAGGGCATCTTGCAAAGAAGCCTCGGAAAAAGCCTGGGTCTCGGCCTGCCCCTTGAACAAATCATAGCGGTCGGACAGTTCGCTTTTTCCGGTTTCAAAAAATACATAATTGAGCAAGGGAGCACTGTCGATGGTGGTGATCTCTTCGATGGTCACCTGGGCCGGGGCAAAGGCCAGCGCGCCGGTGGGCGGATTGGAGAAGCGGTACGATACCACATAGCGGTGCTGCAAGGTGGAGGAAAAGCTTTCAAAAATCGGCAACAGTTCCGAAGCGGTGCTGGCTTTCCACACTTGTCCGCTATGTTGTTGTGAAAAGGACTTCAGGAACTTGTTGAACTTCTGCCCAGGCAAGAAGTCTACGGCATAGGCCGAGAAATTGGGCATGTCTTTGGATTCAGCCATCACATATTTGCCCTTGATCGAAGAGTTCAGATCTTCCCCATCGGAAAAAACGACCATGAATTTGTTGCTTTTCTGGGGCCATTTGCGTGCCTGCTCGACACCCACCATAACAGCATCATACAAAAAGGTCTCCCCGGTCATGCCGTCGTCCATCTGGGTTTCCACAAAGGCGCGCAGTTTGCCGACATCATTGGTTTGAAACACCTTGGCATGCAGCGCCTTGCCCGCTACGTTGATGGTGCCCCGGTCATCGTAAACCACAGCACAAACGGTATCGATGGGTCGAAGGGTTTTATAAAAGGCATCCAAAGCCCCCAGCAAAGGTTTAACCGCCTTGCGCATTTCCATGGATCGTGAGTTGTCGATGACCATCACAATGTTGAGACCGATCTCTTTATTGGTCACCAGGGGCTCAACATTAACAATCTTGGCGGTTTTAAGCCCCTTGCTGATTTGAAAATCTTTGGGGGCCAGATCCATAATCGGGTTTTCAGCCGCATCGGTAACAGAGACCAGCAGTTTGCCCTCCTCGATAAGCTGATAGGACAATTGACTGGTTTGAGCCGGTCCTTTAACGGACAACGGCTCAGGGGCGGCCGCCCATGCCGATTGAAAAACAAAAGTACAAAAGATCAAAATGGCAAGATATCGCTTTTTCATGGTATACTCCCTTTTCTTCGGAGGTTGTCAATGAAGCCTTGTATTTTCTTTAATTTATATGTTTTATCCCTAGAAATCCTAGTTGTTGTGCAAACAGCGTACCACAACACCAATAGTGTCATAACCTATTGATTTAAATATATCGATAAACATATGGCCAAGGGACGGGTTACATTTTTTGCACAGGGATATACAATTTCGGGAAGTTTACCCGGTGTCACCTTGCATAATCCAAAGGGATATTCACCAAAATTGAGACGCGCACCCAGGGGTACCCCCTATTTTCCGGTGATGGCTTCAAAGGGTTTACCCTCATCCTTGCCGGCATATTTTACCACGCCGGTGACCGTGTCGATGATATAGATATCGGTAAAGTTTCCCCGTGTGGTAACAGACATGCGATAGCGCCCAACCTGTTGAGCAGCGTTAGCCGCCAGAAAAAAAAGGGATAAAACGATAAGGGTCCCTGTTAAAAAGGCGGCCACGCTTTTGTGTCGATTGAAAAAATGCATTGCGATCCTCCTCCGGTTTGGAATTTTTGGTCCCTCGTTTCAGGTGGATATTGAATAATCACATTTATTGGGTAGATAGGTCCGAAATCTTAATAATAAGGGTTCGTTGAAAATTTGCAGCCCCTGGCGCTCATTAAAAATAACGGCGGGCCCCCATATAGCGCGATTTAAAATAACTTTTAGACAACAAAGCCGTACGAATCCGTTTGCCCCGTCCCGGGGCGTGGATAAATTGACCTCGGCCGCTGTACACGCCCACATGGGAGACACGTCCCCGGCGGCCGGTGGCAAAAAACACCAGATCCCCAACCTGCAGATCGTTTTTGGAGATGGCGCTGCCGGCATCGAACTGGGCCCTTGAGTTGCGCGGCAACTCCAGGCCGTTGAGTCGATAGACCGTCATGGTCAGCCCACTGCAATCAAATCCGTTGTGCGCTGATTCGCCGCCCCACCGATAGGGGGTGCCGATAAAGCGTTGGGCGGTTCTAACAAGGTTTTGGCGCAACTGAGCTTCCAGTTGGGTGCGGTCATGGTCCAAAACGGGCTGCACAATATAAAATGCGTCAATCACACCCCTGGCTTGGAGGGCGTTGGCGCGTTGCCGGGCAGCGGCTTTGGTGGCAAAACGCTCAAAACGCACCTTGCAAAGCCCGTCGGTGTCGATGAAATAGTAAGCGTCCAGCCCGTTGGCTTCCATGACCCTTTCATACCGGGCCGCACGCTCAGGGGTGGAAAACGCCCCCACTTGAATGGTGAACTCGATAACGGGCAAACGGGATTGGATCGCCGGTGCCGGAGAAGGGACAACCACAGGTTCCGGCAGTGTGCCCCGGCAACCTGCCATACCGATCAGCCAAAGTACCGAAAACGCAGCCAGGCAAGCAGCGGTCATAAAATTAACAAAACGAGATAAGCGATTTTCTATGCACATAGGCTCGTGTCCGATCCTCTTCGATGAAATTGACCCACGATGATATAGAGCACCGTTTGCAGCGGTGGATCTAAGTCAACCATATATAGCGTGGATATTCAATGCTCTCCATACCATGACGGCACTAGACTGTAACTTCGCGTGCGGAAGGTCAGCCAAAATCCTTACGGGTCCCGATTCATGCAACTGTGGGGTAAACTTTCCAAGCAGACGGACGTCTATTGTTGCATATTTTTTTCATCGGGTTACAATGACGGCCAACTTACAAGAGGATGCCATGTTGCTTAAAGGTTTTGAATTTATTGCTGCCCTATTGATCGCTTTGTCCATCTTTGCATGGTCCCCCTCTTCCGCATGGGCCAAAACGCAACCCCTGCCCTTTGCGCCCGGTGAAAATCTGAAATTTAAAATCAAATGGGAAAACCTCACTGCCGGGGAGATCAAACTGCAGGTTCAACCCATCAAATCCATCCATGGCAAGGACGCCTTTCACTTTGTGATGATCACAAAATCGAAAGGATTGGCAGAAGTCTTTTTTAAAATTCGCGAACGCATCGATGCCTATGCCGATATCCAAATGGACTATTCCGTGTTCTACACCAAGCGCCAAACCGAAGGCGAACACAAGCGCGATGAAAAAATAGAATTCGACTGGACCAAAAGCGAAGTGCAGTATAGTAATTTCAATAAAAAGCGAAAACCCATCGAAGTCCTGCCCGGCAGCTTTGATCCGCTGTCTGCATTCTATTTCATGCGCATCGCCATCGACCATGAGAACAGCCAGATGAAGCGCCCGGTCACCGACGGCAAAAAAAACTTCATGGGCCGCGCTGAAGTCGTCAAACGCGAAACCATCACCCTTTCCAACGGCAAATCATTCGACACCTATTGCCTGGTCCCCGACATGGGCCTGTTCGGCGGCGTGTTCAAAGAGAGCAAAGAGCCCAGCCTGCATGTGTGGGTCACCGCCGACAGCAAACGCATTCCGGTACGCATTAAAAGCAAGGTGGTTGTGGGGTACTTTGTTTGTGAGCTGATATCGGCTACCGGTATTTAAAACCACCTCTCTATCCGACCCTTGCCGTCTTTAGGAAACAACGGGGTCATAGGAAACAACGGGGTCATAGTCGCTGAAACAACGGGGTCAGCTGAAACAACGGGGTCAGGTCTTCATTCTTGACAAAAAATGGGTTAAAGTGATAAAGGGTTCATCATCTTGGCCGAATATATAAAGGATAGATAATGGCTCGCCCCTTGAGAATAACCTATCCCGGCGCCTTTTATCATGTGACTTCCCGGGGAAATGAACGGAAAAATAT
>JBNLFN010000154.1:0-33955 GCA_050305555.1 Desulfobacteraceae bacterium | reverse complement strand
GGCCCTACGCTTGCATTCTCTGCAATCAGGGTCCGCCGCGCAGGGCCGGCCTCTGCGCCGGCCAATACTACGCTTGCATTCTCCGCGATCGGGGTCTGCGTAGGGCCGGGCTCTGTCCCGGCCAATGCTGACGATGCTTTGGTCATATCGCCCGTGGGCCCAATTTCTTTTTTCAACGAGCCCGCAAATTACCAAAAATACTTTTTAATATCAAATGAGTACGCAAAAAGACCAAGATAAAGGTTTGCGGTATTTATCAATTCCGAGGCGCACTTTGCGTACGCCGCAGCGATAAAAGATGCCGCCTGACGCAGAGATTAAACTTTTAATGAACTCGTCGTCAATCTAAAATCCTGCGAATGAGTTGACTCAACTCCTCCATCACCAACGGTTTATAGGCCAAGGCCTTGACCCCCATGGCCTTGGCTTTGGCATCGGTGATCTTCTGGCTGTAGCCGGTGGCCAGGATGATGGGCAGATTGGGTCGAATGGCCAGCATCTTGTGGGCCAATTCATCACCGGTCATATCGGGCATGATCACATCGGAGATGACCAAATCGTAGGCGTCCGGATCCAATTTAAAGTGTGCCAGGGCATCCACACTTGTATTGAAGGGGGTGACCTTGTAGCCCAGCAGCCCCAGCATTTGGGTGAGCATATCGGTTTGAAATGTCTCGTCATCCACAAACAGGATGCGTTCTTTGCCCGTGGGCAGTGCCTCTAGGGGTGGTGTCTCCGGTATAGCCCGGGTTTCCAGTGCGGGCAGGTACACCTCAAAGCGAGAGCCTTGGCCGGGTGCGGAGTCGACCACGATGCTCCCTTTTAACGCGGTAACGATACCGTGGACGACGGACAGACCCATGCCCGTACCTTCGCCTTTGGGTTTGGTGGTAAAAAACGGATCAAAGATTTTGGGTAGATTTTCCGCAGCGATGCCTTTGCCGGTATCGGCGACCGCTAATTTTAAGTAGGCACCGGGCTGCATATCCACCAGATGGCCGCAAAATTCCTCATCCAAATCGACCTGTGCCAAAGTAACGTGCAGCGTGCCCCCGGTTTCGCCCATGGCGTAACCGGCATTGGTGCACAGATTCATCATGACTTGGTGGATCTGGATGGGATCGGCCAATACGGCCGCATCGGTTTCGATGGCCTGTTCGATCTTGACGGTGGCCGGCAAAGACGCACGTAGTAGTTTGAGTACCTCTTTGACGATGTGCTTGACCTGCACGGGTTTGGGTTCCATTTCACCCTGGCGGCTGAACGCCAAGATCTGTTTGACCAGGTCGCGTGCCCGCTCGCCGGCCTCGAGAACCCGCTTCAGGTAGTCGTGAACCGTACTGCCCTTGCCGATATCGGCAACCGCAATCTCCGTATAGCCGATGATGGCGGCCAGAATATTATTGAAATCGTGCGCAATGCCGCCGGCCAATGTGCCCAGGGCTTCCATTTTCTGGGCCTGCTGCAGTTGTATCCCCAATTGTTGACTCTGTTCCTCGGCCAGGGTCCGCTCGGTCACATCAATGGAAATGCCGCCCAAAGCAAAGAGGGCCTCATCTTGCCATATGGGAAAACGCGAGGTGAGCAGATAGCTCACTTTGCCGCTTGAGGAATGGACTTTTTCCATGTTGGAGTGGGCGGATTGGGACTGATATACTTTTTCATCATTGGCCTGCAGCTCCTGGGCCGACTCGGGGTCCCATATCTGATGGGTGTATCGGTCTAGGGCTTTATTCGGCTGGGTGGCCGTAAATTGAGCAAAGGCATCATTCACGTAAATGTAGCGCCCCTGGTGATCCTTCATAAAGACCAACCCCGGCATATGCTGCATAAAGGCATCAAACAGATCCTTGCTCTCTTTTAGCGCTTTTTCCACCTTTTTGCGCTGGGAGATATCCAGCATGAGGCCCACCAAACCGGCCACTTCATGGTCGGCGTCTTTAAAGGTGGCCTTATAGAAAATAAAATCACGCTCCTGGCCATCGGCGCAATGGACGCGCTGTTCATAGCTTTGGATGCCGGATTTTTGCATAAATTTAACGTCCTGGGTATGGTAATGAAGCGCCATTTCACTGGAGTGCACCGATTGCACCTCGGTCAAATTACGGCCCAGGATTTGGGTTTTGTTCATACCCAGGGTGGCTGCATAGGCCAGGTTGCATCCCAAAAAATTGCCCTGGGCGTCTTTGTAAAAAACCGGATTGGGAATGGTGTCGATGAGGGTGTTCATAAACTCAAGGTTGTCCAACAACGCTTTTTCCGCTTTTTTGCGGTGGGTGATATTGGAAACCACCAGGATCAATCCGGTGACATGGCCCTGGAGATCGCGCTGGTAATTCCAGTCCACCTGCATGTCGATATCAATGCCACCTTTGGTGCGGTCTTTGCTGAACCAGGGACTAGGATTGGGATGCTGTTCAACCAGATAATTGAAGTGGGCCTTGATTTGGCTGACCTCTTCCTCGCCGGCGGCCAATTCGAATATGGGTTTGCCCACCAGTTCATCGGGTGCATACCCATAAATCGCAAGGTGGGCCGGATTGGCAAACCGGATGATGCCCTGGGTGTCCACCTCTTGAATGCCGTAAGGAATGGTCTCGATCAGGTTGCGAAAACGCTGTTCGCTCTGACGTAAATCCGCTTCGACCTGCAGACGCTCCAAAATCTCCAGTTCAAGTTCCTTGTTGCTGTTGAGCAGCTCTTGGGTGCGGGCTTCGACCCGTCTTTCCAATTGGGTTTGGGCATGCTGAAGGGCCGCATCCATTTTGCGGTGAATCAGCATGGCCCCCCCGGCTTTGAACAGGCTCACCCCCACAATGACCATCATCAAGACGGCTATGAATCCCAGGGTCAGGTCGCTTTTGCGGGCCAAACCATCCAGATGGTGTTTGCCGGAGGTAATATCTTGGTAAATCTCAAAGGCCCCTAAAAAAGAGCGGGCTTTCATCACGGGGACATAGACCTCCACCACATCGCGCACGGCGGGTTGGCCCTCTCGTGTGGGATCGCCCTGAGCCACAATCTGGGCGTAGGTTTCGCCTTTGGCCACTTTTTGAAAAAAATAGCGATGGGTGCTAACCCGGCCCACCTCTTGGTCATCAGATGAATAAACTATTTTTCCCTTTGGATCGAACAGGCGTATTTTCTCCAGCTCAAAATCGTTCTTTAATTCATCCACCAGCGAAGGTATCGCCGGACCCACGCTTTGGGATGAAATGCGTTGATCCCCCAAGTGCAACGAGCGAACCAGATGGTTGGCCACCTGCCGGGCATCTTCCTGGCTAAGGGAAGTAAGCGTCTGGCGATACGCCGGCGATAGAAAGATCCGATTGTACAACGGAAACAACAGCGCAACCACCGTGCAGGCAATAAAAATATTGCGCAAAAACGGCTTGCGCAGCACATGCATCCCGACTTCTGTGGGTGTGGGCGGTGTCTCTTGCAATGAATGGGGTGGGGACATAACTGCCTCGCTTCGCGTTGGGGCCCAGGTCAATGTCTCTCGCCGAACGGCGATGAGAATTTACGAAGAAACTATCAGATGCAAGGGGCAGGGGGCAAGTTTTTAGTGTGTTTACAAATGGATTGGCAACGGGGTCAAAGCTGAGATAGACCGCCGCTAGATGTGCAGCAGGATTTTAAGGCTTTGGACAATGTCCTCGGCCGATGCCGGCTTGGGAAGATAATCATTGGCCTGCATGCTGGGGCCGTCAAAATGGGAGTAGCGCGTGGAGGTCACATGGGTGGCCACGGATGTGAGCATCACGATGGGAATGGCTGCCAATCGCTCATCTTCTTTGATCTCTTTGCACACAGCGTAGCCGTCTTTTTCCGGCATGACGATGTCCAGAACAATGGCATCGGGCGGGTGGGCTTTGACTTTGCTCAAACCTTCAATGCCATCGTAAGCCACATCCACCTCAAAGCCCTCCTTTTCCAGGTTGCATTGCAGGACCGCACAAAAATCGGCTTCGTCGTCCACAATCAATATCCGCTTTTTCTGGGTCATCCATTGGCTCCGTTATGCCGAAGGGGTTCGGGCACAATGGCAAGAAAATCATTGTTACCGCTTTAATGTGCGTCGGAATTGCAGATCGGGCCGGCACAGAGGCCGGCCCTTCATAGGATCTTCGCTGAAACAATGGTGGCCGGGCAGATGATCTTCGTTGAAGGGTCGGGCTCTGTCCCGGCCGATATTCGGATTTCAGTCGCCTGCAGCCCTGCGCCCGGTTTGTGCCGCCAGGTCAATCCGCGCTGTCAATGATCACCTGGTCCATATTTCAAATCGGTCTGCATCCACCATTTGATGGGTGCGTATCCAATTATTCCACCTTGGGCCTGGGCAACACACCGGCCCGTTCTGCAATCTCGGGCACCCTGTGCTCCCATTCAATGGCCATCAGATGCACACCCGCCACACCTTCCATCTCCTTGAACTCTTCAATCTGCTCGATGGCGAACTTAATGCCCTCTTCGGCCATTTTGCCTTTGCCGGCATCTTTGATGCGTTTGATCAGCTCTGAGGGCACATCCATGCCGGGCACGAACTTGGCCATGTAGTTGGCCATACCGGCCGACTTCATGGGGGTTACACCGGCAAGGATGTAACATTTTTCAGTCAATCCCATGTCGACCGCCTTTTTCATGAACTCACGAAAACGCGGCATGTTGTAGATACATTGGGTTTGGATGAAATCGGCGCCGGCATCGATTTTGTTGGCCAACCGGTAGATGCGGTAATCCACCGGGTCGGCAAAAGGATTGGAGGCGGCGCCAATAAAAATTTTGGGCGCCACATCGATCTCTTCGTCGTTGTCGAATTTGCCCTCGTCGCGCATCTTTTTAACCATGGCAATCAGCTGCATGGAATCGATGTCATAGACGTTTTTGGACTGGGGATGATTGCCAAAGTTCTGATGGTCGCCGGACAGGCAGAGCATATTGCGGATACCCAGAGCATACGCACCCAGAATATCGCTTTGCATGGCAATCCGGTTGCGGTCGCGGCACACCATTTGGAAATTGGGCTCCAAGCCGGCCTGCACCATCAGGGCGCTGGCCGCCTTGCTGGACATGCGCACTACGGCCGTCTGGTTGTCCGTCACGTTGACGGCATCCACCATGCCCTTGAGGGGTTCCATTTTCTCTTTTAGGTGTTCAACATTGGCGCCTTTGGGGGGGCCACACTCACCGGTAAAGGCAAAATGGCCGGCCTTGAGCACTTTCTCCAGGTTGCTTCCGGATTTATAGCCGTTATCACTCATTTCACCAACTCCTCCCTTGTGCTTCTGCGCGGTCCGCCGTCACGGGCTGTGCGCCAGTCCTTGTTAGGGCGCTGAATGCGCAAATCTTCCAGGCGACCCTGCTCTATCTTCTTTTTAACGATGGTATCCCAAATGCACTCGATATCTTTGGAGACTTCGCATTGGCCACCGGCACTGCCACCGCAGGGACCGTGGAGCAAACTCTTGGAACAGCGGGCGATCGGGCAAAGACCATCGTAGTAGTGAATGACGCAGGTGCCGCAGCCGGCGCAACGCTCTTCCCAAACGCCATGGCTCACCGCACCTCCCATGAAGCGGGTATTGACGGTGGGAAAAAAGCGCTGGCTGGGGTAAGCTTCGGATAGAAATTGGGGCCCCACGCCACACGCCATGCTCAAGACGGCATCGTACTGATCAAAACTGTCGCGCAACTGCTCGACATACTCGGGGTCGCACTGGCGTTCGAGGGTGCGTTCTTCGATCTTGACAGGACGCCCCTCTTTTTTGCGGGCGATGCGCAGGGTGGAGGCCAGAATCTCAACCTCTTTCATACCGCCCGCATTGCAGACGGTCACACACCCTTTACAGCCCACCAGCAGGATATTGTCAAAATCCTTGATCATCTCCTGAATTTCTTCCAGGGGCTTTCGGTCAGCGATTATCATTTTTCACCTCGTCATAATGGTATTGAAACAATTATTTTCTACGCACATGGATTCAAAGGGCTTGGCCCCAGTTCTTTGGCCTTTTCAGTCATTTCAGTAGCAATCTCGGCAAAGCGAGGCCCCTGGGCCGATGACAGGTTATACATCTCAATGCGCTCAGGCTCCATGTGGATGTCGGTTAAAGTGCGTTTAACATACTCAACTTTGCGGCGGGTTTTTAGATTTCCTTCCAGGAAATGGCATTCACCCTCCAGTCAGCCGGCCACATAGACGGCGTCGGCACCCTCTTCGATGGCGCGCAGCAGGTGAATGATATCCACCCGCCCGGTACATGGCACCTGCACCACTTTCACATTGGACGGATAGTTAAGCCGCATGGAACCGGCCAGGTCGCCAGCTGCATAAGCGCAATACTTACAGCAGAAGGCGACGATTTGGGGTTCGAAAGTTGCACTCATGGTATCATCTTCCTTTCCTTATTTCTATACGTTAAGCCGTAAGACACTCGGTAAACAGGGCCACCGTCTTGGCGATCAACTGCTGGTCGGTAAAATGTTTCAATGTGATGGCCTTGCCCGGGCATTCAGCCACGCAGCAGCCGCAGCCCTGGCATCCGGCGGCATCGATCACCGCGTGGCCCTCCTGGCCGATGATGGGCACATTGTAAGGACAGGTGCGCACACAGGTACAGCACACCGCGCATTTGTCCGGATCCACTTCAGCGGTCACCCCGCCTACCCAGATGGCCTCTTTGCTCAATACGGTCGCGGCTCTGGATACGGCGGCCTGGGCCTGGGCAATGGTCTCATCGATGGATTTGGGCGCGTGGGCCAGACCCGCCATGAAGATACCTTCGGAACCGAAATCCACGGGTCGCAACTTGGCGTGGGCTTCCACCAGGAAGCCCTCGGCATTGATGGGGACCTTGAACAATTCGAACAGGTCCTTGTTCGGGTTGGGACGCACGGCAGTGGCCAGGATCAGCAGATCCGGGTTGATCTCGATGGGACGACCCAAGATATGGTCCTTAACGGTCACACTGATTTCATCGCCGTCGCCCTTGATCACTTGGGGTGGTGCCTGTTGGCTGAAGCGAATGAAGATGACGCCCAACTCCCGGGCCTCGCGGTAGAGATCTTCGCGGAAGCCGTAGGTGCGGATGTCCCGGTAAAGCACGTAGACATTCATTTCCGGTTTCTGTTGTTTCATGGCGATGGCTGATTTGACACTGTGGGTACAGCAAATACGGCTGCAAGAGGGAAATTCCTCGTTGCGAGATCCCACGCATTGAATGAACACGACGCTGTCGGCTTGGCCGATACGCGGGTCTTGTGCGGTCATGGCCTCGTCCATCTCCTTGTGGCTGAGCACATCGGGATGCCGGCCATAGAGAAATTCGGTGGGCTCGTATGGCTTACCGCCGGTGGCGATAATGGTCACGCCGTGCTCCACCGTCAGGGTGCTCAGCGCTTCGCCGCCGGTAGCCAGGGTGGTGGTAAAATTGCCCAATATGCCGCCGGTTTCAATCACCTCGCTCTCCATGAAAATGCGGATATTGTCGTGGCTGTTCACTTTCTCGACCAATTCCGTCACATAGGGCGGGACCGCTTCACCCTGCCAGGTGTGGCGCAACCAAAGGGCGTTGCCGCCCAATTGCTCTGAGCGTTCCACCAAATACGCTTGAAATCCCTGCTCGGCGATGCCCAGTGCCGCTTCCATACCGGCCACACCGCCGCCGATCACCAGCGCCGCCTGGGTCACATCCAGGCTCACCTGGTGCAGGGGCTCGATATAGGCGGCTTTGGCCACAGCCATGCGCACCAGGTCTTTGGCTTTTTCCGTGGCCTTTTGCGGGTCGTTCATGTGCACCCAGGTGTTTTGGTCGCGGATATTGGCCATTTCGAACAGATATTTGTTCAGCCCGGCTTCGCGAATGGTCTCCTGAAACAAAGGTTCATGGGTGCGCGGCGAACACGAGGCCACCACCACGCGGTTGATATTGTTCTCTTGGATCACCCCTTTCATTTTGTCCTGGGTGTCCTGGGAGCAGGTGAACAGGTTGTCCTCCACATGCACCACACCGGGCAAGCTGCGGGCATACTCGCGCACCGCAGGGACGTCGGCCACACCGCCGATGTTAATGCCGCAATTGCAGACAAAGACCCCCACCCGCGGCTCCTGTCCGGAGACATCCAGCTCGGGCGGCAGTTGCTTGGTACGGGTCAAGGTGCCCCGGGCGGCAGAGAGGTTCTTTGCCGCGGCCGTTGAAGCGGCTGAAGCTTCCATGACCGACTGGGGAATATCTTTGGGGCCCTGGAAGACACCGCACACATAGATGCCGTCGCGGTTGGTGGCAACAGGGGCCAGATCGCGGGTCTGGGCAAACTTGTGGGAGTTGAGGTCAACCCCCATGGTTTTGGCCAGTTGAATCGCTTGCGGGTTGGGCGCCAGGCCCACCGAAAGAACTACCATATCAAAAACTTCTTCGACAATGTCACCGTCTTCGCTCACATAGCGCAAGCGCAGGTTGTCGTCTTCCACCGGATCGATGGTATGCACCCGTGAGCGCACGAAACGAACGCCGTGCTCATCTTTGCAGCGGTTGTAATAGCGCTCAAAATCCTTGCCATAGGTGCGCATGTCCATGAAAAAGACCGCCGTGTCCAGATCTTTATCGCTGTGCTCTTTGGCAATCACGGTCTGTTTGGCGGCGTACATGCAGCAAACCCCCGAACAATAAGCATGATCGCACTGATTGATATCGCGCGAGCCGATGCACTGCAGCCAGGCGATCTTTTCAGGCTCTTTGTGGTCCGACGGTCGGATCAAATGACCCTGGTAGGGACCGGAGGCCGAAAGCAAACGCTCCATTTCAAGGGAGGTGACCACATTGGCGTGGTTGGCATAGGCATAGTAGGCGTGCTTGCTGGGATCATAAGGCGTAAAGCCCGGCGCCAAAATTACCGACCCGACGTTGATCTCGGTGCGCTTGGGCTGCATGTTGTGATCAACCGCTTTGGCCAGGCAAGCATCCACGCATTGATAGCATTCCGAGCAGATACCGCATTTCAAGCAGCGTTCGGCTTCGGTTTTGGCTTCGGCTTCATTGTAGCCGAAAGAGACTTCCAGAAAGTTGCACTCTCTGGCTTCCGGATCCAGGCAACGCACGGTGGTGCGCGCCTTTTGCGGTTCGTCAGCAGTATCGGGTTTGACGAATTCCCATCTCTTTTCACGGCCCTCGGCTAGATCCAGACCGTTGATGAAACGGTGAATGGATTCTGCGGCCTCTTTACCGCACGATACGGCGTCCACCACGGACTTGGGGCCGTAGAAGGCATCACCACCGGCAAAGACCCACTCTATCGGTGTCTGTAAAGTGATCGGGTCGGCCTCCAGGCCGCCGGGACCGGAGATGGCGATACCTTGCTCCTTGATGCCATGCAGATTGGTGCTTTGACCGATGGAGACAATCACGGTGTCGCCAAAATAGGGCTGGCAGGCGTTATCGTCGTATTGGGGATTGAAGCGGCCGTTGTCGTCAAACACCGCCGTACAGGTTTTGAATTCAATGCCCGACACTTTGTTGCCCTTGTCGATGAAAAAGGATTTGGGGCCGAAAGAGTTGACGATCTCGATCTCACCCTCAAGGGCCTCTTCAATTTCGTGCTCCCATGCCGGCATCTCTTCGCGCTTTTCCAGGCAGATCAGGGTAACTTTTTTGGCGCCTTTGCGTTTGGCCGTCAAGGCCACGTCGATGGCCACGTTGCCGCCGCCCACCACGATGACGTCATCACCGATCTCGACATCTTTGCCCATGGCGGTATCGCGCAGAAAATCAACACCTTGCAGTACACCAGCGGCATCCTCGTTCTCTACCCCCAGGTTGCGGCCGCCATGCAGGCCGATGGCCATAAAGCAGGCAGCAAAGCCGTCGGCCTTAAGGCTTTCCAGGGTGATGTCCGTGCCGAAAGCGACGTTGCATTGGATCTCGGCACCCATCTGTTGAATCACATGGATCTCGCCGGCCAGAATATCGCGGGGCAAGCGGTATTCGGGGATCCCGACACGCATCATGCCGCCGGGTTCGGGCAGTTTTTCGAAAATCGTGACCCCATAGCCCTGCTGCAGCAAATAGTAAGCCGCCGTCAGTCCTGCCGGTCCGGATCCGATCACGGCAATTTTTTCGTCGCGTTTTTCGGCTGTTATTTCAGGCACATAGATCTCGCCGCTCTCTTTTTCAAAGTCGGCCAGAAAGCGGTGCAGCTCGCGGATAGCCAGGGGCTGGTCCACATCGTTGCGGGTACACTCGCCCTCACAAGGATGGTGACAGACCCGGCCGCAAACCGCCGGAAAGGGGTGTGCCTCTTTGAAAAGTTTGAGCGCTTCTTTATAGCGGCCGTCATTGATCAAAGCGATGTAACCCTGAATACTCACATGGGCCGGACAGGTGGCCTTGCAAGGGGCCGTACCGCGCTTATCAATGGCATACGCGCTGGGCATGCCTTGAGGATAAAGCTTGAAGGCGGCCTTGCGATCGCGCAGATCCATATCGAACTGATTGGGCACGTCGATGGGGCACACCTTGGCGCACTCGCCGCAGGCCGTGCATTTGTCCAGATCGATAAAGCGGGGACGCTCGAGCAGGGTGACTTTAAAATTGCCGGCCTCGCCTTCGATCTTCTCTACTTCCGTGGTGGTAAACAGATCGATGTTGAGATGCCGGCCCGCCTCAACCAACTTGGGAGAGATAACGCACATTGCGCAGTCGTTGGTGGGAAAGGTTTTGTCCAACTGGGCCATGACGCCGCCGATGGCCGACTTGCCCTCGATCATCTTGACCAGATAGCCGGAGTCCGCAAGGTCCAGGGACGCCTGTATCCCGGCAATACCACCGCCGACAACCATTACAGACCCAACCACATCGTTTTTCTTGTTCTCTTTCGCCATGAAAAAACCTCTGTTTTTGTAAGTTTTTAATGCCTGCCGGCGTTACATGCCATCCAAACGCCGATTATTTATGATATCGCACCCGGCGGTGATATCCTATTTGGGGTCAAGCGCGTTGGACGCACCGAGGGGCAACAAACCAAAATTAGAAAGCAAAGCATGTGCCAAAATGGATCAATTGGGAATTTTACAAAAAATTGGTGTAATTATAGTATTTTAACAATGTGTTGCCTTTGAAGATAGAAGCCGCCTGCATGGGATTATGCGCGTTCAACTATTCCAAAATGGCATACTTGAACAGGATAGCTAATGAATACGGTAGAAAGGGGGGATTGTGCCATAATGGCATAGATTTTTCAAAAGAGTCCAAATTGGCACAGACGAGATCCTTCTTATTCAGGGCCTGGCATGGTAATTACCATTTTGGGTGCTTCTTTAAATGAGTTGGAGATAAAACTGACAGCGCAAATTACCGGCACGGCGCCTGCGTCAGGAGTTGACAGTTTATTAAGCCTGCTGATCTTTCTATAGATCGCATATAGATGTTTTGCCGAATAACCGCTTATCTTGAGTAGATAGGCCTATATCTTTTGAGGGGTTGGATGTTGAACCGTTATCCTAAATATCGTTGGCTGCCCTATATGCTGTTGACCCTGACGGTGTTGTTCTGGGCCGGCAATTTTGTTCTGGGACGCGGTATTCGAGACCTGATTCCACCGGTGAGCCTCAATTTTTGGCGCTGGGTGGGTGCGCTGATCATTCTGCTGCCATTGGCTGTACCTCGCATCCAACGCCAATGGCCCCTGGTGGTGCACCATTGGAAATACTTGGCGCTGATGAGTGTGCCGGCTATCGCTATATTCAATGCATTTATCTACCTGGCCCTGCAAACCACCACAGCCACCAATACCGTTTTGGTTAACGCCATGATCCCGGTGTTTATCGGTTTGATGTCATGGCTGGCCTACAATGAAACCATGGGCCCGCAGCAGATCGTCGGCGTTATGATCTCTCTGGCCGGATTGCTGTTCATTGTATCCCGCGGTCACCTGGGAAACTTGGCACAGTTGGGATTTTCTTCCGGGGATCTATGGACCTTGGCTGCTGGAATGGCATGGGCCTTTTATTCGGTGTTGCTACGCAAAAGACCCATCCAGATGGACCCCATCACCTTTTTAACCGCCATTGTCGCTTTGGGTCTTTTGGTGATGTTACCCTTTTACTTTTGGGAGCTTTCAATCCATGGTGGCTTCAACTTATCCAAGACCACCTTGGGTAGCATTGCTTATGTGTGTGTGTTTCCCTCCGTGCTCTCTTTCATATTCTGGAACAGGGGCGTCGCCATGGTGGGTGCCAACCGCGCCGGCATCTTTTTCCATTTGATGCCGGTTTTTTCTATCCTGTTGGCGTTTATTTTTCTGAACGAGCAACCCCGCCTGTTCCATCTGACCGGTGTGACACTGATCTTCACGGGTATTGCGCTGACCACCTTAGCAAGAAAAAAGAGGTGATAGTCGTCGCATGCGCCAAAATGGACCGCTGCGAGATGGACAACTATGCCAAAATGGGATATGTTTGGATCTCTCCTTACAGGCTATCTGCCAAACAAAGGCACAACTATGGGCAACCGCATCATATTGGTGGATGATGACCGCGATTACATGGAGCTATTGGCCGGCAAGCTGAGAGCCATCGGCTTTAACAACCTCGCTTTGGTGGACAGTCCCTTGGAAGCCGCCGAGGCCTTTAAAAGGGGAGAGTCATTTGAAGTGGCGCTCATCGATATGAACATGCCGGAAATGGATGGCATGGCCATGCTGGATCTGATTAAAAATACCAGTCCTGGCACCGAGGTCATCATGGTTACGGCCATCAACGAAGCGCGTACGGCGGTGGCGTGTTTAAAAAAAGGGGCCTACGACTATCTGGTCAAACCTGTGGCCAAAGAGGTATTGGCGTTGACCTTGCCCCGCGCCTTTGAACGCAAACGCCTGCTGGACATCCTGGACATGGAAAAGCGGCAGGCGCATCCGGAGCTGATCGATCCTGAACCGTTTCGGCCCATTATCACCCAACATCCCACGCTGAGGCGCATTCTCAAAGAGGCGGAATTGCATGCCGCCTCTAATGTTCCCGTCCTGATCACCGGCGAATCCGGTACCGGCAAGGAGTTGCTGGCCCGCGCCATCCACAGTGCCAGTCCCCGGGCAGACTTTCCTTTTACCCCCATCAACATGTCGTCTATCTCTCCCAACTTGTTCGAAGCCGAATTTTTCGGTCACACCAAGGGGGCCTTTACCGGTGCCGATACCGCACGCACCGGTTTTTTAGAGCATACCAACCGCGGTACGCTCTTTTTGGACGAGATCGGTGACTTGCCCTTGGAGCTGCAAGGCAAGCTGCTACGGGTGTTGCAGGAGGGAGAGTTTTCCAAAGTAGGCACTGCGGATCGCATGCGCGTGGATTTGCGCTTTATTGCTGCCACCAATGAAGACCTGGACCGCATGATGGCGCGCAAAGCCTTTCGCAAGGATCTTTTTTACCGCATTCGCGGCGGCTGGCTTCACCTGCCGCCGTTGCGGGCGCGGGTCAATGACATTCCTTTGTTGCTCAATGCTTTTCTTAAAAAATATAAAGAGTATCGCCACGGCCCGCGAATTGCACCGGAAACACTGGAAAAGCTCATGACCTATAGTTGGCCCGGTAATGTCCGCGAATTAAAATCCATTATTCAATCGGCGGTCAACCTGGCCCAGGGCCGGCGCATTGATTCCCATCATCTTCCCGAACACCTGCGCAACATGGCCAAAACGCGTGTCCCAAAACCTACGGCCATTAAACCCGACGGCGCCATTGTCCCGCTGGCCATGGTGGAAAAAAATCACATTCTGCAAACCTACGATCGACTCGATCAGAACAAATCCCAAACCGCCAGGGCACTGGGGATCGGGCTCAACACCCTGCGTCGCAGGCTTGCCATATATGGCGTTGATTAGCAGTTGGTTTGGGCAAACCCTTGTTGGTGCCCTATTTTACTCACTACCGTCATGGTAAATGGGGTCCCCCAGCTCGCTCAGCGAAAAATTAACTACTTTCAGCAAGGGTTTTTAAAAGCGCCACTAAAAAATCCCACACTTTTTCTACCGAAGGCACGAAGAGGCGTTCATCCGGCGAATGGGGGTTTCGAATAGTGGGTCCGAAGGAGATCATATCCATACCCGCGTAGATATCACCAATCACGGCACACTCTAATCCCGCATGAATGACCTGAATGACCGGTGCGCTGCCGAACATATTTTTGTATAGGGTCTTTGATTGGCTGAGCAGCAACGAGGCCATGTCCGGCTGCCAGGCGGGATACATGTCATGATCCTTGATGTCCGCACCTGCAAGCCGGGCCACAGCATGCACTTGGGCGGTAATTTCGGTCATTCGGGACATGGCGGCGCTGCGCTGGCTGGACAAAATAGT
The DNA here is from genome assembly GCA_050305555.1 of Desulfobacteraceae bacterium. Lineage (GTDB taxonomy): Bacteria > Desulfobacterota > Desulfobacteria > Desulfobacterales > Desulfosarcinaceae > JARRKU01. The sequence goes on along the minus strand of JBNLFN010000154.1, from coordinate 19,608 downwards.
GAGATTGCCGGCTTCCAATTGGATAGTGGCCAAATTGTTGGATGTCTCCACCAATCCGTCTACAGCCGTCGACATACCCGCCACGCCATTGGGCAAGGCCATCAACAATTGAATAACTTTTAGTGCATCCTTTGGACTCAAGGCGGTTGCCAATGGTTTGCCGGGCGGGGCCGGATGCATATTGATAAAAAGGGATGCGTCGCTCTGGGCAAACTCGGCCTTGATCTCTTCCTCCAAACGCGCCACCGCCTGCAGGGCCGGTTCAACGGCGTCGGGATCCACCCCAATGATGGCCCGGGCATCGCGGGGGATGGCATTTTTGCGGCTGCCCCCTTGCATGGAAATTAACCCCATGGACGCATCCTGGGCAAGCTGATTTAAGATACGGGCCAGAATCTTATTGGCATTGCCGCGCTGCTTGTGGATATCGATGCCCGAGTGCCCGCCTTTTAACCCGCCCACCACCACCTGGTGGGGTTGCCATTCGGTGGCAGCAAAGGGTTTGGTTTCAAACGCGAGCTTGAGCGTCGTGTCGACCCCACCGGCACAACCGATGGTGAAGATCCCTTCATCTTCCGAATCCAGGTTGATCAGCCGACGGCCTTGGATAAAATCCGGCTTCAGGGCCTTGGCACCGTTGAGGCCGGTCTCTTCATCCACCGTAAAGAGCAGCTCAAGGGGCGGGTGGCCAAGGGAGGGATCTTCGGCAAGGGCCAACATATAACCTACGGCGATGCCATTGTCCGCGCCCAAAGTGGTGCCGTCGGCTGTCAGCCAATCGCCCTCTCGATGGGATTTGATGGGATCGCTTTTAAAATCGTGGGAGGAATCCGGCGTCTTTTCGCAAACCATATCCATATGGCCTTGCAACACCACAACGGGAGCGGATTCTAATCCGGGACTGGCCGGCACCTGAATGACCAAGTTGCCGGCGCTGTCGCGGGTGTGGCTGAGCTGCCGCTGATCGGCCCATGCTCGCAGCCATTTACAAACGCGTTCTTCGTTGTGCGAACACCGAGGTATGGCGTTCAATTGTTCAAAATAAGACAATATGGTGGCAGTGTGATTGGACATGGTCGTCTCCTGGTGATTATTAAATATTTTAATTCCAATAGGATAGGAATATACGGCCTATGAGTAACGAAGGGCTGCATCTGTAGAATTCGAGCCAACCATAATGCCTGTTCTACTAGAATGTCAATGATTACACCGGACATATTGGATAAGACGTTTGCGATCGCGGTATTGTTAATGGGCCTATGGGCGCACAATTTCCCGATGCTGAAGGTAATGGATGCGTCTATTTTCTTCAAAGGATTCTGAAAAGACCATTTTGTAGCCATATTTATTGACATTTAAGGGTAAATGTGATCGAAAAGTTTTTTCGCCGATGATTCTGTCTTGAGGAGACACGGGTGCCCCATCCAGGGACAAATGAAAATTGCGTGAACATCGGGTCATATTTTTGAGGAGGTGCACAAGTGCAAGGCATAGCAGCAATCACAGCCAACAATGGCTGGGCCATGGCCGCAGTCGGCGCCACTATCGTAATGAGTGGTTTGGCGCTACTATCTATTGTTATCTCCCAGTTACATAAAATGATCGCGCTGTTTGAAAAAAAATCTGATGAAACAGATGGGGACAAAATTCAAACCGATCAGCCGGTTGACCTTTCCGGTGAAATCGACCTGCTGGATGATCTTGGGGCGTTGGCCCGGATCTACCAATCGCTTACCGTAGCGCCTGGCGAAAGCTTTCCGCTGACCGAACTTTACAAGATCCTCCAGGCTGAAAATTTGCCGCATCCCCACATCATCATTCGTGAATTAAGGGCGGCCGGCTATCTCGTTAACAGCGGCAAAGGAACCTTTTCGTGGAAGAACGCCTAGGTGTCCACAAACTTGTCACTATATAATAAGGTAGAGTTGTTATGGACCTGCTGATTCATTTTCTACAAAATACAGGATGGGCCATGCTGGACATCCGATATGTCATCATGATCGCCATTGGCATTCTTTTCTGTTTTCTTGCCATTGCCAAAGAGTACGAACCCCTGTTGCTGCTTCCTATCGGATTTGGCATTATAGTTGGTAACATACCGTTTTTTAAAGGTTTTGGGCTCGGGATTTATGAAAATAACAGCGTATTGCACTATCTCTATTTTGGTGTGACCACCGGCCTTTATCCTTCCATTGTATTTCTGGGTCTGGGGGCCATGACGGATTTTTCATCCATGCTGGCGCAGCCCAAACTGATGTTGTTGGGTGCTGCCGCGCAGATGGGGATCTATTTCACCTTGCTGAGCGCCATGGCCCTTGGCGATTTCTCATTCTTTCAAAACATCGGCATGGTCTTCACAGCCAAAGAGGCCGGCTCCATCGCTATCATTGGAGGGGCGGACGGCCCTACCTCAATCTTTTTGACCGCCAAACTGGCACCCCATTTAATCGGCCCCATTGCCATAGCGGCCTATTCTTATATGGCCCTGATCCCCATTATTCAGCCGCCCATTATGCGGTTGCTGACCACCAAAGCCGAGCGCCGCATTCACATGCCCGATGACACTCGTGAGGTCACACGCAAGGAGCTGCTCTTTTTCCCCATCGTCGGCGTCCTGCTTTGCTGCCTGCTGGCGCCGGCTTCCATCCCCTTGCTGGGGCCCTTCTTTTTCGGTAATTTGATGAAGGTGTCCGGGGTCGTGGATCGACTGGCTAAAACCGCCGCCAGTTCCATTATCGATACGGCCACCATTTTCCTGGGTTTTACAGTGGGTGCCAGTACCCAAGCAGATGTCTTTATCAGTAGTAAGTCCATCGGTATCTTTATCCTGGGCTCCATTGCTTTCTCCATCGCCACAGCTTCCGGATTGATCGCCGCAAAGATCATGAACCTCTTTTTAAAAGAAAAAATCAATCCGCTGCTTGGCGCAGCCGGCGTATCCGCCGTGCCGGGTTCGGCCCGCGAAGTGCATCTGGTCGGCCAACATGCCGATCCGACCAACTACCTGCTGATGCATGCTATGGCATGCAATGCCTCCGGCGTCATCGGATCCGCCGTTTGTGCCGGTATTTTGTGGAGCTTTTTGGTTTAATCGTCTTTTCTTTTACTTCCTATGCGTTGTCTTCTTCTCACTTGACCAAATGAATTTGTCTTTTCATTAGGCTTGACCCCCAATAGGGCTTGTGAGATCATTTGGTTAGGAAGTAGAAGCCGCCGCATGGCGTTAACAAAATTACCTTATTTAACGGCTGGTTTCTCACGGATCTGATACGATGTGCTTACCGCCGGCGACGATTACTCTCCGTCTCACCCTTATTCCAAGGAGGCCGATATGACCGTTAAAATCCTTATCAAACGTCGCTTTAAAGAAGGCCATACCCCTCAAATCGTAGCTTTGCTCAATGAGATTCGTTCATTGGCCATGCACCAGCCCGGTTACATGTCTGGCGAGACGTTGGTTAAAAGGGGTTTTCCCAATAACATGGTGGTGATTTCCACCTGGCGAGACACAGAGGCCTGGCAACAGTGGAGAGACTGCGACGGACGCAAGAAATTTGAAGCCATGCTTGAAGTCTATCAAGAGCGCCCTACCGATTATGAGGAGTTTTTGCTCGGTAGCCCCCTGCAAGCCCCTTAGCTCCACCCCGCCAAACCTGTAGACATGACGGCAGCTGCACGGCATTGTTGTTCTCCAACAGACTTAACTTAACCCTCTAAACACGTCAGGTTCAACCATGAAAAAATGGAAATGTTTAGTCTGCGGCTATATTCATGAAGGTGACAAACCCCCCGAAATCTGTCCGGTCTGCGGGGCTGATAAAAGCAAATTTGTTTTATTGGAAGAGGTTTCAGATGCCCCAGCCGCTCTAAAAGCTTCTGTAGATCAACCGTTCGATTCAACCGCCATTGGACCGGCACCCAGTGTTATGTCACAAATCGCTTCCCGCTTCAGATGGCTTTCGCGCCTTCACGGGCACCCCATCGCCGTGCATATTCCCAACGGGGTTCTTCCGCTCACCGTCTTTTTCCTTTTATTGGCGGTGATTTTTAAATCCGAAGCAATGGCCACTGCCGCCAAAATCAACACGATTGCTGTGGCCTTGTTTATGCCGGCTGTCATTATCAGCGGCATCATCGACTGGCACAATCGCTATAATGGTAAAATGTCATTGGTCTTCAGGGTTAAAGTGGTTTGCGCAGCTATTGTCACACTGCTCTCATTTATACTTGCGCTGTGGTGGGTGACTTCGCCGGATCTCTATTTGGCCAACAACTCCTATTTGGCCATCTTCGTGTTGTTGAATCTGGCGGACTTGATCGCTGCCGCGCTGGCCGGATTTTATGGGGGCAAACTGGTTTTTAATGCACCTAAGTTTTAAATATCAATTAATTCAGTTGTTTAACATCGGAATCGCTGAGAGCTCGAATATTGCACGATCAAAGGGGTTATAATAGGTAAGGGTGCATTTATTAACCCGCATTCGTGTGCTTCATGTCCCTCTTTTTTTGCCCTTCCAAGCCACCACCAGGGCAGCCCAACCACATGATTGACTGCTCCAAATGAATTGTACCGGCCAGAACGCCAATAATGCCTTTATTCTTTTTTCTTCTTCCTGACGAAATCCCGACACCACCCAAATGGCACTTGGATCGGAAATTTTTACCAATAGAGGTAAAACTGATTTTAAAGTGGGGAGCCGTAAATTTGCCAGCACAACTTGATATGGGTTCGGATCATCTTTGCTGACGGGTTGACAAACAATCTGAATCCGATCTTGCATCTGGTTGAGGGCAACATTGATTTTTGCTTCACGGCAAGCCAAAGGATCGATATCCACGCCTACCGCACGACCCAAACCCAAGCCCACTGCTGCGATGGCCAAAACAGCTGATCCTGTACCCATATCCAGCGCCGTCATCTCCTTCAAAGGGACCGCAGCCGCGATCTGATTCAAATTATTCAACGCATATTCCAATCCTTGGAGGCATAAACGCGTGGTGGGGTGGTCACCAGAACCAAATGCCGTTCCATCATTGAGCTTTATTGCGACCACATTTTCATGGTGTGGAAACGCACAATTGGATGGGCCAAGCCAAATGCGATGGCCAACCCTGGACGGCTGACTGAAATTCAGTTCAAGATGGGTGGTGGAAAAATGGTTGGTGTAGGCGAGTATGCCTTCTGCCACCATACCCTTTATCGCTCGGCGCAGCGTCCTGCGCTGAATAGAGGGCATGCGTCGAATCAAAGTGCGTTCCAAATCAGCCGGGGTTAGTCGGATGTACCGGGTGCTCAGTAGGGCGATGATATGTGTTCTAACCGGATCGGTCATGGATGAGGGCTTTATGTAAAAAAGCGTCAGGAACGAAAACTGATGGCCTCGAAAAGCGTTGCCAAGTAAGCCTACTGTAACCTGCCAAGATGGTCACGAAGTCGAGAATAGAACCTATTTATCTTTGCCTTCGTGGGCTTCGTGTTCTTCGCGGTAAATATCAAACTTTTAAACGCTCATTAAGAATCAGGTTTCCGCTTTTTTAACTCCTGCTGGTACCAGATCGAAAATTCATACATACCGATAAAGCGATCATCATTGTTTATGATGCCCAACGCCATTTCTAATACACCACCGCCATAGGCATTGCTGTAATTATCATGGCTGCAGTTTTGCAAAAACTCACGGACCAGTTGCTGGGTCGTTCGCTTGGTTTTATCCCGCCGGATGTCAATGGGATCTTTGGGCTCTTCAAAGGGGTCCCATTTCTCATAGCCCTTTTTAACGATATGTTTTTGTCGGCGTGGCGACATGCCATTAAAAACAGCCTTTTTACGCAATTCAACCTCATTTGATTTATCGTTCACCCTGATCCCCCTCTTTTTGACCTTTTTCGCTCTCCGTGGGCACGCCCAGATATTCTTCCGTGTAGTCCGTTAAAAGAGCCATGGAGAGCGGCACCAACATTTCCGCCAATTTTGGGTAGCTGCTCTTGATGCGCTGGGCCAACTCTAACGATATTTCATGTAACTTGCTGTGGATTACATCCATTTTAGCCGTAGGATAAGATTCCCCTTGTTTAAAACCGCTCAACCCGCAGGTGTGTCCTTGGCCGCCAATGACCGTCGGCACACCATACAGCCGGCAGGTAATAGGGCGTGCGTCGTACATGGCACATTGGTCATCATCAGCGAGCAAGGGACAACGCATCTTAACCTGTGACATCTCTTCAAGAATCTCGTTCTCTGATTTACCGGATTCATAATCTTTATGGGCTTGGCGTTTGAGTTTATAAACTTTGCGGTCCGTCTTTTCGGCTCTTTGAATGATCGCTTGACGATTTTTATCGGCGAATTTCTCGTCAAATTTATTTTTGATGTAAATCGCTTCGACCAAGGTCAGGTCAAACAATGCATGGCAGCAATCCGCACAGCCCAGTTTACAGCTAACGCACTCACCATATTCTTGCTGAACTTTTTCAAATGCCGCGTCCACTTGCTGTACCAAAGCTTCATATTTTTTAAAAATCGGATCAATCTCCATGGGGACGTTCTCCTTAATGTTTCACGTGAAACAATTCGATCAATGTTATCTATTATTTTCCAATACAAAACTGATTGAAAATATCATCAAGAACATCGCTCTCGACCTTTCTCCCTATAATTTGAGAGAGTGCGCTTAAGGCTGAATAAAGGTCGTCGACGATTAGCTCCTCAGCGCCATCGCCGTATAATCCTGTCAATGCATTTTCCAGGCATCCAGCAGCAAGATCGAGCGCGGCTTTTTGTCTCAGATTAGGAATGATGGTTCTTCCCGGGTCGATCTCTATCCCGCCGTCGCAAACTTGCACAACCGCTTTTTTCAAATCCTCAATGCCGTCACCGTTTAAAGCGCAGACCATCACCTTTTTTATACCATGATATGCATCAGGAATCGACATCTCTTGACCCGCCCCAACCAGGTCTATTTTATTTATGACCAACACGACTTTTTTCGCGCGTATTTTTTGGTAAATCTCTAAATCCGCATCGCCAATAACATTTGATCCATCGACCACAAAAAGCACCAAATCCGATCGGTCGATATTGTGGTGGGTCTTTATGATACCGATCTTCTCGACGGGGTTATCGGTGGCATGTAAGCCTGCGGTATCGGTGATCAAAATAGGAATGCCGGCAATACTGAAGTGGTCTTCGATAAGGTCCCGGGTGGTTCCCGGGATTTCCGTTACAATGGCTTTGTCCTTTTTAAGGAGACGATTGAGTAGGCTTGATTTACCGACGTTGGGTCTGCCCACGATGTCCAGGCGCACGCCGTCTCTAAAAAAATGCCCCTCTTCATATTGTGAGACCAACAAACGCGTGGGTTTGAGCACCTCGTCATTCAGCTGACGTGCCAAATTTTGGCGCTCAATGGTCGCCTCAATTTCATCGCCAAACTCAATTTGGGCTTCCAATTGTGCCAATATGTTTTTGAGTTGGGCGATAAAAGACTCGACTTCCTTTCTCATGGCCCCCATCAGTTGGGTCGTACTGATTTGCAACGAAGCCTCGCTTTTTGCAGCGATCACATCGGCCACGGCCTCGGCTTGGCTTAAATCGATGCGGCCATTCAAAAAGGCGCGCCGGGTGAACTCACCCGGTTCTGCCAAGCGCGCCCCCTTTTCAAGAATAAGCTGTAAAATACGCCTAAGGATGAGGACACCTGAATGGGATTGAATTTCGACCACATCTTCTTTGGTATATGAGTGAGGCGCTTTCATCACCGCAAGCAGCACTTCATCGACAATGTGATTTTCATCTACAATGTACCCATGCGTCAAATGATGCGAGAGCAGCTCATCAAGCAACCGGCTATTTTGGGGCGATGGCCGGGTGCGCGTGTGTCTAAACAAGCGCCCGGCAATGTTAGTGGCTTGGGATCCGGAAATGCGGATAATACCAATACCGCCACTGCCAAATGGTGTGGCAATGGCAGCGATGGTCTCTTTTTCCATGTTGGCTACACTTTTGGGGTCGCACTCGATCTGTTGCTTTTTTGCTTGGCGACCGCTTCTCTATGGGTGTCGTTTGTTGCGACGTCTCTTTTTTGGAAAGATAATCAATTTACGATAATAACCTTCACCGACACTTTGGGTGCGAACCTTGGCATTGCCCTTAAGATGGACATGCACCGTGCGCCGGTCATAGGCATTCATCTGTCCGATGGTCACGGGCTTTTGTGTCTTTTCGGCTTTTTCGGCCATGCTGGTGGCCATCTTCTCCAGATTGGCTTTGCGTGTCTGAAGATAGCCCTCAACATCCACCAATACCCGAACACGTTCTTTGCCCTGTTTGTTGACAATCTTTTCGACCAGGTACTGGATAGCCTCCAGGGTTTGTCCACGTTTTCCGATAAGCAACCCGCTGCTGCCGCCGGTCACTTTGAATATGATGCGCTCACTACGAACCTCCACTTCAATAACCGCCTCACTGCTGATGAAATTAACCAACCGTTGCAACGCTTCTGTTCCGATAGTGATAGCTTTTTTGACACTGTCGTCGTCCGGCTTATCTTTTTGAGGCTTGACGGGATCAGGTACGGGCTCTTCTTTGATTTTAAATGCGGCTTTTACCAAGTCAATGGCCTGGGCTTTTGCATCTTGATCCACACCAAAGGCCTCTTGGGCCTTGACGCGAATCTTTGCTTTTTTAGCACCAACCAATCCAAATATACCGGAAGAGCCATAGGAGATAACTTCATAACGGATCTTCTCGATGGGTTTGTTCATTCGGTCAGCCGCTGCCTTCAAGGCTAGATCGATATTCTTGCCTTTAAACTCTATATATTGGGACATTGAAATCCTCCACAGATTAAACCATCTTTTGCTGGGTATAATACTGTTGCGCCATGGAAAAGATATTGCTCACCAACCAATAGAGAACCAATCCAGAGGAAAAATTGATAAATATGAAGGTGAACACAACGGGCATCAACATCATCATTTTAGCCTGAGCGGGATCGCCGGGCGCCGGAGTCATCTTCTGTTGCAAAATCATACTGGCACCCATGATCAGGGTAAGCACGGGGATGCCATATGGCGGATCCATGAAAGGAATTTTAAAGCTAAAACTGAAAAGCCGATCCGGCGCTGAAAGGTCAGTGATCCATCCAAAAAACGGGGCATGGCGCAACTCAATGGCCTGGTAGAGCATGCGATAAAGGGCAAAAAAGACAGGTAACTGAATGACCATGGGAAGACAACCGCCCAAGGGATTAATTTTATAGGTTTTATAGAGGGTCATCATCTCCTGGTTCATTCGAGCTTTGTCGCCTTTGTATTTTTCTCGAATCTCTTGCATTAAGGGTTGGATGCGACGCATCTCACCCATGGATTTATAGCTTTTTTTGGCCAGCGGCCAAAACATACCCCGCGTCACCAGTGTTAAAATAATGATGGCAATACCATAATTGGGTATGTACCCATAAATGAAATTCATGAACCACAAACAGGGTTTGGCAAAAAAGTCCACCCATCCAAAATAGATGGCGCGTTCGAGATCGACATTTAAGGTTTTTAGCAACGACAGGCTCTTAGGACCGGTAAACAGATTAAAACTAAAACGCTTGGTTTGTTGAGGTGCCAAATCCTCATCCGGCATAACTATCTGATTTTTTACTATTTCTGCATTGTAAGACAGGGCCATTTCAGCATCAAGGGCCTCTTTTAGTATCAGGCTGGTCATAAAATATCGGTCTTCGACAGCCACCCAGCGCACCTTGCCCTCATAGCGATTTTTTTCTTCGATCTTCTTTAATTTGACTTGCTCTAATTCACCATTGATCAGGCCACTGGGACCTTCGAATCCATAACCACTTGAACCTTTTTCCAAAAAATTACCCAGTCCAAGCGCTAAACGTGCGGCCATGGGATGATCACTGCCATTGTAAAGTGTGATTTCCACATCGACCAGGTAAGAGTCCGGTGCAAAGGTCAACGCTTTTTCAACCACCAGGCCGGTGGCGCTTTGGTAGCGAAACTTCAAAGTAGCCGGTTGTGCGTTAACCGAAAGCAGATCGGCTGTCTGATCGGTGACATACGTCGCGCCTTCCAGTCCATAATCCACTTTACCCAAAACATTGAGCAATAAGGTACCGATTTTCAACCGGTCGGAGATCAGTTCTTTCAGGGGGGAATCTTTAGCCGTGGTTTCCCGATATTCTTTTAGGACCACGCTTTTAATAGCAGCCCCTTTATCGGTAAAAATCATGCGATAAAGCGGCGTCTCCACAGTGATCTCGCGCTCCTGCATTGTGGGCGTCACGGGAGCCGGTTCGGGAATCGCAGGCATGTCCGGCGCCGCAGCAATGGGTGCCTGGGTCACCGCTTCAAGGCCGGGGGGCTTTTCAGCCACGGCGGGTTCCGTACTTTCTGTCTTGGCTTCGTCGGAAGGCGCTTTGGTGGGTTGTGGCGCAAAAAAAATGCTCCACAAAAAAAACACAGCGAATGAAATGGCAATGGCAATTAATAAGCGCGTTTGTTCCATAAAAATCTCCTCAACTCCAACTTAAAGTGGCGAAACGGTGTGGTTTGTCGTTTGCAGTTTCTTCAGTGGATTGGAATGCAGAAAAAAAATGAAAAACCTTACCCAGGCAGGTGGAATAACAATCGCCCAAACCCCGTTTAGGGGACGGGGTCATAGCCACCGGCGTTCCACGGATGGCATTTTAACAATCGCTTAATCGCCAAACCTGTGCCTTTGATCAATCCATGTCGATCAATGGCCTGCAAGGCATAATGGGAGCAGGAGGGATAAAATCGGCAAACTGAACCGAAAAACGGCGATACCAGAAGTTGATAGCTATGGATGAAAATCATCGCCATCCGTGCGCCGAAGCGTTGCGTCTTTTTGGTATGTTGCGATGCGCTCAAAAATATTTTCCAGAGAGATACATATTTCTTGGTTGGTTTGATCGGCGCTCTGTTTCTTGGCGATGAGGCTAATATCCCAATGCGCTTTGAATAGGTGCCGATGCTTCCGAAAGTACTCCCGAGCGAGACGTTTTAGCCGATTGCGTGTTACGGCGTTTCCCACCTTGCGTGTGACCGTCATGCCGAGGCGACAGCGTAAAAGATCGTTTTTTTGGGCATATGCGATAAAATGTCGATTTTGGAAGCGTGTTCCCCCTTTTACCATCCGGAGAAAATCGTATCGCTGTAAAAGTCTGTCGCCCTTGGTGAAGGTGTTTCTTGTTGATGAACCTGGTTGTTCCAATCCCACTGAATGTAATTTTGCCCTTCGGTCGTTGTGGCAGGGGCCTTTGGACCCGTTTGCCATGCCCGCTAAACGGCCAATCGTTTGCGACCTTTGGCGCGTCGCCGGTTAATCAAACGACGCCCTGCTTTGGTAGACATCCGTTTGCGAAACCCGTGGGTTCGTGCCTTTTTAATTCTGCTCGGTTGAAATGTTCTTTTCATGTTCCTTTTCCTTTATTCTCAGATATTCCTTATATAAGCGTCAAACGCTTAAGGATGCTCAATGATTTTAAAGTTCGCACGCATCAGTGGAACCCGTGAAAATAACCATAATACCTAACGGTTGTCAACATACAATCTGCCCCCACCAGCAGCTGTTGGCCTACACTGAGCCCATGGTTTCCAGGATATCGAATTCCTCGAGATGAAAGCGTCGATCCGGATAAATAGTCACCTGTTTGTTCAATCGGTTTTCCAAAGAGTTGATCAGATGGCGTTCCTCACCGTGCAGCAAATCGGCAATTTGGGGATTGACTTTCAAGGTAAGTCCTGTGCCCATCATGTCTCCGGCATGCCGCAAAATTTCCCGGTGGATGTTATAGCACAAGGTCTGGCCCGAGAGCAGGTGGCCTTCGCCTTCACAATAAAAGCAAGGCTCGCACATCAGGCGCGATAGCGGTTTGCGTATACGCTTGCGGGTCATCTGAACCAAGCCCATATCCGATAGGGGCAATATATGGGTTTTGCTGCGATCTTTGGCAAAGGCATTACAAAGCGCACTATACACTTTCTCCCGGTTGGAACTTTTCTCCATGTCGATAAAATCGATGATGATAATCCCACCAATATCTCTCAGGCGAACTTGATAGGCAATTTCTTTGACGGCTTCCAGATTGGTCTTGAGGATGGTTTCCTCCAGGTTGTGTTTGCCCACATAACGACCGGTATTGACATCGATGGCCACCAACGCTTCGGTGTGTTCGATGACAATATAGCCGCCCGATTTGAGCCAGACTTTCTTTTTGATAGCGCGCGAAATATCGCCTTCCAGATTATAAGCATCGAAGATAGGTTCATGCTCTTCATAAAGCGCCACCGAACTTTTTAGATTGGGCATAAAGGTATCGAGAAAAGTGAGTATTTCCTGATACCCGCTGCGCGAGTCGATAACCAGGGTTTCGGCCTCATGTAAGAGCAAATCGCGTACGGCGCGCAGGCGAATATCCAGCTCCTGGTGAATCAATGATGGGGTAGGCGCTTTTTGGAACTTGCGTTGAATGCCGCCCCACAACTTTTTAAGAAACACCATCTCTTGCGCGATGTGATCAGGCTCGGCACCTTCCGCAGCCGTGCGCACAATATAGCCGAGATGGTCATCGCGCAGATCCATGACGATCTCTTTGAGCCGCTGCCGCTCGTTTTCATCTTCGATGCGTCTGGAGATACCGATATGGTTGGATATAGGCATCAAAACCAGAAAGCGACCCGGTAGTGAGATATGGGACGTGATGCGAGCGCCTTTGGTGCCCATGGGGGATTTGGCCACCTGTACCAGCATCTCCTGGCCCTCGGTGATCAGATCGATAATGTTCACCACCGGTATATCCGGCTTCCTGCTCTCCAGGCGCTCATCGTCCTCGTCGTTTTCATCATCGTCACTGAACAAGGCCCCCATCTCCTTGTAATTGTCAATTTTGATATCATTGACATATAAAAAGGCAGCCTGATTCAATCCGATATCCACAAAGGCGGCCTGCATGCCGGGTAGCACACGTTGCACACGCCCTTTGTAAATGTTGCCGGTGCTGTCGGCCGCACCCGCGCGTTCGATAAACAGCTCAACGATATTGCCCTCCTCAACCAAAGCCACCCGGGTTTCATGAGCCATATCGTTACAAATAATCTTTTTGTTTGCCATAACCAACCAAATTTACATTTATTTTTGAAAACTACCCTCTGTGTGCGGGCTTGTCAACCTTGGTGTCGCTTTTCCACGCAGCGCGCTTGGTAATCCTGGCCGTTTGGATCAATTCCTGTGAAAGTGCAAATACTCCCTGGAGAACGTCCAGAGGTCTTAGGGTGTGGACCCCAACATTTTGTAATGTCATATCAATAGTTTGTCCGTCATTGGAAATAATCGAAGCCACACCCGCCCTTAGATCGATGGTGCGGGTACGCCCTTTGGGTTTGAAACGCTCATGGTCCCAACGCTCACTGGCCGTAAATGTTGCCAGTTGGTCCAAGTCCACCACCGGTTGATCAAAAACAACACGGTAGCGGTCCAATGGTGTCCCGATTTTGACCGCACCCGGCACTTTCAATCGGCAGTGAACCACATTGATCCCTTCAGGCAAAAAAGGATTGAGGCGCTCAACCAGCTCCTGCTCATCCAGAGGCCGTTGTAACTTCAAGCGCATCAGCTCGCCTTCACTTTCAATGCCCAACGGAAGAGGATCGTCAAAAGAGATTTTAGGCATGGGATGAAACCCTTGGGAGTAGGCAACGGGAATGCCGGCCCTTCGAACAGCCCGGCCGAACAGATGGTTCAGTTCCAGGTGACCCAAAAATCGCGCAGGCCCCATCTTTTCGTAGACCATCTGGTAAGTACCGGCCTGTGGCAGCGCTTCGGTCGCACCCTTACCGGTAAGCGGTCCGGCCAAAGGTCCGGATAGGTCGCAAACATCGTGCACCATCGGTTTTAATTTGTCAAAATCACATACCCCGCAACCATGGCACTGGCCCTGGCGGCAATCCGCCACGGTGGATCCGGCCAAAGCCTCTTGCCATTGGGTTTTGAAAAAACGGCGCTCCACCCTGGAATCCAAATGCGCCCATGGCAGCGCCTCGTTCAAGTCGCGTTGTCTCGCGTTATAGGCCTCAGGATCAATGCCGCCGTGTTGAAAACTTTTCTGCCAAAGTGCAAAATTAAATTCATCGGTCCAGCCGTCAAAGGTGCATCCCCTTTTCCAGGCGTCAATCAAGATCGAACTCAGTCGACGGTCGCCACGAGCCAGGACACCTTCCAGTTGGCTCATGTTCGGGTCCTGCCATTTGAGTTTGACCCCACGGATACGCGACAACTCGGATTTGATGAAACTTATTTTTTTGCGCGACTGGTCTAATGAAATTTGGCCGGCCCACTGAAAAGGTGTATGTGCCTTGGGGATAAAAGTGGTGACACTGACATTGATCTGTCCCCGTCGTCCGGAAGGACTCTTGATGCTTTTCAAGCGGCGGACCATATCGATGATCGCCTCTAAATCTTGATCGGTCTCGGTGGGCAAACCGATCATAAAGTAGAGTTTGATTACCCGCCAGCCCAATGTAAATGCGTTTTTTACGGTGGCGGCAACATCTTCAAAGCAGATGTTTTTATTAATCACGTTGCGCAGCCGTTGACTGCCGGCTTCAGGGGCAAGGGTAAATCCGGTTTTGCGCACGGATTGAATTAAGGTCATCAACGCGGGGCTCAACGTACCGGCACGTAATGACGGCAGGGAAACCGCCACGCGGTCTTTTTGGCAATGCTGCATCAACGCTTCCATCAGGGGCGTCAGGCAGGTATAGTCGCCCGTGCTCAAAGATAGCAGTGACAGGTCTTCATAGCCGGTTTCACTTAACGCTTGCTGCGTCAGGTCCAATATCCTTCCCGGGGAGCGCTCCCTTACCGGGCGGTATATCATTCCGGCTTGGCAAAAGCGGCAGCCACGTGTGCAGCCACGGGCAATTTCCAACCGCAGCCGGTCATGCACCGGTTTTCCAAAAGGAACGATGGGGCGTTGCGGAAAATCAGCTCGGTCTAAATCCGCAACAACCGTTCGGCTAATGGTGCCCGGAACACCAGGATCAGCAACCAATCGTTGGCGATCCTGTTCATCATAAACCGCCCGGTAAAATCGTGGCACGTATACGCCGGGAATTTGAGCCCATTGCCGCAGCAACGTTGCTTTGTCCAATACGCCGGCTTGGTGCCAGCGCAACCATTGGCGGGCCAGTGCTAACACCACCAGCTCCCCATCGCCAAACACCATGGCATCAAAAAAATCGGCCATGGGCTCAGGATTGCATACGCTGGGGCCGCCGGCAATCACCAGCGGATGGTGTTCTTCGCGCTGGTCCCATTTCAAAGGAACCCCGGCCAAGTCCAACATGTTGAGCACGTTGGTGTAGTTCAGCTCATAGAGTAGACTGAAACCGATGATATCAAAATCGGCCACCGGCAGATGGTTTTCCAGGCTAACCAGGGGTTGGCCATGTTGGCGCAGCTGCGCCTCCATATCTTTGGCCGGCGCAAAAACCCGCTCCGCGGCAATAGTATCTTGTTGATTCAGTATATGGTAAAGTATCTGAAGACCGAAATGAGAGGTGCCGATATCATAAAGATCGGGAAAGGCCAAAGCGACTTTCAGAGCGACCGCACGGGGGTCTTTACGAATGCAATTGATCTCCGTGCCCAAATAGCGGCTGGGTTTCTGGATTCGGGCCAAGATATCTTGATGGGTTTTTGCGATCATGTTATCGGTTGCTTGTATGTGTGCCTTCCATATAAAATCGACGAAGAAAAAATGCTTCATTGTCAAATTTACGCCTTTTTAGCAAGGCCTATCATAGGGCCGAACCCGGATCATGTCACGCATGAAAACGCGAAGGAAAGCCCATTCATGTTGAAATCCATTTCATTGGGAGGATCCCCAAATGAACCGTACTAAAATTGCCATGCTGCTTGCGGCCCGGACGCCCCTGGATATGGTGCTCCTGAAGGGTTGGGTACGCACCAAAAGAGACGCCAAAACTTTTTCATTTCTGGAAATCAATGATGGTTCCTGTTTGACCAACCTGCAAGTTGTGGCGGACCAGGATTTGGAAAACTATGCAGAGATTCGCCGCTTGACCACCGGCTCTGCTGTAGCCGTACGGGGTCGCATGGTGCCCTCGCAGGGCAAGGGCCAGCAGTGGGAAATTGTCGCCGCAACAGTGACCATTATCGACATTGCGCCGGACAGTTACCCGCTGCAAAAGAAAAGGCACAGCGATGAATTCTTAAGGACCATAGCCCATTTACGGCCGCGCACCAATAAATATGGCGCTGCTTTTCGCATCCGATCCGAGCTCTCTTTTGCCATTCATCAATTTTTTCATGAGCGTGGCTTTCGTCATGTACATACCCCTATATTAACGGGGTCCGATTGTGAAGGCGCCGGTGAAATGTTCCGGGTCACCACACAACCGCCGGGTGTTGATGATGTTGAGCAGGACTTTTTTGGACAGGAAGCCAATTTAACCGTTTCGGGTCAATTGGAGGCTGAAATGTTGGCCTTGGCCCTGGGGGATGTCTACACCTTTGGTCCGACTTTTCGCGCTGAAAATTCAAATACCCGTCGCCATGCCGCTGAATTTTGGATGGTCGAACCGGAAATGGCGTTCTGCGATCTGGAAGGTTGCATGGATCTGGCCCAAGAGCTGATCCAGTACGTGATCCGTTTTGTGTTGGATTCCTGTGCCCAGGATATTGAACTGTTTGCCCGTTTTGTCGATAAAAAACTATTGTCCACCTTGAAAAATATATCCCAATCTCAATTTAAGCGTCTGGACTACAAAAAGGCCATAGATATATTGAACCAGGCCGGTCAAAAATTCGAATTTCCGGTTGAATATGGCATGGACCTCCAATCGGAACATGAGCGCTACCTCACCGAACAGCACTTTAAAAAACCGGTCATCGTGTATGATTTTCCCAAAACCATCAAGCCGTTTTATATGCGCCTGAATGACGACCAAAATACCGTGGCCGCCCTGGATGTTTTGGTGCCTGGTATAGGGGAAATCATCGGCGGCAGCCAACGTGAGGAGCGCCCCGATGTGTTGACCGAACGCATGACCCAACAAGACTTAGACACCGAGACCTATTGGTGGTATTTGGAATCCCGGCATTACGGCAGCGTACCGCACGCCGGCTTTGGTCTGGGTTTCGAACGCTTGCTCATGCTGACCACCGGCATCCGCAACATCCGCGACGTGATCCCCTTTCCCCGAACACCCAAAAATATTGAGTTTTAGATACGCAAACAGCGCAGTTTGGCAAGATCCTCTGCATACCCATATAAATGCAAACCCTTGCTCTCCACAATCAATTCACCATCCTTAACGCCGATTTCGGTGGCCATATACTCTTTTAGATTTTGAATACCCGCGAGATTGGCTGGAAGCCCGCCCCAAAGGTCCCACGAACGAAAGTAGACACAAAAATGGAGCGTCTCGTCCTGAATTCGCGTATCAATCGATCGTAAACACGGCGGATCGACCAGGGTCACATCCGTGGGGTGAGCCACCTGGAGCACCATTTGGTTGTTGCGGTGGCCAAAATCTTTGTATGTTTGAATAATCCATTCAATTTGGTTGATGTAGACAAGTCCGCCTTCTTCAAAAACGGCTTTACCATCCAACTCTCGATGATCAATGATTTCAGCATGCTTGGATTTCCACCAGGCCAGTTTATCACCATCCAACGGTGCGCGGGTGAGGCGTTCACCGTAGGTATAGGATTCACCCGGTTCCTTATGCCCGGTCATTAAATATTCGATATAGGAGCGCTCGTAGCCATCGCCCCCATAAATGTAACCCTCTTCCACAGGGTTGGGGATACCGCAACTGGGTGGAATATCGGGAATCAAGGGCTGTGTACCAGGATGATGTACCTGTCCGACAAAATAATCATACTCCAGTCTCGTCTGCCCCGCATAGGAACCTCGATCAATGGTAAAGCGACGGCCATGATCCAGAATGTCGTGAACGGCTTGAAACCATAGGTCCGGCAGATCGCGCGCTTTGATGTGGTGAATTTTCATTTTGTTTGCCTTTTAGTACCGTTTGTGAAGAAAAAATGAGTCCTCCTTTTATCATAAACGGCTAAAAATTGTAAACTTTTGAATCACATTAAACCTGTCGCTCCAGCCTGTTGTTAACAGAGTCATTTTTTATTAACAATATTAGCTATTCCTGTGCCTTAATTTAAGCGTTAGTATAACAATTCATAATTAACAGACAGTTTTAGACCCCTTTTGGCCTTCTATCAAATCTGTCGACTAAATGCCGTTTATTTTATGCTTGACAATTGTTATAAGATTGTGAGATAGCTTGCCTGCGCTTAAATGTTCTATTGGGTTCATGTGGGGCTATCTTTGACTTTCGAATCGGGTTTGGCAACTGAGTTGAGGTGGAAAACAGAGTAAAAAAAAGCGCACCCAAATTTAGAACCCCCGAAGGCAGGCCGCAGCTTTCGGGGGTTTTTTTTCTGCTTACGACATTATTCTTGAAGCTATATCAAAAAAAATTCATTTTCCGCAAATTATATATCCAAGGTGCTTACTTCAAGTGCGTTGTTTTGAATAAACTCACGACGCGGCTCTACTTGATCGCCCATAAGCACCGTAAATATTTCGTCGGAGTCCAAAACATCTTCTACTTGGACTTGCAGCAAAATGCGCTTTTCGGGATTCATTGTAGTTTCCCATAACTGTCCGGGATTCATCTCGCCTAAGCCTTTATAGCGCTGAATTTGAATTCCCTTTTTACCTTCTTCGCCGATATAGTGCAGTAAAGCTTTTCTTTTATTCGTTGTAAAAAGCTCTTCTTTTGTCTCCCGACTCACAACCACAAAAGGTGATTCGCTCAATGGAAGTATATTTTTTCCATTGGTCACACATTTTTGATAATTGGAAGAGTAAATCAAACTCCGGCCGATTATAAGTTTACGTAAATGGTTTCCGACATCGTCTGACTCATTTATGGCCAACTCATAGACACATCTTTCATCATGCCATGTGGGATTTTGACAATCATATCCTTTATCTTTCAAAACCTGACAAAGGGTTTTCATTTGATTTTCATCTTGAAGAAATTTCTTGTCTGCGACGCCCACTTCCACCAATGTTTCTGTGATCCCAGGCGGGTAGCCTTGATAGGTCAGCTTTTCAAGGACGGCATAGTATTCTGCCAAATGACATATAAACAGATAGAGGGTATGATTGTTTAATTTTTTGCCTTCTTTACCCACTTGGACATAAACTTTTTCGCACATTTTTTTAAGGATAAAATTATTTAAATCCAATTCATCTTTCATATATTTTTCGCTTTTTCCTTTACCCACCTTAAACAGTGGGGGCTGAGCGATGTACAAATAACCGTTATCAATAATTTCCGGCATTTGACGAAAGAAAAAGGTTAATAGCAACGTGCGAATATGAGACCCGTCAACATCAGCATCCGTCATGATAATTACTTTTTTGTACCGAATTTTTTCGATGTCATACTCTTCTTTACCTACGCCGGTACCCAAAGCGGTGATGATATTTTTAATCTCCTCACTTTGTAATATTTTAT
>JBNLFN010000153.1:0-53426 GCA_050305555.1 Desulfobacteraceae bacterium | reverse complement strand
CCTCGATGGTCTCGTCCGCACTGATAGCGGATGCGATGCAGCTGCCGTATTTCTTCTTTATTTTCTCAGCTTCTGCCAGCGGCGCCCGCAACCCTACGGCGATGTCATTGGTCAGGTTGTCACCCCCTAAGGCCAGCACAAATGTGTGCTTGATGTTCTGGCCGGAAAAAATGGCCAGATCGGTGGTGCCGCCACCTAAATCAAGCAACGCCGTGCCCAATTGTTTTTCTTCTTCTGTAAGGACGGCTTCACCGGATGCCAAAGACTCCAGCACGATATCGCAAACATCCAACCCGGCACGGTTGGCGCATTTGACAATGTTGTGGGCCGATGTCACTGCGCCGGTGACGATA
Source organism: Desulfobacteraceae bacterium (assembly GCA_050305555.1). Lineage (GTDB taxonomy): Bacteria > Desulfobacterota > Desulfobacteria > Desulfobacterales > Desulfosarcinaceae > JARRKU01. The sequence goes on along the minus strand of JBNLFN010000153.1, from coordinate 53,073 downwards.
TGGATCTTGGCTTCCAGTCGCACCCCCGCCATTCCCACGGGATTTTGGATACCGGCTTGGTCGTCCACGATATACTCCTGGGGCAGCACGTGAACGACCTCACGGTCCATGGGGATCGCCACGGCCCGAGCTGCATCGATAACGCGCTCCACGTCGCTGGGAGTGATCTCTGCACCTTTAATGGCCACAATGCCGCGGCTGTTAAATCCAGTGATGTGACCACCGGCAATACCTGCATATACGGATGAGATCTCACAACCGGCCATCAACTCCGCTTCTTCCACAGCCTTTTTTATAGACTCCACCGTCGATTCAATATTGACCACTACGCCTTTGCGCAATCCGACGGAGGGGTGGGTGCCGATTCCGATGATGTTGACCTCATGATTGGAAACCTCACCCACCACACAACAGATTTTAGTGGTTCCGATATCAAGTCCGACAACGATGTTTTCCTGACCTTGCACGTTCTGCCTCCTTAAGCTCCCGCGGGGGAAGTGGATCCCAATCTCACGACAATGCGATCTGGGTTGTTGACATCAATGGTATTAAATTTAAGCCACTCGCGTTTTCCCCTAATATGGGGCAGCAACTGCTTTAATCGATGATATTTGGCCTGATAATTGGCAAATCCCATTTTTATGGTGCGTTGATCCTGCCACACTTGCAAAGAGATACCCATTTCCTGATCCAGGTGGACCCTTTTAATTTCTTGATACGGCAAGGCGCTGCCGGCGGATCGGCTCATGGCCAACACCGTTGTGACGGCATCCATCGCCGGGGTCAACGGGTCACTGCCCAAGCTGATATCGGCATAGACAATTCCAGTAACTAGCGGCAGTCCTTGGGGATCCTCAGACTGGTACTCTTTGAAGATCCGCCCCTGTCGGTTGAGCAAAAATTTTCGACCCAGGTCGACCACCGCCAATGGGGCATGCTCACCAATGGTGATGCTGATGCGTTCGGGAATCTCCCGTATCACGCGTGCAGAAGCAATCCAGGGATGAGCCAGCAATCGTTTCCGAACCAGACCCAGATTGACCGCCAGCAGATTGTCGCCGGGTTTTAACTGCGCCTGGGCCAATACGGCTTCGCGGGACAGGCGTTTATGGCCGCTGACCCCAATGGATTTGGTGCGGAAATAATCGGATTGGGTCACAGCGGCATAACCTGCCATGAAAAGCGCACTGGCCGCCAGCAGCACGGCCATCAGGGCCAGCAATTTGACGCCGCCCACAAAGCGGCTCAACCACTTGCCACTGCGGTCCTTGCGCTTCTTTTTGAAGCGGTTTTTACGCGCTGGTTTCTTCCCCAACAATGCGAACCTCCGTTGTCAGCTGAATCCCGAATCTTTTTTTAACTTCGTCCTGAACCTTTTGGGCTAAGGCGATGACATCAGCGGCCGTGGCATGACCCCGGTTAACAATAAAATTAGCGTGCCTTCGGGTCACCTGAGCATCGCCGATCTGCGCCCCTTTGAGGCCGGCCTGGTCAATGAGTTGCCCCGCCGGCATATGCGGCGATGGGTTTTTAAAAAAACAACCGGCGCTGGGTCGCCATGTGGGCTGCTTGGCCACCCGGGCCTGCATCATCCGGCGTGCTTCTTGAAATATTTGATGCCGATTTCCCATACAAAATTCCAATGTGGCACTTAATAAGATGAAGGGCGCACTTTGGGGGCCTTGTAACGCATCAGGCCATTGCATCTGCCGATAGTGTCCCTCAAAATCCCCCCTGGCCAAGCAGCGCTCGTCACCGATTCCGGTTAACAGCGTCACCGTGGTCAAGATGTCTGCCATAGCGCCATAGGCTGTACCGGCGTTCATGGTAATCGCACCGCCCAAAGATCCCGGAATCCCGAGAGCAAAATTCATTCCCTGCCATCCATGGCGAAGTGCCAGTGCGCAAAGTCTTCGGGTAGGCACTGCCGCACCGGCTGTCACCCGCACTTGGGATCCATGGGTTTCCCAATCTAAATCGCCGGCCAACTGGTCCAGACGAATCACCACGCCACGAAAACCACCGTCTTTGACCAGCACATTGGTGCCGCCTCCCAAAACCATATAGGCGATGTTGTTCTGCTGCGACCATTGCACCAACGCTTTGAGTTGTCTCACGTTCTGCGGTTCAGCCACTCCATCGGCGGGTCCGCCGATTCTAAAGGCGGTATACCGCGCCATGGGTTCATCAAACTTTATGCCCCGGCCAAGCAATTGCTTCAATCCGTCCCTGGCCTTTTGATCAAGCATTGAGCTTTTCCAACAACCACTCGCCCACTTGGTAGACATTGCCCGCTCCCAAAGTGAGCACCACATCATCCGCGACCACCAGCTCGGCCAGTTGGGCCACAGCCGCTTCAGGATCGGCTGTGTAGCGAACATCTTTATGGCCATGGGCTTGAATGCTTTTACACAGACGAATACTGTCCACCCCTTCAATGGGCTGTTCACTGGCGGCATAGATCGGCATGACCAGCAACACATCGGAGAGATAGAAACTTCGCGTAAACTCATCAAAAAGCGCTTGGGTGCGACTGTAGCGATGGGGTTGAAACACCACCACTTTGCGTCGTCCCGGCCAACCGCGATTAAGCGCGTCCAGGGTGGTTTTGATCTCAGTGGGATGGTGTCCGTAGTCATCCAGCACAGTGATCTCCTGAGCCTGGCCTTTGATTTCCAGGCGCCGTTGGACCCCCTGCACCTTTCCAAGCGCGGTTTTGATTTTCTTAAACCCGATGCCCAGTTCCAACCCCACGGCTATACTGGCCAATGCATTGTAAACATTATGCTCACCAGGCAAGTTGAGCACGATGCGACCCAGCGAGCGACCCTGATGGACCACCTCAAACCGGCTGGTTAGGCCCTGGTTGATCACCTCCGTGGCTTGCAAATCGGCCTGGGCACTTAGCCCATAAGTCGTAAAGCGCTTGCGCAGCTTGGGTATCAGATCCTGAACCGCTTCATTGTCCAGGCAGAGCACGGCCAATCCATAAAAGGGAATGCGGTCCAGAAACGTTAAGAACACCTGTTTGATCTCTTCCAGGTCTTTATAGAAATCAAGGTGCTCGCGATCGATGTTGGTCACCACGGCAATGGCCGGTGAATATTTTAAAAAGGAGCCATCGCTCTCATCCGCCTCGGCCACAATGTAGTCGCCTCCGCCCAGGACGGCATTGGCATCAATACTTTTAAGCTTGCCTCCGATAACCACCGTGGGATCCAATCCGCCCGAAGCCAGCACGGACGCCACCAGCGATGTGGTGGAGGTTTTGCCATGCGCCCCGGCAACCGCAATGCTATATTTTAAGCGCATCAATTCAGCGAGCATTTCTGCCCGCGGAATCACCGGCACCGAAGATTTTATCGCCGCCATGACTTCCGGATTGGACTCGTCGACGGCCGAAGAGACCACCACCACGTCCGCACCCTCAATTTGATTCGCCATGTGGCCCTTATGAATGGTGCCGCCCAACCTCTCCAAACGATCGGTGATCTCCGTACGCCGCAAATCCGATCCGGAGACGCGATAGTCCAGATTGAGCAGCAGTTCGGCAATCCCGCTCATTCCGATGCCGCCGATGCCGACGAAGTGAATATGGTATTTTTTTTGATACATCTTTTTTCTCTATGAAATTAATGACTGTTTTGTGCCGTTATCAATTCGATCATATCGTCTACAATCACCTGGGCGGCATCCGGTCGACCGAGCCGGCGTGCCTTTTCGGCCATCTGGATGAGACGCTCACGATCTTGCATCCAGCTTTCAATTTTCCGGGCCAACACTGTTCCATCGAGATCCATTTGAGCGATCATCTCAGCACCACCCGCATCCACCAACGCTTGAGCGTTCCTGGTCTGATGATCATCCGTGGCATAAGGAAAAGGTACAAACAAGGCCGCTTTGCCCAAAACGGTGATCTCAGCCACAGTGGTCGCACCGGAACGGCATATGATCATATCGGCCTGCCGGTACTGGCTGGCCATATCCTCGAAAAAGGCTTGGGCCCTGGCCGGTATGGCTGCATCCGAATAAGCTTGCTGCACTTTCACCTGATCTTGTTCTCCTGTCTGATGCACCACTTGCACATGTTTTCCCATTAGCCGGGGCGCGGCATCGATCATGGCCTGATTGATGGCCTGGGCACCCTGGCTTCCGCCGATGACCAAGACATTAAACGGATGTTTTTGATCGTGCACGGTTTGGACTTTTGACAAAGCCACAATTTCATCCCGCACCGGATTTCCCGTTATCTTTACCTTGACTTCGGCAAAGTGAACCCGGCTCTCAGAAAAAGAGAGATAGACCCGATCCACCAAGCGGCCCACCCAGCGATTGGTCAGTCCCGGCAACTGATTTTGCTCATGCAGGGCTGTGGGGATATGGCGTCGCCATGCAGCGGCAACCACCGGACCGGCTGAGTAGCCGCCGACCCCCAATACCATGTGCGCCCTGAAAGCATTGAGCAAGCGCCCCGATTGCCAGATGGCCGTTGGAATCTTCAGCGCTGCCGTTAGCTGACACCAGCGGCTGCGGCCTTTGATCCCTTCGATGGCAATGGTCTTGTGGGGCCAGCCCAAACGCGCCAACACACTCGTTTCCAAAGAGCGCCCGGCATTGATGAACAACACCTGGTTTTGATCATGCCGGGCCACAAAAGCCTGGGCCACGGCGATCCCAGGGAAAAGGTGGCCGCCGGTGCCTCCGCCGGCCACCACTAACCGCAAGCCCCGGGAAGTATCAGCGAGCTGTTGCGCTGCGTTCATGGTGCGTCCCGATTTTCATCAATATGCCGATACAGGCCATATTGAGCAGTAAAGAGGTGCCGCCGTAACTTAAAAACGGCAGGGTCAAACCTTTGGTCGGCAACAAACCCAGGGCCACCCCCATATTGATGGAGACCTGCAGTCCAATGGCCGCTGTAATCCCTGTGGCCACCAACATGCCAAAGGTATCCGGACAGCTCTGGGCAATCCGTATGCCGCGCCATAAAATCAATCCATAAAGCGCTATAATTAAAAGCACGCCCCAGAATCCCAACTCTTCACCGATCACAGCAAATATAAAATCAGTATGTGGTTCAGGCAGATAGAACAGTTTTTGATATCCTTTTCCGATACCGGTGCCCCATAATCCGCCCGTACCAAAAGCCATCAGCGAATGGATAATCTGATAGCCCTCATCGGCCGGAAATTGCCAGGGATCCAAAAAAGTAGTCAGCCGTTTAATGCGGTAGGGCGCTTTAACCATGACATAGCAAGCCACCGGTATTAAGGGTAGCAGCGCTGTCAACAAATGGCGCAACGGCACTCCGGCCACGAACATGATCAGCCAGGCCAGTACCCCAAAGATCACTACGGAACCAAAATCAGGCTGAAGCAACAAAGCCGCGGTAAAAAAACTCAGCACCAACAAATGGGGCACAAGCCCAATGCTCCAATCCCCCAAATCGTCTTGCTTTTTGGAAAGCGAATAGGCCAAGTAAATGATCAGGGTCAAGCGCGCCAACTCTACCGGCTGGAACGAGACTATCCCTATTCTCATCCAACGTGTGGCGCCGCCGGCCGTAACACCCAAACTGGAAACCTGCATTACAATCAGCAAGCCCAAAGCAAACAGCACCATCGGGTAGGTCATTACCTGATAGAGCCGAACCGGAATGTGACTGCAGATCACCAATGCCAGAATACCCAATACGGAAAAAACAGCTTGGCGTTTCAAAAAGTAGAAGTCGCTGCCAAATTTTTTTGCCGCAACGGCCGAGCTGGCGCTGTATACCATTACGATACCCACGCCCACCAGGAACAGGACGGCAAAGAGCAGATGGACATCATAGGTTTGAACCGGCGGTGGGGTTGCAGTCCGTTTGGTCACGACAACACTCCTACCAGTTGACGAAATTTCTCACCACGTTCAGCATAACTGCCGAACATATCGAAGCTGGCACAGGCCGGTGACAGTAATACGGTTTCACCTGGTCGCGCCGCAGCAAAGGCCTTTTGCACGGCACTCGCCATATCCGCTGCCTCCTCAATCCCTTGTCGGGGGGACTGCTGCAATGCATCCGCTATCTCTTTGCGGGCTTCACCGATAACGATCAGTTTTTTTACATGTTTGCGGACATGTGCGTCGAGGGTACCAAAGTTGTAGCCCTTGTTTCTGCCGCCCATGATCAAAACCACCGGCTGGTTAAAGCACTCTAAAGCGCGGATCACCGCATCCACATTGGTGGCTTTGGAATCGTTTACAAACATGATGCCCCCCACATTGCCCACCGGCTCCAAGCGATGCGCCAGGGTTTTAAATTCATCTAAAGCGCTTTGAATGCTTTCCAACGATGCGCCGCAGGTCAATGCCGCCAAACCGGCCGCCGCGATATTTTCGCGGTTGTGGGGGCCAATTAAGCTTGTGCGCGACAGATCAATACGTCCTGCCGATATGCCGGGAACGGAGATGGCAATCTGCTTAGGCGTTATGATAGCGCCTTGGCCCGGCTGACCGTTCTTAGGAGGCGAAGCAAAAAAATTCAGCTGACGTGCCTTGATGGTGCTGCTTTGCTGCTGCACCAGGGGATCGTTGCCATGACAAATGGCAAAATCCTCAGGTCCCTGATTGGTCCAGATGCGCCCCTTGGAGGCGGCATAAGCATCAATATCGGGGTAGCGATCGAGGTGGTCCGGTGATATATTCAACAGCACGGCCACATGGGGTCGAAAAGTGCTGGTGGTGTCCAATTGGAAACTGCTGATCTCGGCGACAATGACATCCAGGGAGACCTGGCGGTCTGCAATCTCGATTAGGGGATTGCCGATATTGCCCCCCACATAGACCTTCATTCCGGCAGCGGCCAACATGCTGCCGAGCAGTTCCGTTGTGGTGGTCTTTCCGTTGGTGCCGGTTATAGCCACAATGGGCACTTTGATAAAGCGGGCGGCCAGCTCGACTTCGCCAATGACGGGTATGCCCCGCGTTCGCGCAGCCTCGAAAGCGGGCAAAGTATGCGGCACCCCCGGGCTGATCACCACCCCATCGGCCGAGGCAAAGGTTGCTTCGTTGTGCCCGCCCAACTCTACAATGGCGCCGATTTCGTGGGCTTCCGCCACAGCGGAGCCCAGCCCCTTTTCATCGGCCTGATCGGTCACAGTGACTCGCGCACCGTGCCGCTTGAGAAATCGAGCCACCGCTATACCCGAACGGGCCAGTCCCACCACAACGAAATGTTTATTGTCTACTTCCATGTATTTTCCCACTATTTGGGCTATCTCAACTTCAGCGTACTCATACTGATCAGCGCCAAAGCAATGGCGATAATCCAGAAACGAACAATCACTTTAGGCTCCGGCCATCCTTTCAGTTCAAAATGATGGTGCAACGGTGCCATACGAAAGATACGTTTGCCTTTGGTCATTTTAAAAAAGCTGACCTGAAAAATGACTGACAAGGCTTCCATGACAAACAGGCCGCCCACTAAGGCCAGCAAGATTTCCTGCTTGGTGATCACGGCCACCGCACCCAACGAACCGCCCAGAGAAAGTGAGCCCACATCTCCCATAAAGACCTGTGCCGGATAGGCGTTAAACCACAGAAAGCCCAAACCGGCCCCGGCCAAGGCACCACAAAAGACAGCAATCTCGCCACCCAGGCTCACATAACTGATTTGAAGGTATTCGGCGATTTTTATGTGGCCGGCCACATAAGCAAAGATCATGTAGGTGCCGGCAACAATAATCACCGGCCCGATAGCCAATCCATCCAACCCATCAGTCAGATTGACGGCATTGGAAGCACCCACCATAACAAACGCAGCAAAAAATACGTAACCCCACCCCAAATCCGGGCGTGCTTGTTTTAAGAAAGGCACCGCAACCTGGGTGGTCACATCCGGGCAGATGACCACCAAATAACCGGCGATCAGTGCGAGAACGGTTTGCAGTATCAGTTTTCCTTTTCCGGTAAGCCCTTTGCTGTGTTTTTTGACCTGCATCAAGTAATCATCCACAAACCCAATGGTCCCAAAACCCAGTAGCACCAGCAGCACAATCCATATAAACGGATTGCTCAGATCGGCCCACAGCAGGGTGGCCAACGCCACGGAAAATACAATCAGTACGCCCCCCATGGTCGGTGTGCCGGCCTTTTGATGATGACTCTGGGGGCCGTCCTCACGGATATACTGCCCCACTTGCATATAGCTCAACTTACGAATGACCCAAGGACCCACCAGAAAACAGATCAGAAAAGCAGTCAAGCTGGCGTAAATGGTTCGAAAGGTAATGTACCGGAACACATTGAAAGCCGATATCGAAACGTGCAATGGGTAGAGCAGATGATAAATCATGGTCTCCGGACTCTTCTTTCAAGTTTAAGGCTGTATTAGCAGCGGATGCGGCTCCTTTATATGGAAATCAAAATAATTATATTGGACTTGGTTGACCCGTTGAGCGCGGCCTTGTTTTGTATCGAGATGTCATCCTCTATGCTGTGGATTGCGCTGTGGCCCATTGGCAAACTTGAGCAACTACCGTTTCCATGGCCATGCCGCGCGATCCTTTTACCAACAACCAATCGCCGTCTTGCAGGCAATCGATTAAATCTTGCACAATGCTGGATTTACTGCCAACCGCCAAGTGAGCAACGCCCATGCCCTGATTCCGGGCGCCTTCCACAATGCTGTCGGCATGATCACCGCAAGCGTACAACTTAAATGGGCACGCCTGGGCGACTATCTGACCGACTTGCCGATGAAGCGCGTCTGCCTGGCTGCCCAACTCCAGCATGTCACCCAGGACCACAAAAGCGCGCGCGTTGCCCTTCATGGCGTCAAGGGTGTCGATGGCCGCCGCCATAGAACCTGGATTGGCATTGTAGGTGTCATCGATCAAATACACGCCGTTGGGCAGCGTTTTGATCGTCAAGCGACCGGCCACGGGCGTAAAGGCCTCCAGGCCGGCTTTGATCTCTTGTGCGGCAAGCCCTGTCAAGTGACCGGCAGCCGCAGCAGCCAAGGCATTGGACACCATGAAACGCCCAGTGGTTTGTAGCTGCACCCGCGTTTTTTCCTCCGGCAGGCATAAATCAAAAGCGACGCCGGTTTGGCCGTCATGGATGGCTTCAGCTCGCACCTGGGCACCCGCAGTCGTACCGAAAAAGAGCACTTTGCCCGATGCATGCTGGGCAAGGGCAGCCACCAGCGGGTCATCCGCATTCAATACGGCTGTGCCATCCGGTTCGATATGGGCCAGCAATTCGCCTTTGGCCCGGGCCACATTGGCCACAGAGCCCAGGAACTCCAAATGAGCGGGCCCTGCATTGATGATCACACCGATGCTGGGTTGACAAATAGCGCTTAGGCGATCTATCTCACCGGCATGATTCATGCCCAGTTCCACCACGGCGGCTTGGTGCCGGTTTTCCAAATTAAACAGGGTCAAAGGTACACCTATTTCATTATTCAAATTGCCCTGCGTCGCCAGCGTGTTGTAGCGCCGGGCCATCACCAATGCAGTCATTTGACGCGTAGTGGTTTTTCCGTTGGAACCCGTAATAGCCACCACCGGTATCTGCAACTGCTTCCGCTGGTAAGCGGCTAAGGCGCCCAAGGCAATGGTCGAATTGCCCACAACCACACAAGCCACGCCTTTGTTTCGCCACCTGTCATGGTCCAAGACTTCGGGGTGATCGGCTTGCACCACAATACCGCGCACACCGCTGTCCACCACTTGCGGGATAAAAGTGTGGCCGTCATGCACCTGGCCGCAAATGGCCACAAACAGCATGTCGCTTTCAACGCAGCGCGAATCGATCCCCACACGGTTGAAACGTTGACCGGGCGCGCCGTAAAGCATGCGCCCACCCGTGGCGCGGACAATGTTATCTGCGGTCCATTGCATTATAAGCCTGCCAGGGCTGCTTCAGCCTCTTGCCGATCATTAAACGCCAGTTTCGCATGCCCGACAATCTGGTAGGGTTCATGACCTTTGCCGGCAATTAAAATGGTGTCCCCCGGTCTGGACGCGGCAACACTTAACCGAATGGCTTTGCGTCGATCAGGCGCAACTGCATAACCTTTGCCCTGAAAAGATTGGACCAAAGATTCGCTGGTGTAGTGCCGGTCACTCACCTGTTTGACGCCGACGAGAATTTCGTCGATAATCTGTTCCGGCGGCTCCGTCCGCGGATTGTCTGAAGTGACCAGTGTCAAATCACATAAGCGTGCGGCGATGGCCCCCATCAGGGAACGCTTGGCCCGGTCGCGGTCACCGCCACAGCCAAAAACACAAATGATACGATCCGCCGTCAAGGCTCTCAGGGCCAGCAATGCGTTTTCCAACGCGTCCGGGGTGTGGGCATAATCCACATAAACAAATCGTTGTTTTTTGTTGAAGACCCGCTCCAAGCGCCCCGGCACATTGGCCAGGCTATCGATGCCCGCAGAGATGTCGGTCAGCGAAATATCCAAAGCCACCCCAACGGCCACGGCATTGAGAATATTTTCAAGGTTGTGGCGGCCAACCAACGATGAGCGGATGGCCAGTACCCCTTTCGGGGTTTTGATCCGCGCCTGGATACCGTCCAAATCAAAACCGGCCGACAAAACCCGCACCCCGTTAATGGCGTCCTGGCCGCTGCCGATGAAAGGCAGGGTCATCTCATCCGCCAATTCACGCCCTTTGGGGTCCTCGACGTTGATCACGACAGGCCACTTGGCATTTTTCCGACTGGCCGGCAACAGATCCGTAAAAAGTTTGCGTTTGCAGGCCCAGTATTGGGTCATGTCTTGATGGTAATCGAGATGGTCTTGGGAAAAATTGGTAAAGACCCCGATATCAAAGTCACAGCCGTGCACCCGATAGAGATCCAGGGCATGTGAGGAGACCTCCATGATGAGATGGGTGACACCACTGTCGCACATCTGGGCCATGATCCGTTGCAAATCAAGCGACTCGGGGGTAGTGACCGAATTGTCAAAGCACTGACCGTCAAAACGGTAATTGATGGTACCAATGACGCCGACGGCCTTTCCCGCTTGTTTCAGCATGCTTTCGATGACAAAAGAGGTCGTGGTTTTGCCATTGGTGCCGGTAATGCCGATGACCGTTAATCCCATCGAGGGCTGCCCGTAAAATGCGGCGGCCAACTCTGCCAAAGCTTTGCGGGAATTGGGCACCGTCACCATGACGGCGTCGGCGGGGGTGGGCGATTCACACACCACGGCCACGGCCCCTTTTGCCACCGCTTGGCCGATGTAGTCGTGACCGTCGGCTATGAATCCTTTGACGGCCACGAACAGACCTCCGGGTACGACCTCCTGCGCCCGGCAGAAGACGGCGTTGATTTCCGGATTGCCGGCCAGGGCTCCCACGGCATGGGTATCAGCCAATGATGGACATGCTTTGATGAGTGCGTTCAATTTCATCCGCTCACATTAATATTTCGTGCGACCCGAAGTTCTTGAACACCGTCCGAAGGGGAAATGTTCAAATAACTCAGGGCTTTTTGTACAATCTGCTTAAACGCCGGTGCGGCTACCTGACCTCCATAAAATGCGCCCTGGGGCTCGTCAATCACCACCAAAACTGCCAGCGCAGGCTGCTTGGTGGGTGCAAAGCCTACAAACGAGGCCACAAAACGATCCGCAGCATATCGGCCACTTTTGTCAATCTTTTGCGCCGTACCCGTCTTGCCGCTAACGCTATAGCCCTTGAGGTCCGCTTTGATGCCTGTTCCGCCCGGCGTAATCACGGTACGCATGATATGACGGACCGATCGGGCGGTATCTGTCGACACGACCTGCCGCACCGCTTTGGGGGTGATGGTGCGCACGGGCCGGCCGTTGGGATCGGTGACGGCCTGAACAATATAAGGGCGCATCATCATCCCATCGTTGGCTAAAGCCGCCACCGCGCTCACCAATTGCAAGCCGGTCACTGCGACCCCTTGCCCAAAAGCGATGGTGCCGGCATCCACTGCCGTCCACCGTCGATAGTGGCTAAGCGATCCCAGGGACTCACCCGGACAGTCGATATGGGTACGACTTCCGAAACCAAAAGCCTGCAAGATACCGTGAAGCGTCTTGGGTCCTATCTTCTGGCCCACCTTAACCGCCCCAATATTACTGGAGTACTTCACAATTTGTTGCAGCGATAGCCACCCATACGCTTTGGTGTCGTGGATGGTATGCCCACCCACGGGATAGCTGCCGTTCTCACAGTAGTAAATAGTATTGGGGGTGCTGATCCCGCTTTCAATTGCCGCAGCCGCGCTAAAGATCTTCATGGTGGAGCCCGGTTCAAATTGATCGGTGATGGCCCGGTTGCGCCACTCTTTATCCGTATAGCGACCAAACGCATTGGGATTGAACAAGGGGTAATGGGCCATGGCCAAAACGGCACCGCTTTGGGGTGCCATCACAATGGCCATGCCACTGCGGGCTTTGGAGCCATTCACCGCTGAAGCCAGCGCCTCGGCGGCGATATACTGGATTTGGCTGTCTAAGGTTAACACCAGATTGTTGCCGGCTTGGTACAGACCTGCAAGTTGATCGGCGTCAAACCCACGACCCAACGCATCTTTGAGCACCGTTACCTTGCGTTCTGATCCTTTGAGCTCAGCGTCGTAGTAAAACTCCAAGCCCTCCAATCCATGGTCATCGATACCGGTGAATCCCAACACCTGGGCAGCCAGGGTGGTGTTAGGATAAAACCGGCTGTGGGCCGGCAAAAAATCTATCCCTTTGAGTTTCAGCGCCTTAACTGCGGCGATCTCTTTTGGCGAGGTTTCGCGTTTGAGCCATACAAAAGATTTTGGACTGGCTAATTTTGCTTTAACCACCTTTCGCTTAAGGTGCAAGGCCTTGGCCAGCTTAGCGATGGCTGCCGGTTTATCTTCGATGGCATTGGGGTAAGCCGCCACCGAAGTGGTCTCAATGCTGACGGCCATGGCTTGATGGTGACGGTCATAGATGGCGCCGCGTTTGCCACGAATTGTAAGCTCTTTAATATATTGGCCCTCAGCCTTATTCGAAAGCCATGCCCCGCGGTACAGTTGAAGATAGCCGGTACGCAGGCCGATGATGGTCAGCCACAGCATAAATAGGGCGCCAACGATAAACGTTCGTCGCGAGCTGTTTTTAGGTGGTTTCATGGTCATGGCACCACAATCGTTTGTTTGGCGTCCGGTGTGCGCAATCCCAGGCGATCTTGCGCAATGCGCATCACCCGTTCTGGCGCTTTAAGACGCGCCAGTTCAATTTTCAGGCTGTTCTGGAGCGTACTAAGCTCCTGTTGCTTGTGACGCTCGACAGACAAAGCGATGCCCACTTGTACACATTGCACCCGGCACCAGGTGTAAAAAAACAGTTCGGTCATAAACAATCCAAAGATCAACATCCAGCGCCACGGTATCCGCTTAGCAGAACGCTTGATTCTTTTTCGCTTGGCGACCATTTCGGCTTTGCCTCTCCTTATTTTCGCATCGCACCCTTTAGGTGGATGGTAGCGGCAATTTTTCCAAGGCCCGCAAACGGGTGCTGCGTGCCATCGGATTTTGGGCAATCTCTTGGGATGTGGGCCGCATCACTTTTTTGGTGATCAAACGAACCAGCGAACGGCCCCGGCAAACACATTGCGGCAAAGCCGGTGGGCAGATGCATCGCTTGGCCCATGCCTGGAAATGCTGTTTGACCATACGATCCTCGAGAGAGTGAAAAGATAAGATGCAGAGCCTTCCAGCCGGTTTGAGCAAATCGAGAACCTGCGCCAAGAAAATCTTTAAAATCTCCAATTCCTGGTTTACAACAATGCGCAGTGCCATGAACACCCGCGTCGCAGGATGGATCTTCTGTTTTGCGACCGCTTGCGCCGGCACTGCCGACTTGACCAACTCGGCCAATTGACGCGAGGTCCGGATGGGGTGATTTTCACGCTCTGCAACCACCTTGCGGGCAATGCGCCGGGAAAAACGCTCTTCGCCAAAGTGCTGGAAGATGTAGATCAACTCATCCTCCGGGAGGCCGTTGATCAAATCTTCGGCGCGTTGTTCGGTACGTGTATCCATACGCATGTCCAAAGGCTCATCTTTTTGAAAGCTGAACCCGCGTCCGCTGGATTCCAGTTGATGCTGCGAAAGGCCAAGATCGAGGAGGATGCCGTTGACTGTGCCAACACCCAGTTGCGCCAGATAATCGGGCAGGTTGACAAAATTGCCATGAAAAAGATGCAGGTGGGTTGCATAAGGCTTTAATAATTCGTTGGCATGGGCAATGGCATCGGCATCCTGATCAATGCCGATGAGCATGCCGTCCGGCAATATCTGCTGACAAATGGCACGGGCATGACCTGCGCCGCCCAAAGTGCCATCAACATAAATGCCGCCGGGAAAGCAACCCAGACAGGTCACCGCTTCATCCAACATGGCGCTGACATGGCGATAAGTCATGGCATCAAAGCCCTAATTTGGAGATCTCGTTGCGCACCTCCTCTTGTTGCATGCTGGCTTCCATTAGCGTACTTTCTTCGTCCCATTTTTCCCGGGACCAGATCTCAAAGTGGTCGAGCACACCCACCAGAACAATATCCTTTTCAAAGCCTGCATATTCGCGCAAAATAGGTGGAATAAGCACCCGGCCCTGTTTATCACATGCACACTCAAAGGCCCCTCCGATGAAAATGCGTCGAAAACGACGCATGTGATCGCTCTTTTCAGCCAGGGCCATAATGCGGTCTTCGATTTTGCCCCACTCATCCAAGGCATATCCGTAAAGGCACTGGTCCATTCGGGTGATCATAACCGCTTCGCCACCACCGGCACGGATCACATCGCGAAACCGGGTGGGAACGATAATCCGGCCCTTGGGGTCAAGGGTATGTGTGGAGCTGCCTCGAAACATATTACACCATTATTATCCACTTTCATCCACATAAAATACATTATTAGGATTATGTCAAGAAAAAAGGACTAAATATAACGATTTTTATAATAATTATTTTTACTTAAAAGGAAATTACCAAAGTGGAGCAAAGTGGATTTACTTTGACGGAATCCTGATTTCAAATTGACATTATCCACGCGCTGCAATATTCGAAAGAGCGAACCTTTTTCCAGAGGAAGTTGACCTTAAATGAACCGTCTGAACGCGCATCAAGTTACATCTCCATTGACCGGGTCCATGGATCTGACCCCGCAAGAACCAGTCACCCCCCCCCTGCTCGCTCAAATCGGTCATATTGCCAAACAGCATTTCGATCCGGCCTCCGGCAGCCACGATTGGCAACACACCCTGCGGGTCCATAATTTATGCCAACGCATCGGTCCGGCAGAGGATGCGGATATGCTGACCTTGCTCGCCGCCGCATTTCTCCATGACATTGGTCGAGCAGCACAAGATCGCTCCAACGGCACGGTTTGCCATGCAATACAAGGGGCTCAAATGGCCGAAGCGATTCTGGCGCCGCTGCCATTGGATGAGGGACGCAAAAAAAATATCACCCACTGTGTACGCACCCACCGGTTTCGCGGAGACCGCCCACCGGTCAGCATAGAGGCCAAGGTGCTTTTTGATGCCGATAAGCTGGATGCCATTGGCGCAGTGGGTGTTGCCCGCGCCTACCTTTTTGCCGGTGAATTAGGGGCCTGTTTGCACAACCCGCATATGCCTCCTGACCAAGCGCTGCCCTATTCCCGGGATGATACCGGCCACCGTGAGTATGTGGTTAAACTTTCAAAAATAAAAGACCGCATCATCACAACCCAAGGCCGGCGGATTGCCGAAAAACGTCACGCATTTATGAAAGCATTCTTTGACCGTTTTGAGCAGGAGTATGAGGGAAAATGCTAGCGTGAAACAACGTTGAACAGACGGCAACCTTACGCTGACGCTTGTTTTTTAAACCTTGAAAGTATTAAGTTCGGACAGGATTCATTCTACCGCAGCCTTTCACTTTATACTATTTACGATGAGGGAAGATTATGACGATCAATGTAGTGGAAAAAATCGACGACTCGGTAAAAGTTAACCATGTACTCATCAGCGTCTCTGACAAAAACGGCCTCGACCCGTTCGTGCCCCGGCTGATAGAGATGAATCCCGAGATTCGTCTTTTTTCCACCGGCGGTACATTCAAACGGCTTCAGGAGATCCTGGGTCCATCGGCCCAAAACCGTTTGACGCAAGTTTCCGATTACACCGGCCAGCCGGAAACCCAAGGGGGCCTGGTCAAAACCCTGGACTTTAAGATCTATTTGGGTCTGCTCACCGAGACGTATAACCCGGCCCATCAGGCTGATCTGCAACGCACCAACGCCGTGCCCATCGACATGGTGGTGGTCAACCTCTATCCCTTTAAATCCACCATTGCACAGGCGGATGTAACGGTGGAAAACGCAAGGGGCAATATTGATATCGGCGGTCCTTGCATGATTCGCGCATCGGCTAAAAACTTCATCCGTGTCGCCAGTGTCGTCAACCCGGATGATTACCCCCGTATCATCGAGGCGCTAGCGGCCGGCCACGGTTGTACATCTCTGGCCCTGCGTTATAATCTGGCCTGCAAGGCCTTTGCCCATACTGCTGAATACGATCGCGCCATTGCCGATTATCTGGCCAACCAGACCGATGATGGGGTGAAAGCATGCTATACCCAGCCTCAATGATACAGTGACTGCATGGCGAGAGGCTCTAACGGCCCCACTTGGCGCTGCCAACAGATACCGGGAGTTATTTCACAGCACCCGCAACGATAAACCCTCAACAAGGAGTTCAGCATGGCAAAAGATCTGAAAAAAATGTACCGCACCATTGTGGAGGATCACTTTCCCCCAGAGATGGAAATCAGTTTCATCGATGGTGACCAACGCCAGACGATGTTTTACGAAAAGGTGCTGTGGACCCTTGATCAGGTTCAAAAAGGTCTGCGTTATGGTGAAAATCCCGGCCAAGAGGCGGCCCTTTACAAACTGGTTAACGGCAATCTCATTTTGGGAGAGACCCGAACCCTCCAGCCGGGCCAACATTTGGTTTCAGATATTGAATTGCTCCAATCCGGCAAGCATCCCGGCAAAACCAACCTGACGGATGCGGATAATGCTTTGAATATTTTACGCTACTTTGCGGACCGCCCCACAGTCGTTATTGTCAAACACAACAACCCGTGCGGGGTGGCCCAAGCCGATTCCTTGGAGCAGGCCTACACCCGGGCCAATCAAGCCGACCGCGTGGCTGCTTTCGGTGGCTGCATTGCATTGAATCAACCGGTGGACCGCGTCACCGCCGAAGCCATTGTACAGCAATATGCCGAAGTTGTGGTTGCCCCTGATTTCGAAGAAGGCACCATGGGCATATTTGCGCGCAAACCCAATTTACGGGTCATCGCTATCCAAAACATGCAACGCCTGCAGCAATTTGTCGGCCAGCGCTGCGTAGAGTTTAAAAGCCTTATCGACGGCGGTGTGATTACCCAGTGGTCTTTCGTGCCTGCAGCCAGAAACAAAGCAGATTTGTCGTTGGCCCAAAGCGAATACAAGGGTCAAGCCTATCAAATTAATCGCCCGCCCACCGAGGCCGAGTATAGCGACATGCTATTTGGCTGGCTGGTGGAATCGGGCATTACCTCCAATTCAGTGATCTACGTCAAGGATGGGGCTACGGTAGGCATCGGTACCGGTGAGCAAGACCGGGTCGGTGTTGCACAAATCGCCAGAGACAAGGCGTATCGCAAATTGGCGGATCGGTACTGCTTTACAGAACATGGGCTTCCTTATAACGACCTGGAAGATGAAGACAAGAAAAAGACCATCGATGCTCGTGTGGCCGATGAAAGTGGCGGTCTGATCGGCGCAGCCATGGTCAGCGACGCGTTTTTTCCTTTCCGCGATGGTGTGGATGTGGGCTTGCGCGAGGGTATCACCGCGGTGATCCAACCCGGCGGATCGAACAATGACTACCAATCCATTGAAGCGTGCAACGAAGTTGGCGCAACTATGGTTTATACCGGTCAGCGCAGCTTCAAGCACTAAAACGAACACATCAACCCGTAAAGCGAGAATAAATGAGCAACCACACCAGTGATCGGGCCTTGCGTTTCTACCATGAAGTACTGGGATTGGATCGCCTGCACTATGGTCTATGGCGGCCAGGGGATGAGTTGACTTTTGCCAACCTGAAAGCCGCCCAGCAACGGTACGAAGATTTGCTTACCAGCAGTATCCCCAAGCATGTGAGGACGATTCTGGATGTGGGCTGTGGCACCGGTGTCATGTCGGCCAAGCTCAAATCCCTTGACTATGACGTGGAAGGGTTGACACCGGATCGCCATCAAAAGGAAGTGATACAAAAAAAGGTGGGCATGGTTTTACATCATCAGCGTTTCGAAGATTTTCAACCCCAAAAGCGATACGATTGCATCATCATGAGCGAGTCCGCCCAATACATCCCTTTAAACCAACTTTTCCATGTGGCCACCCGGGCATTGCTACCCAACAGTTATCTCATGGTTTGTGATTATTTTGTTTTAAACCATGCGCGCGGTATCATGGCCAAAAGCGGCCACAACTTTGACGCTTTTATGGCCGCTGCCCAAGCCAATGGTTTCAAGGTGATCAAAACTCGGAATATCACCCCGGAAACCGCCATCACCTTAGATATGGCCGACGACTGCTGCAATCGCGCCATGATCGCTTTTGATATTGCTACTGAAAAAGTCAGAAACCGCTTCCCTCGTATGACCCGACTCATCCAAATGTTGCTAAGCAAAAAAATACGAAAAGCCGGTGAGCAACGCCGATTGCTTGATTCCGACTTGTTTAAAGCGAACAAACGCTATCAATTCCTGCTGTTCCAAACCGGAAAATGAGCATTGGCGTGAAACGCCCGAAGACAAGATGAAGTTGCAACCTGCCATAAGCTGTGGTAAGTTGTACATTACCCATCCTAAGATCACCCTATCAACCTGTTCTGTGCGTGAGTTGAATTGGACAGGCGCGGACTGGAAATTCTTCTCCCTGTGGATTACATGTTGGCCAGAAATAGTGCCGGCGCCATCAATCCCCCTGACGTCGCCGGCATCGATAAGAAAATGTATTTTTGCTGGAAAAATAATACTGATGCCTCGCCAATGGACCCATGATGACTTAGTCGCTCGTATTGAAAGCTTGGAACGCCAAGTCGAGGAGATGGACCAAGTCAAAGCGGATTTAAGTGAAAGTGAGGCGCGCTTTAGCCGCCTGAGCCAAAACATGCTTGTGGCTGTCTATTCAGCGATTCACACAAGTGCCGGCACCAAAACCACCATTTCCGGCCACATGGAACCCCTTACCGGCTACACGACCGAACAGTTCAATCAGGATGCGGATCTGTTCTTGCGTATCCTTCACCCGGATGATCGAGAAAGAGTCGCCCAAAAAATCCGTGAAGCTGTCCGTCAATGTTCCATTCTCGAATTGGAATATCGGATTGTCACCCGGGACAACCACGTCAGGTGGATTCGCGATAAAGCAGCGCCGGTAAGCAATGAAGGCAAATGTGCCTTGCTGGAAGGTTTTTTCGAAGACATTACCCATCATCGTCAAACTGAATCGGATTTAAAGAATGTATCCAAGCAGTGGCTGGATACATTCAACACGCTGAGCGAAGCCATTTGCTTGTTGGACGGTGAAGGCCGAATGGTGCAATGCAACCGCAGTATGCAAGATTTGATCAATAAAACCAAATCGGAGATCATCGGCCGGCACTGTTGGGAAGTCCTGCACGATATGGAAGCCCCTATACCGGAGTGTCCCATCCCGAAAGCGATGAAAAGCAAACAGCGAGAAATGACGGTGATCGATTTAGATCAAAGGCGATTTGAAGTGACTGTGGATCCCCAGTTGGACGAGGCGGGACAGATCAATGGCTATATCCACATCATGTCGGACATCACCGAACAGCAGCAGGCTGAAATTGCCTTGCGCGATGCGCATCAAACCTTTCTGACGGTACTGGACAGTATCGATGCCACCATCTATGTGGCCGATATGGAGACTTACGAAATTTTGTTTGTCAATCGCTATATGCGCAAAACGTTTGGCGGCGACTATACCGGCCAAACTTGCTGGCGTGCATTCCACAAAAAAAATGAACCTTGCGCCAACTGTACCAATGCCAAATTGGTTGACACTGAAGGCCGCCCCACCGGCGTCTGTGCCTGGGAAGGGCGCAATCCCGGTACCGGCCGCTGGTACGTCAATTACGACCGGGCGATCAAATGGCCCGATGGGCGCTTGGTCCGGCTGCAAGTGGCCACCGACATCACCGACATCAAAACATTGGAAAAAGAGCGGCAGCATGCTGAAAGTCAGTTGCGCCAGGCGCAAAAAATGGAGGCCATCGGCACCTTGGCCGGCGGCATCGCCCATGATTTCAACAATATTTTGTCTGCGATTCTGGGCTATTCGGAACTGGCCCTGGATGATGCCCGTTCAGGACAACCGTCGGCGCGCTACATCCGCCAAATATTAAAAGCCGGTCACCGTGCCCGTGACTTGGTCCATCAAATCTTGACTTTCAGCCGTCAAACTGAAACCGAAGTTAAACCCATTCAAATCAAACCCATCATTAAAGAGGCTTTAAAACTCCTGCGCGCTTCGTTGCCGTCCAGCATTGACATCAGCACAGCGATTCAAAGCGAAGCCATAGTGGAAGCGGATCCGATCCAGGTGCATCAAGTCATCATGAACCTTTGCACCAATGCCGGCCACGCCATGCGGGATCAGGGCGGCACACTCACCGTTACCCTGACCGAAGAAGAGCTTGATGATCGCTTTACCGAACGCCATCCTGAGACAACCCCCGGAGAGTATCTGAAATTGACGGTCAGCGATACCGGCCCTGGGATGGACAAAGCTATCATTGACAAAATATTTGATCCTTACTTTACCACAAAGACAAAGGACGAAGGCACCGGCATGGGACTGGCGGTGGTCCAAGGTATCATCAAAACCTATAAAGGCGCGGTATCCGTGGCCAGCACGCCGGGAGAAGGCAGCGCGTTTGAGGTCTATTTTCCCATCATCCACTCCAATGGCACGGTAAGCGCTGAAAGTAAAATCGTCGTACCCGGCGGACATGAACGCATCTTGTTTGTGGATGATGAATTGCCCCTGGCCGATTTGAGCCAGCAACTTCTGGAGCGGCTGGGATACAAAGTCACTGTGCGCACCAGTGCCGTTGAAGCCCTGAACCTCTTTGAAAATGACCCGGACGCCTTTGATTTGGTTATCACCGACATGACCATGCCCCATATGACCGGTGACATTTTAGCCGAAAAGCTTTTGGCTTTGCGACCGGATGTCGCCATTGTTATCTGTACCGGATATAGCGATAAAATCACCCAAGAGCTCATTGACCGCTTGAATATCAGGGCACTCGTCATGAAACCGATTATCCGTAATGAACTTTTAATCACCGTACGCCAAGTGCTTGATGAGCAAAATGAATAGAAACATCTGGTGCCGAATTCCGCATTCCCCCTTCGCCTTTGCATTTGGTCGGCCGGCATAGATGCTGACGAGCGTTGCACTCTATACGGCAACCGGCATCATCGTTGGTGCCGCAGCCGGGATCGCGCCGGGTCCCTTAATGGCCCTGTTGGTTGTCCAAACCCTGCGCAATGGCGCTAGCGAAGGGGTTAAAATCGCTTTGGCCCCCCTTATCACCGATCTGCCGATTATCAGCGCTTCACTCTTCTTGATGACGTATTTAATGGGCAATCTTTGGCCTATCGGCCTGGTGTCCTTGATCGGCAGTGGGTATCTGGGCTACCTTTCCTGGGAGTGCATCACCATTCAGGCGCCGCATTTCAATACAAACGCAAAGGACACGGGCACACTCAAAAAGGGAGTGCTGGTTAATTTGCTTAACCCCCATCCCTATCTGTTCTGGCTAACCGTCGGTGCCCCCCTGCTGCTGAAATTGTGGAACACCCTGCCTTGGACATCGGCAGGCTGGCTGGTGGGTTTTTACTTCGCGCTGGTGGGTACAAAAATCGTGATAGCCCTTATGGTCGGCCAGACCAAAGGGTGGCTTAACAACAAAAGTTATGTGTGGTTCAACCGGTTACTGGGCGCGCTATTGGGCGTCTTTGCCATGGCTATTGCCCGAGACGGATTGCGGCTCATCGGCATAATCGAGTAGTTTTTCTAACAACATCCCGGCCCGCCACAGGAGGCATTTTCTTTGCCTTTGAGCCAAACCTGAATAATGTAGGCGGCACAACCTACGCCCGGCGTTACCGCCAGGGCCCGGGTAGGACAATTTTGAGCACAGGCACCGCACTCCATGCAACCGTTCAGATCCACAATCTGGATTTTTCTTCCGTTCATGGCCAATACACCATGAGGACACACCTGGGTGCAAGCGCCACAGCCGACGCACACCTCGTCATTCAAAACCAACGAGACCACATTTTCTAGGTAGCGTATAGATTTCATTGTTATCTTCTTCGTTGTGATTGCATCTGTGATATCAAATTTAAATCGCAGTAAAAAGGCGCACTCACCATGGATTCATTTTATAGCCCTTGGGCAAGCAACCTGATTTTCGCACCGGTAGAGCCCCCATGTTTTAAAAAGCAGCCCCCACCCACAGCCCGGCTGCCATCAGCACAGCCGCGACTTGGAGTGGTATGGCCTTGCGCATCTCTTTTTCTACTCCCGACGGCGAAGTAAAAGGCGTGGTACCGGTAAAATTCATGGCGGCGTACGAGCTAATGGCCATGGCCAGCAACACCAGGGCCATGCCGGACCATAAAGCGATATAAACGTATGCCCCAATGGCCCATAGCGCAAAAACGCCGACCACCCCTCCCATCAATGCGCCTTTAAAAGCAAAAGCACGCCCGGGAATCCAGGGCAGCAGCAGCGGCACAAGCACACATCCTGAAAATATACCCACCATGCACCATCCGACGGCCAACAGGCTGCGTTCGAGCGTCACGACCCATGAAAATAGATGGACACCGATCCCGGACAGCACCCAGATGGTCAACACGGCCCAGCCAAAATATTTTCCGATTAAAGCAATTTCCACCGGAACCAAAACCAAACGTTCGGAGATGGAAAACGTCACCCGCCGCATGGGTTCGGCTGCTTTCATGCCCGCCTGCAAAAAGGCAGGTACATCCTGTGCGCGAACGGGACCCCAGATGACTTCAAAGCCGCACGCTTTTTTCACTGCCGGTGCAGCCACACCCGGTGCCCCCAATTGTGGCAATATAAGCTTTTGATGGTTGACCACCTTTGCAAGTTGAGTCGCCTGCACACGCTGGATCACCTCCTGGGTGCCAAAAGTGCCTTTTCCGGCGGCACACCAGACATTGATGCCCCGGGTATCCAGTACCAGCACCCACAGGGTTATGCCGGCCAAATGCCGGCGCAGGTGATCGAAGCTGAGTTTATAGTTGGCTGTCACCAAAACCGGTGCATCGGCATCCGGCCGGCCCACGGCATAGAGTCCGGGCGCTATTTTATAATCATTGCGACAAATGCCCAAACGCACCATCAATGTCCCCCATTGGTCCCGATGCGATAGACATGTTTTAATCCGGGGAACACTTCCGGCAGGTGTCGACACAAAGCCGTCGACAAAGTCGCACAGGGTATAGCCGGGTCTTTCGTGGACGTTGCTTGGCGGCCCCGCCGGCGGCCCACAACAGGGCTCATTGTCCTCCGGCGGCTGATAAAGCGGTAACATCTCAAGCGCAGCAGGGGTATCGTCACTCTTCTCTCCGACGGAATCACAGCAGCGCTTGTGGTTGTCCTCTTGATTCATCTGTCGTTTAACCTTTATGCGTATATCCCTGAAACATTGGTCGTGGTTAACATCATTTCCCTACAACTTTCGGATCAAAGCTTTTAACTCAGCCAATACATCCAAATTGAGGCAATAACAGGTCCGCGGCCCCTCGATTTCACCTTTGACCACCCCACTTGATTTTAAAATCTTCAAGTGTTGGCTGACCGTAGATTGCGCCAAAGGCAAAACATCAACAATCTGACCACATACACATTGGTTTCGCTTTTGTAAATGGGCGACGATGGCTATCCTAGCCGGGTGCGCAAGGGCCTTACAGATCGCTGCCAGCCGTTGGTTATGATCGCCAAACCTTTTATCCCCATCGGCGGCACTGCATCGTAGGACGGGATTTTTAACCACATCTTCTCCATACCTTTAATCGTGTATCGACGATAAACGATTAATAGCAACCTGTCAAGCGCCTTCTTCGCACCCGGCCCGTACCATGCGGCCAAACGGCATGAGGGTGAAAAACTTGCCTTTATTGACACATTTTACGGATATGGTTATAGATGCTCACCCTGATTCACAATGGCGGCTCTGATGGGGTGCGTATGTTATCCGTTGGATATAAAAGAGATAAAAAGAGCCATTAACACGATTGGTTAGGCATGCATCCATACGCAAAAAAATACGGTGGACTCACCCTTCTCTTGGGGGTCTTTTTGGCCATAATGGCCGGGGCTGCCCTGGTGGACAGGGACTGGACGGTAGCCCTGAGCCGCCATGCGTCACCAAAATTGGTGGCTTTTATGGGTGATTCCATATTTGAAGGCGAAGCTTTGGGGGCCAATGACCTGGTTATCTTCCTTTTATTGGGGACCGTGACGATCTACACCATGGGATGGCGCCGGCCGGGGATAAAGCGCATTGCGGCCTGCCGTCCTGAAGCCGGCTTTATTTTAACCTCTGCCCTGGTGACAGGGATTTACGTTGTGCATGGATTAAAATGGATAATGGGCCGCGCAAGGCCTGATATGGTTTTGGCACATAAAGCGTCTTTTTCCCACTGGTTCACTTTCGGACCGTTATTTGTCACCGATGGGGTCTTCTACGGATCCTTTCCCAGCGGCCATACTGCGCAAACCATGTTATTGATGACCGTGGCGATTGCCCTGGCGGGAAATCCGCTGGCCAAAAAACATGTGTGTCTGATCGGTCGACTCTGGGGGGCTTTGGCCATCGTCCTCAGCTTGACCATGGGAGTGACCCGCTGCATGACCCTGAGCCATTGGCTCACCGATATCCTGGGCTCTATTTTTCTGGGCATCATCATTATGTATCTGCTTTATTCAAAGGTTCTACGGGTGCCGGATCAAAAACGCTATATGGCACATCATGGACGACTGCCTGAATTGCCCCGGGTTTGGGAGCTCATTCTTAGTTTCTACTTCTTGCTGGGGACTATCGGCGTGATGATGGTGGTCCTTGGCTCGCGCGGGTTATGGTTAGGCAAAGGCATCGGGTTGATCTTTTTGGTGCCTGTAGGCGCCGTGCTCCTATGGAAAATGTGGCAAAAATCGACGGTCTTGTTACGCCAGGTCAAGCTGGCATTTGCCGAATCGGCTATTGCGCCTCGGGCATAGTGAACGGATTTTCATCTATGGCAGACCCGCTTTTTCAGAACACACGTCATCTGATATTTCTGGCAGCGCTGGTATGGGTAGCGCTGTTTCTCAACCTGGGGCAGATCCCGCTTTTTGATGAAGACGAAGGCGCCTATGCCGAAGTCACCCAAGAGATGCTGCAAAGCGGGGATTGGGTAACGCCGCGATTAGAAGGCAAACCGTTTTTCCACAAACCCCCCCTGATGTACTGGACCATGGCCGTCAGTGTCTCCCTGCTGGGTCCCACTGAGTTTGCCTTCCGGTTGCCATCGGTGATCGCCTCCCTGGCTTGGGCGGTATTGCTATTTCTGTTTGTACGCCGCCACCTCAACCAGAGCGTGGCGGGTTATTGCGTATTCTTTTTGGCCACAACGTTTCAAACAAGTCTCACCACGCGGGCGGCCATCCCGGATGCTTTATTGAACCTGTTTATCACAACCACCATGTTTGCCATCTATGCCTATTCACAGGAACCGCGCCGTGCCTATATGTTGGCTGCCTATATCGGCATGGCATTGGGTTTCTTGTCCAAAGGTCCGGTGGCGGTCCTGATTCCGCTGGCGACCAGTTTCCTTTTTTTCCTATGGCAAAAAAAGATGCGCATGTGGTGGCGGGGGGTATGCCAACCCTTGGGGTGGCTTCTTTTCTTGGCCATCGCCGTACCATGGTATGCTGCGCTATATCACAAATATGGCGGCCAGTTTGTCCAAGAGTTCTTTTGGGTACACAATGTCGGACGCTTTTCCAAATCCATGGAGAGTCACTCGGGGCCTATCTTATATTACATTCCAGTCCTATTGATCGGTCTGATGCCCTTTACCACACTGCTGTGCCAGGGCGTTTCAGCCATACGCCAACATCTATCCACACCATTGGGCCGTTTTTTATGGCTGTGGTTCGGATTTGTCTTTGTCTTTTTCTCCCTGGCAGACACAAAGCTACCACACTATATCGTTTACGGTTATGTGCCGCTGCTCATTTTTATGGGGCAGGCGATTGAACGAGGCAAGCGCCCATGGTTGCTGGCTTTGCCGGTGTTTCTTTTCCTGCTGTTTTTCTTCTTTTTTCAGGATATAGCACGCTGGGCCTTGCCTTTCATTGACAAAGCATTTATCCAACAGGTGGTCCAGGGTGCCCTATCGGAGTTCGGCCCAACCCACCAAATGGTGATGGCCGTCGCCTTGTTGGCCGTTATCATTGTGGCGATCATGCCCCGATGGCCCATTCCGGTGCGTACGGTTTTATTGGGCTGTATTTTTGTTGGCGTATTCAGCGGCTATTTAATCCCCAAAGTGGCCGGAATTCTGCAGATGCCCATCAAAAAAGCGGCCTTGGTCGCACGACCATTAAACCAGGAGGTGGTCATGTGGCAAATGGCTTATCCATCTTTTAGCATCTACCTGGGTAAACCCGTGGTCAGACGTCAACCCAAAGCAGGCGATTTGGTGGTGACCAAGGCCAACCTTCTGGATAAAATCACGGATCACCGTATCCTCTTTCAAGAACACGGTATCGTATTGACGCGAGTAATTACCTTTTAAACACAGTCTGCAAGGGCGGCATTTTGCAATGGACGTGCACACATGAAATTGAGCATCATTATTCCTGCGTACAATGAAGAAGATCGCATTGTTCATACCTTAAATGAAACATTGACTTATCTTTGCAACCAAACCTACTCATCCGAGGTGCTGGTTGTCAGCGACGGGAGCAACGACAACACCTGTGAGGTGGTTGAACATTTTTCATCCGCACCCAACGTCCAGGTGAAATGTCTGGCGTATTCCCCCAACCGGGGCAAAGGTTATGCGGTACGCTACGGCATGCCCAACGGCCGCGGTGAAATCGTCATGTTTATGGATGCGGATTACTCGGTTCCTATGGCAGCCGTAGAAAACGGTCTGGCGCTTCTGGACAGCGGCTGCGATATTGCGATTGCCTCCCGCTCGCTTTCCGGGTCTGTGATCAGCCAACACCAAAATCGAGCCCGTGAATTTTCGGCGCGACTCTATACCTTTATCCAGAATCGCTATCTTGGTATTTCCTATCCAGACACCCAGTGCGGATTTAAACTTTTTACCCGAAAAGCAGCGCAAACCCTGTTTTCCCTTCAACGCTTGGACAGTGTGATCTTTGATTCGGAGATCCTGTTTTTGGCCAAGCGCCATAACTTCAAAGTGGGCCAATTTCCGGTGCAATGGACCCATCAGGAAGATTCACGCATTCAATATGACAGCGTGAGCAAATCCATATTTGTATTTCAAGAGCTGTTTCGTATCCGCCGGCTGCATCGACAATGAACATACAGCCACAACCGGCAAAGGATATCGCTTTGTATAAAATTGAGAAGTATTTTTTTTACCTGCTATGCATCATCTTTTTGGCCAAATTGTTGCTGGCCTATCTGGTCCCGGTAACCGCCGACGAAGCCTATTTCTGGATCTGGGGTCAACATCTGGATATCAACTACTATGATCATCCACCGCTAACCGGATGGATTGTCTGGCTCTTTTCGTTGATGGGAAACCATATTTTTTTCAGCCGGTTGTTTGCGGTGCTCAGCGGCCTGGTGATCACCGTGGGCATATACCACCTGGTGCGCCGCAACTTGGGAGCGCCGGACAAAGCCAAATTGATCTGCCTGGCATTTGCAGTCTGCCCTCTGCACCTGCTGTTTGTCCTCATCACCACCGACACACCCGTTTTTCTATTGGTCTTTCTGTCGGGATTGGCCTTTTTTCATAGCTTGCAGCGTCAAAAACTTTCGGCCATGGTTCTGGCCGGTGCTTTGTGCGGGCTGGCCATATTGAGCAAATACTTTGCTGGACTGCTGGCCATCGCGTTTATCGTGACCCTTGTCTACCGGCGCGACCGCTTCAAGATCATCCAGATGCTGTGTTTGCTGGCCGGTGCCTTACCATTTGTGCTTTTCCATATCTACGGCAACTACCAAACCTGTTGGACCAACGTGTTGTTCAATGTCTACAACCGCAATCAGGAGGTCTCCTGGAAGATATCGGGTCTGTTGCTGTTTTTGGCTTTCCAGATCTACCTGGGCACACCATGGGTGTTTTACTACCTGTTAAAAAACATCCGCCGGATCGGAAAAGGCGTACGTCAGGACAACAATGTTTTCGCTATGCTATTTGCAGTGCCCATGTTTCTCTTCGCACTCGTTAGTTTTCATGATACCGGATTGCACTGGACTTTAGGTTTTTACCCGTTGATGTATCCCTTACTGATTTACCTGAAACGGTCCCAGATCAAACGCATCGTGACCTTCTCTCTGATTTTCAGCACGCTACACGCCGCAATCATATTCGGGGCCCTGGCATGGCGCCCCCTGTACCTGTTCAAGAACCACCAGTATTACAATGATTTGGTGATGGCCTATCATGGTCAAGAACTCTATCAGGCCATTCTGGATCGTTATGGCCATGACTATGTACTGGCCACCAACGGCTATTACACCTCATCGGCCATGACCTACCATAGTGGTGAATATTTTATTATTTTTATGGATGGATCCAAACATGGCCGTTATGATGACAAACTTACGGATTTTCGCAAGCTGGAGGGTAAAAATATCCTATCGTTGCACACATTGCCCGCCAAGCATCGCTATGCCCCCTTTTTTGAAAAAGTCACCTACGACCAAATGGAATTCAAAGGCGGCACCTTTTATGTTGTCATAGGCGAAAAATTCCGCTTTTCCCAATATCGCCAACTCTACTTGGAAAAAATCCGCAACAGCTGGTACAATATACCTGACTTTTTGCCTGTTGGGGATTGCTACTTTTTCGATATGTATTTTGATGATAATTCGGCAGAGTAAATCCTATCGTTGCAAAAGCCGGAGGGGAAAACAGATATTCTGTAAGACACGGCGGCAAGGATACGGATTTTCGAGCTCCGGATATAAGTTTCGAAGGGCTCGGAGTTAATTCCCATGGGTTGACATGGGCCTATCCCTTGATGCTCCTGGGCAGCAGCATTTGATGCTGGGGACAGATGGACTTGGGGTTTTGATAGGCCGCCCCGGTAAATGCAACGAGGTATTTTCTTAAATTCGCCATTTTCACGATCTCATCCACCATACCATTGCGAGCGCAGTACAATGGCCGTGAGTTGTCATAGTAGGACTGCATCATCTTGTTCATCTTCTCAATGGTAGGATCCAGCATTTTGCCGGCGTTCTTGTCCTTGACCAACCGGCGCGAGAAGCTGGCCGCTGCGGCGGTCTCTCCGTGCATCACGTAAATCTCCGTTGTGGCGATGCCCAGGGTAAACGCGTTGTGCCGATTGGCGGTGGGTCCTCCCATCACGTAGTGGGCGGCGGCGGTTCCCTTCCTGAGCACCACCAGCATCATGGGCACATCGGTCTGCTGGATGGAATAGATCAGGCTTTGACCGAGGCCAAGGAGCTCGGCTTTTTCGGCAATATCGCCCACATCGATACCCGTGGTGTCCTGGAACCAGATGATGGGAATCCGGTCCCGGCCGCAAAGGGTGACGAACTCGTTCATCTTGATCAGTCCCTGACGGTACAATTTGCCGCCGATGCCGGGATAGTCCGCATACTCAGGGTAATCCGGCTTCAGGAACCCCTGATTGTTGCCGATGCAGCCCACTGCAAACCCGTCGATCTTCACCAGTCCGGTGTAGATTTCAGGCCCGTAGTCGGGCTTATACTCCAGATGTTCGCTACCATCCACCAGGCGCGCCAGAACCTGGGTAAAACTATAGGAGCGCTTTTGATCGAACGGGATCAGCTGGTACAGATCGTCGACGCCGTATTTAGAAAATCGTGGATCGTCCACACGGAAAAACTTGGGATGATAGGTCGGAATATCGCGCATGTAGGCTTTGAGTCCATCCAGCACCTCGGTCTCCTTTTCGTATACATAGCGAAAAAATCCGGTCTCGTCATAATGGATGCCCACTGATCCCGGCGGTTTGGCCTTGTACTGCTTGGCTGCACTGATCAGGGCCTCGGCCCCTTCCGTATCGAAATAGCCTTTGGGCGACATGCCGCTGAGAATGCCACCGCCGCCCACGGCAATATTGCAGTTTTTGTGGGCAAACAAGATCGTGGGGCTGATGCCCTGGTAACCGCCGCCGGCCGGATTGGTGCCGTAAATACCGGCCAGCACCGGGATGCCCATCTGGTTGAGTTCGGCATGGCGGTAAAACGGTGTGCCGGACCCACGGCGGTTGGCGTAGAATTTCTCCTGTTCGGTCAGCTTGACGCCGCTGCAGTTGACCACCCAGATCAGCGGAATGTTCAATCGCTTGGCCAGATCGGTGACCCTGAGAATGTTTTCCGATTGCCCAGGCAGCCATGCGCCGGCCATCACCTTGTTGTCAAAACCGATAACCACGCACCATTTGCCGGAAATCTTAGCCAGACCATCGAAGACATTGGTGGTCCCTTCGACATTGTCTTGGGGATTGTAAAGGGTGTGCAGGGGGCACCAGGTCTCCTCATCCACCAGGTATTCCAGCCGCTGCCACAGGGTCATTTGTCCCCGGGCATTGATCTTCTCGGTGGGAAAGCCGGCGTTTTTAACCGTTGCCACGGCGTCGGCAATCTCCTTTTCAACATCGAAGATGTTCTGGACATTCTCATGGGTATCTTTGTTTGCTTTATCGGGAAGCTTATTGCCAATAGGTTTCATTTTTCTGAAGTAGGATTTCATGAGCGGCCCTTACCTCCATGGATACTGCCAGTTTAATCGGTGAATGAAATGCAATCTGATTCTCATTATCGATTGGCTTTGCGGTAACCCAGTTGATCCAGCGCGATGATCCATTTACAGATATTGGTGGATCCTTCCACCATGTAGTAAGTGGGCGTATCGCGGTAGATCCGTGCAATCGGATACTCGGTGGAGTAACCGTAGGCGCCCAGGATGCGCATGGCGTAGTTGGCGCATTTGTTCACCGTTTCCCCGGCAAAGTACTTGGCCTTGGCCACGTCGAGGCCGTTGTTGAGTTTGCCCTGATCCTTGGCCCAGGCAGCCTTGTAGACCAGCAGCCGGGCAGCGTCGATCTCGGTGGCCATCTGGGCCACCATGTCCTGGTTCATCTGGTACTGGCCGATGGGTTTGCCGAACTGCTTGCGATCGTTGCAGTATTTGGTCACGACCTCCAGGCAGGCCTGGGCTACGCCCACCGCACCGGCGGCCGCGGACAGACGGGTCTGGTTCAAGGATCCGAAGACGATCTTGGCCCCCATGCCGGGCTTGCCGAGGATGTTTTCCTTGGGCACCCTGGTGTTGTCCAGAAAAACCTCACCGGTGGGCGAACAGAATGACCCCATCTTGTCCAGCTTGGTGGTTTTGACACCGTTGAAATTCTTGGGCTCGATGACGAAGGCCGACAGCCCCTTGGAACCGGCCTCGTTGTCGGTATAAGCATAGTAGATCAGCACGTCGGCCACGTCGGCATTGGAGATCCAGGTCTTGGAGCCGTTGAGCAACCAGTGGTCGCCTTTATCTTCGGCCGTGCTGGACATGGCCATAACGTCCGATCCGGCATCCGGTTCGGTGATACCGAAACCGCCGATCAGATCGGCCGTGCACAGCCCCGGGATGTACTTCTGCTTCAGTTCCTCAGTACCGTAGGTCAAAATCGTGAAGGCGCATCCCAACACCTGCATGTTGACCTGCACCCGTAGCGAGCTGCACACCCGTGCGATCTCCTCGGTGACGATCATGGCCGCCATCCAGCCCATGTCTTCACCTTCGTACTTTTCAGGAATCACCGTTCCCCAGAAGCCCAGCTCGCCCATGGGTTTGATGGCTTCCTTGTAGGGAAAGTAGTGTTCCTCGTCCCATTGGTCCACGTTGGGCGCGATCTTCTTGTTGGCGAATTCACGCACCGCTTTTCTCAGCATCTCAAGTTCTTTTGACAGTTTAAAGTCCATCATTCCCTCTTCTTTGTTCTTTTTTTCGTTAAAATAGTCTCATCGTATCGCCGATGACATCTGGGCAATCCGAGATAGTCCCCCCTTAATCGATGCTTCATCGGTTACAAAGGAAAAGCGGATGCACTGGTCGGCACCGAACGCTTTACCTGGAATACAGGCGATACGATATTTCTCCAGCAGATATTCGCAAAATGATACCGAGTCGATGACCCCCGGCAACTTGCCGTAGAAGCTGCTCACATCACAGAATAGATAAAATGCGCCCGCCGGTTTAAACGCCAGAATCCCATCAATCGCAGCCAACCCATCGAACATCAGGTTGCGTCTGATTTCAAATGAACGCCGAAACGCCTCGACCAGGGCGGTATCACTCTGCAATGCAAATGTGTATGCTTTTTGGGATATTGCGCCGGCACAGGAAGTGGCCTGTCCCTGAATCCGCGTGGCGGCCCGGATAATCGTTTCAGACCCGAGTGCAAACCCGATTCGCCAACCGGTCATGGAATAGGTTTTGGAGGCGCTGTTGATAATGACAACATTTTCCACTAGATGAGGTGCGACCATGGGCAGGTTGGAAAAGGTTTGACCGTCGAAAACGAATTTTTCATAGACATCGTCGGAAATAACGATCATTCCGGATTCCTCTACGACCTTGGCGAGGGCGGCAAGCTCATCGGCCGAATAGACGGCTCCAGTCGGATTGGACGGTGAGTTGAGAATCAATAATTTGGTGCGTGGGGTTATAACTTCGGCAAGCGATTCCGGAGAAATTTTGAAATCGTCCTCGATGTGCGTATGCAGTATAACCGGCGTACCACCGGAAAGGATAACCATATCCGGGTAGGAGAGCCAATAGGGGCTGGGAATCACCACTTCATCGCCCGGATCCAGCACCGCCTGGAAAATATTGTGCAGGGCATGTTTGCCTCCATTGGAAACCAACACCTGAGAGGGTTCATAGGTCAGTCTCTGTTCGCCCAGATATTTGGCGATAATGGCTTCCTTGAGTTCTGGGATGCCGCCTGCGGCCGTATATTTGGTAAAACCTGTTTCGATAGCTGTATAGGCCGCCTGCTTTATCATGTCCGGTGTGTCAAAGTCCGGCTCACCTGCAGAAAAATTGAACACATCGATTCCTCTCGTTTTCATGGCCTTGGCCTTGGCCGAAATGGCAAGCGTAATGGATGGTTTGATGCTTCGTGCTCGCAATGATAAAATATTTTCCATTTTATAACCCCATCAAATAGTTGATATCAGGGCCGGGTTGCTCTGCAGGCAATAGGTATGACCTGACAAACCGAATATCCGTCAGGCAGCGATTTTTCCAATCACCGCCTGGGCCATCTCGAACACTTTTGGAGTAAAACGCAGCTTCAATGCCGAGGTAAGCATCTGCATGGTCAACGCTTTGTTCTTCCCGGCCAGCACAGCCAGGGCCGCCAGCGCCCAATCGGAGGATTTTATCTTTTTCGCTTTAAAATCAATCTCGAGAACGGATGCCCGGGTCTCCGGCAGTTCAACTTCCGACGATTTGACGATGGTGCATTCCGGGGACAGCTCTGCCAGCATCTTTTTCCGCCGATTGATTCCTTCGGCTGCCAGGGCGATGACCACGGAAGGATTTTCTATCCCCGTATATTCGATAGGTGAATCCGAGAGGATGACTTCGCTGACCGAATGGCCCTTCATGACGGTGATGGGATAGTCGCTTTTCTGGGTAGCGTGGCAGCCGGCCGATGCCCCGGCCAGGCACATGAGTTCGCCCGCTGTAATGATACGCTGACCGGCGCTGCCCAAAATGACGATTTCCTGGCGGCCGGCCCGGGGAGCTTTGCAGGTGGCCGCAATCTGCACCGGCTCCTTCGCCTTGCCGAGGGTATCCGCCTCTTGTCGGTAGGCTTGTCCGTATTCCGGGCGTGAGTTCAGTTTCTCATAATCGGGCAGTTCGGGCATCCGGGCCAGATTGGCATCGACGATTTTAGGAGTCAGTTTGTTGCGTCGTGTGTAACGGCCCGGGCAGACCCCCCAGATATCCACCATGGAAAAACCGTCGAAAGTGATGGCCGCCTTGAGAGTCTTGCCGAGGTCTTTCTGGTAGGTTGAGGCCCGTGCCACCCAAGCTGCGCCGGCTGCGCCGGCCACCTGGCAGATATCCAACGGCTTTTCCAGCTTGTTGAGAAATCCGGATCCCACCACCGCATCCTGGGGCGTGGTGGACGAGCATTGCCCCCCGGTCATGCCATAGTTGAAATTGTTGAGCACCAGCAGGGTCAGGTCGATGTTGCGCCTGCAGGTGGATAGGACATGGGCACCGCCAATACCCAGTCCGCCGTCGCCCATGGTGACGATGACCTTCAGATTGGGGCGCGCCATCTTGATTCCGGTGGCATAAGTCAGCGCCCGCCCATGAAGGCCATGAAAGGCGTGTGTATTGAAAAAAGTATCGAAAAGACCCGAGCATCCGATGTCGGTAACGATAACCACATCCTGTCCACTCAAGTCCATGTCGATCAATGTCTTGTCCAGAGCACGCAGCACCTGGTCATGGGAGCAGCCCGAGCAGAACACCGCCGGCCGGCCGGCGTTTAGCAAGCTATCCATTTTCAACCACCTCCATGATTTGTCCGGGTTTGATCAGTTCGCCGTTCATCCCACCCGCAAATCCGATCTCCTTGCCCGGCAGCAGACGCTGGATCTCCCGGACATACTGCCCCAGATTCATTTCGGCCACCACCACCCGTTTAAAGGGAGCGGCCTTTTCGCAGATAAGATCTTCGGGAACCGGCCACAAGGTTTTTAATACCAGCAAAGACGCGGGTCGCCCCTGGGTCTTCAGTCGTCTCACTGCAACCTGGGCTGCCCGGGCGGTAATTCCGTAAGTCACCACCAAGGTATCTGCTTCCGAAACGAGAAGTTCATCGAAAACGGTGAAATCGCCCACCGCATTTTCTATTTTCTCCTTGAGGCGCTGCTGCATCATAGCGATCTCTTCAGCGTCCGTAGTGATATATCCGTTGGCCCCGTGGGTTGAGGAGGTCTGGCGCACCAGCGTTTTCCCACCAATGGGCAGAAAATCAGGCACTTTTTGATCCCCATTGACACGGAAAGGCAAAAACGGCTTGTCCGGATCCGCCCGGCGGCGCTCAACGGCCGGCGCAAGGTCGAGCGCGTCAAGGCAAATGGTTTCGCGGGTCATGGAGATCTCTTTGTTTGCGGCAAGAAACACCGGGCAGCGGTATTGTTCAGCCAGGTTGAAAGCCTGCACGGTTAGTTCATAGCAATCTTTCACATCCGTCGGTGCCAGCACGATCACGGGCAACCCCCCGCTGTTGCCCCACTGAAGGAATTGAACATCTCCGTCCGCTCCCTTTGTGGCCGAACCGGTGGAAGGTCCCAGTCGCTGGACATCAACAATGACGATGGGAATCTCGCTACCGATGGCAAAAGAGATCTGCTCGCTGTACAGGCTGATGCCGGGCCCCGAAGTGGCCGTCATGGCCTTCATGCCCGCCATGGCCGCACCCAGGCAAAATCCGATGGAAGCGATCTCGTCCTCGCCCTGGAGGCAAACGCCTCCTTCGGGGGGAAGCAGCTTCAGCATGGTATTATAAATGGTAGTGGCCGGGGTGATCGGATAACCGGCAAAAAAGTTGCAGCCGGCCGCTCTGGCACCCCAGCCGATGGCTTCATTGCCTTCCATTAGCGTCAGTTTCATGGGTTCCTCCGGGCGTCCCCCTTTATCTGATTTGTTTTTTGATCAAATTTTTAATCAAATAAATGTTTGCATATTAAAGGGAATGATCCTTGTCAAGCGATTTTTCATCCGAAAGTAAATACGATGGGGCGCCTATCTGAGCACAGCTAAATTTGTGTGGCGGCGATCATCTGTCGAACGCCTTTAATTACGTGAGCCTTGACTCGCAAAATATGTCGCGATAGAACACGTTTAGCGCCTTTCAGATCCTTTTGCTCAATGTGACTGAACAGTTCCTTGTGATCCGTATCGGCCGAATCCATCGACGATGAAAAGAGAAATTCCCCGCCATATTTAAGGTAGAGCAGATCGAACAGGTTGGTCAGCGTCTGATGCTGGACCTTGCGTCCCGACATTTCCGATAGGATCAGATGGAACTCCATATCCCGCAGCAGGCGGTCATATAAATATATATTGCGCGACGCCTTCAGGTGCGCATCCAGAGCTCTTTTTAAATGGCTTAGATCCTGACCATCGATCCGTTTGAGCGTCATCGGCAAGAGGTTTAACTCGATCAACTCGCGCAGGTCATAGATTTCCTCGACCTCCTGCAGGCTGATGGATGCCGTGTAGTAGCCACGGTTGGGTTCGTGTCGGACAAGCTGTTTGAATTCCAGCCACTTGAGTGCTTGGATGATGGGTGTCTGGCTCATACCCAACCGCTCCGAAAGATCCCGGTAGCTTATTTTCTGGCCGGCAACGATTTCGTTGTGAAAAAGCATCTTGCGGATTCCTTCATAGGCTTTTTGGGTGTGTCCGGCAGATGACTTGGATGGCTGGGTCGCTTGTTTTGTCTTTTTCACGGTGATGCCCCACGCGGATCGGTTGAGAAAATTAAATATTATATCATATCATATTTATGATTAAATATTTGATAAGTATATGTCAAGCAGAGATAGACAAACCGTGGGAATCATTTTTCACGATCCAGTTTAAATTATCACCACTGCGATCGGAACCTTCACCAGGAATTTAAGCTTCAATTCATTAAAACAACAGCATTTCTTAAATGCTGAGGATTTGAATATTTCAAAGCATCAACAATTGTCATACATTCGTATTATTTGACTTGTTCCTTTACCTTCAATGCTTTTGACATAGCCATTTACCACCTTTTTCATCGGTATTGGATTATGACCGGGAAAATAGTCCCCATATTTATCTGCGGCATCTTCAACCAGCCCCGACGATATGACATTAATCCTGATCCCATCCTTTAATTCAAGGGATACTGCCTTAACAAAGCTGTGTATGCCGCCATTGACCATAGCAGCACTTGTCGTCAGAT
Organism: Desulfobacteraceae bacterium; assembly: GCA_050305555.1. Classification (GTDB taxonomy): domain Bacteria; phylum Desulfobacterota; class Desulfobacteria; order Desulfobacterales; family Desulfosarcinaceae; genus JARRKU01. The sequence goes on along the minus strand of JBNLFN010000153.1, from coordinate 15,672 downwards.
CGACCGGATGGTCTGCCAGTATTCCCGTACTCAGAGTGAAAGAGCCGCCGGTATTCAAATATTTTTGCCCAATTCTCACAAGATTCACCTGGCCCATTAATTTGCTTCTCAAACCAATGTAGAAGTCTTCCTCTGTCATTGAATCGAAGGCGGCCCATTTCGCATCGCCAGCAATGCAAACGACGGCATCAACCTTTCCACTGGATTCAAACATGGCTTCAATCGATCGGCAGTCAGTGATATCCACGACTACGTCTCCTGAGCTTCTCCCGGCAATCATGACTTCGTGCTTCTTTGCAAGATGATCACTTACCTTTTTACCAATGGTACCTTTTCCACCAACGATTAGAATTTTCATAATACTCCCAGCTTTTACAAATTGGTTAAAGATTATCCTCCGCATCGGAGTGGCATCAGCACAATAGTGTCACCCGCTTTGAGCCAGGCCTTTCGAGAAGATACGACTCCATTTCAGAAGGCCCACGGCCTATCGGAATTCCTGACGCATCCGCTTTTTGTCCAGCTTGCCTACGCTGGTCTTGGGCAGGGCCTCCACCAGCACTATTTTATCCGGCAGGCCATATTTGGGCAGCTGCCCCTGATCAACCGCCTGACGCATATAGGTTTTTAATTCCGCCTGGGTGGTCCGGTCGACAAATTGGGGCTTGAGCACCACCAGCATGAATGGGCGCTCGCCCCACTTGGCATCCGGCACCCCGATGGCCGCCGACTCCAGAACGGCCTCATGTTGGCTCAGGATATTCTCCAAATCGAGGGAAGAGACCCATTCGCCACCGCTTTTAATCACATCCTTGATGCGATCGGTAATCTGAAGATACCCTTCAGGGTCAATGTGCCCCACGTCGCCGGAGTGGAGATAACCGTTGCGCCACAGTTCTTTTGTTTTGTCCGGCGCTTTGGAATAGCTTTTCGTCAGCCAGGGCGCTCGAAAAACAACCTCTCCGGTGGTGATGCCATCATGGGCAATGGGTCTATCTGTCTCATCGACCACCTCGATCTCCACCAAGGGAATGGGGGTGCCGGTCTTGGTAAGGATATCCAGTTTACGATCCTCGTCCCAATTCATCATATGGGGTTTGGGCAAAGAGAGGCTCATCACCGGACAGGTTTCGGACATGCCATATCCTGTATACACCGTAATGCCCAGCTCGTTTGCCGCGCGTGCCTGGCCCTTGGGCAGCTTGGCACCGCCGATAATGACCTTCCACCGGGTCAGGTCCATCTGTTGTGCCGATGGTGTGACCAGAAGCATTTGTAAAATGGTGGGGACACAGTGCGAAAATGTCACATTTTCGGTCTTGATCAAATTTAAAAGCATTTCCGGTTCATACTTGCCGGGATAGACCTGTTTCACACCCAGCAGGGTGGCCACATAAGGCAGGCCCCAGGCATGCACATGGAACATCGGTGTCATCGGCATGTAAACATCATTGGATCTGAACCGGCCCAGGTTATCATAGGCACCCAGGGCAATGGCCAGCGACAGGGTGTGCAGGACCAGTTGGCGGTGGGAAAAATGCACGCCTTTGGGATCACCGGTGGTACCGGTGGTATAAAATGTGGTGGCTTTGGTGTTTTCATCCAGATCGGCGAAATCGTGTACGGCAGATGCCCGCTTCAGCATCTGATCATACTCAGCATCAAAGGCAAGTTGTGAATCCGTCTGACGGTCACCCTCTCCAATGAGGATCCGGATTTGCACGGACGTCAAGGAGGCCCGAATGGTTTCCACAATAGGCACAAAATCCGAATGGACGATGACGGCTTTGGCTTGCGCATGGTTCAGCGTAAAGCTGATCTGATCGGTGGAAAGACGCCAATTGACCGTCTGCAGCACGGCACCCATCATCGGAACAGCAAAGAAGCATTCCAGATATCGCGGAGAGTCATAATCAAACACCGCCACTGTATCGCCGGGCCCGATGCCCAGGCTGGTCAGAGCATTGGCCAGGCGCTGGATGCGTTCATTCAGATCATGATAAGTATAACGCTGGGCATCGCGATAGACGATCTGCTGATTTGGTGCATTGATCAAAGGTGTGTTCAACAACTTCTTAAGAATAAGCGGATAATCATACGCCTGGCCGGGATTGAAAGACGTTGGGGGCATTATCTCCTCCTTTGTTGGTTGAATGTCATATGTCACTAGGAGGCGAAATTTAAATCCGTGCCTTGTAAAAAAAACGCTAATCTTGAAATCATTTCAAAGCTTCTAATTCTCTCTATCGGGCTCATGGACCGCAAGCCCTTCAGCGGACAATACAGCCGCCATTTCATGGCTCAATACCGCCAGCGCACGCCCCATGCCTTGGGTCAACGCCTCAAAACTATTGTTGCTGACGGTTTCAATCACTTCGCTGTCCCGAATTAATGTCGCCTGGCCTGAAGCGTTGCGGTGCAGTGACCAGGTTGCTTTGAGCTGTATACGCCCGGCCGGCCGGCCTTCAAATGCATGGAATGTAATTCGAAAATAAACGTCAGGCTCTGCATCGCTGCGCCAAGGATAGACCACCACCTGCCCGACAGTGGTCTCGCTTTTTATATTGGCCGCCAATACACGTATAATTTCCTGTTGCAGCGATCCGGCCCAACGATGGCTGTGGTTGATTTGCAGCCGGTTGGGGCTTAAGCGGGTGACGATGGCCGAATGATCGAGGTAGTCCGGCAATCGCACCGGCCCCACTCCCACCGTGAGTGCATTCCGGGAAACCGGATGGGAAGGGTCTGATCGACTGTTCAAATTATAATACGCCGGCGACGGGCTGTTTGACACGCATCCCATCCACACGGTGAGTGTCAGCATCGCTATCCAACCGGACCATTTACCCATCATGGAGAGGTTCCTTTCCCAAAAATCAGCGCCTGGGGATTTTGTTCCAATACTTCTGCCAAGGCACCCACGGCGCGGGCGGCCTTGGCCAATTCCTTCAAGGTTTGACTCAGTTCATAGGCCATGGGTGAATCGGCATTAAGGGTCTTTTCCGCGGCCGACAGCGCTTTACGGGATTGCACCAATACGGCCGAGGCCTCAGGCCCGATGTTTTGATTGAGTTGGGCCGCAAACAGTTGAAGTTGAACCAAGGTGTCGTTCAAAGCGCCGACAGCGGCCTTTAAATCCTGAGACCCCACCAATTGTTTGGCATGCTTTACCGTGTCCCGCATGTCGCTGCCGATCTGTTCAATGGGCAATCGCTCAAGCCGATCCAGCAGACTCGCCAGACTGGTGGTGATCTCTTGAACCGGCTCGGGCAAGGTGGGCAGTTCGGGATAGCCGGCGCCATAGCGCAATTCTTCCGCTTTTGCATCCGGATGGATACTCAAGTTCACATAGCGCTGGCCGGTCAGGAGCACCCCCGTCCGCAATTGGGCGCGCAGGCCTTTTTTAACCAGCCTGGCCAGGACCTCTTTACTATTGCCCGGTGCCCCCCCCAGGATATCGATTCTTTCCGGTTCGGCATAGCAGAGCACCGGTATGCGAAATGAGGCCTTTTTGGCGTTGAACTCCAATCTTACATCAACCACCTCCCCCACCTTGATGCCGCGAAACTCAACCGGCGCCCCGACGCTAAGGCCGCGTACCGACCCGCCAAAAACAGCGACAAAGTAAAATCGCTTCGCATAGATGTTTTCACCGATCTGGTCGTAACTTTCATATAGGGTAAAGACATGGCGTTGCGGATCTACCGGTCCGCCGGAGACAAAGTTGGCGGGAGTTTCAAATGCGATACCGCCATCCAGCAAAGCCATCAGGGATTCCGTATTGATACGAACACCGGTGGTATCCACTCTAAGATTCACACCGCTGGCATTCCAAAAGCGGGTGTTCTGGTTGACACGCTCATCATGGGGGGAACGGATGAAAATCCGGACCTCCACCGCCTTGCCGTCGGGAGGCATCTGATAACTCACGACCTGACCGACTTTAATCTGGCGAAAATAGACCGGCGCCCCCGGATTCAAAGAGCCCAGCTTTTCAGCTCGCAGATTGAAATAGCTGCCCGCCATATCCATGCTGACCACCGGTGGTGTTTCCAATCCCTTGAAATGACTCACTTCTTCTCCAGGCTTGCCCGGATCCATGGCGATGTGGGAGCCGGAAAAAAGAGTGCCCAGGCCGGACACTTCACCGGCCGCCACCCGCGCGCGCACCACCCAGAATCGTGTGGAGCGGGTGAGATAAGGCGCAATCTCCGGAACCATGCTGGCGGTGACCTTGACTTGTGACAAATCCCGATCCAGTTGTATGGATTCAAGCCGTCCGACCTCAACATCCTTATACTTGATTCGGGTCTTGCCGGCTTCCAGGCCCTCGGCGGATGCAAAATCAATGGTGATGGTGGGCCCCCTCTCCGAGATGGTTTTAACCGCCAACACCAGACCGATCACCGCAGCAACAATGGGTATCAGCCAGATCAAACTGAAGCGATGGGCATCTCGCACATCCGGTTCAGGCGCCTGGTCCAGCAAATCGGTGTTCGGGTCGTTGGTATTCATCAAGCCTCCTCCACCGCATCCCAAATCAGTCGCGGATCAAAACACTGCGTCGCCAACATGGTGATCACCACCACGGCCGCAAAAAAAGGGGCCGCCGGCCCGGCATCGACATTGCCCAGCACCTCCATTTTCACCAGAGCGATCATGGTGGCGACGGCAAAAATATCCACCATGGACCAACGGCCAATGATCTCAATCAAATGGTAGAGCCGGGTGCGGTCCACCGGCCGCCGGATCCATGCGAATTGGACAGATAACAACAGATAAATTAAGATCAATATTTTAACAAGAGGCACCATGATACTGGCCACCAAAATAATCAAGGCCAGATGCCAATTTCCTGTAGTAATGAAATAGATCACGCCGCTGATGATGGTATCGGACTTCGCGCTTCCCATGGAGGAAGTCACCATCACCGGAAAAAGATTGGCCGGAAGGTAAAGGATCAAGGCGGAGATGACCAGCGCCCAGGTCCGTACCACACTGGCCGGTTTACGCAGATGCAACGACGCCCCACAGCGCGGGCATTGCGCCGATGTTTGGCCGTCATCCGCCGTCCGGCACAACAGCCGGCAGCTGTGGCAGCTGGCCATGTGGACCGCAGACGCAGTCAGCTGTTTCAATTCAGAGGTATCCGCTGCCATATGTTTTCCGGATTGAGGCTGGCGGTGGCCGCCGGCAACACGAATATTAAGGCCGCAAATGCATATAAGCCCACACCCGGTAAGACACTGCCCGAATCTGTGAGTTTGGCGGCGGTAACTAAAATTCCCAGCATGTAAACTTCCACCATGGCCCATGGCCGCAAGTGACGTACCCAGCGGTAAATCCAGCCGATATGCTGTGGAACGTTTCCCCTGTACAAGGTGATGAGCACATAAGCCATGCCCGCCAACTGGATCAAGGGGCATAAAATACCGGTCAGCAGGACCAGTACAGCCATCCCGATCCAGCCGTCACTGTAAAGCACCAGCAGGCCGGAAGAGAGCAACGACTCCTGCATACGGCCTTCCATGTTAAAACTGATAAAGGGAAACAGGTTGGCGATCACCAGCAGCACGATGGCCGCCAATGTCATGGCCAAAGGGCGGTCCAAGCGTTCATCGCAGCGGAGCCGGTACAGCGCCGTACCACAGCGGACGCAGCGGGCAACACCTTTGCGGAGCAAACAGCTGCGACGGTGCAACAGGTCGCAGGCGGGGCAGGCAATCAACCCTTGAGCCGTCATGGGTATTCCCGTATCAGTAGGCGCGCTTTCCAAGGTCATCTTCTTAACAATGATTTAATGAAGCCGGCGTTGAAAGGATCTCAACTTAAATTGGCTTACTCGCGCCAATATGTCAATCACAGATCGCTGCAAGGCACTTTCAGACAATGTGTCATCATTTCACGATGGCGATGCGAACCTTCACCACGCCGTCTGACAGCATACCGATCTTTTTGGCGGCTGCATAGGAGAGATCGATGATACGCCCTTTGACGAAAGGGCCGCGGTCGTTGATGCGCACGGTTACGGCGCGCTTGTTCTTCAGGTTGGTGACCTGCACCTGCGTGCCGAACGGCAGCCGGGGATGCGCCCCGGTCATGGCGTGCATGTTAAAGCGCTCACCGCTGGCGGTACGGCGGCCATGAAACTTGCGGCCATAGTAGCTGGCCAGCCCCACCGTCGGACCGCTGGAAGCATCCAGGACATGCACTCTGGGACCGCAACCCACCACCAAGGCGCTCAGCCCCATCAGTACCAATACCTGAACCACACGTTTTAAAGGAATCCTATGCAGCATATGGATCAATACCATCCAGCAATAACGCTGATACAAACGACTGCACAACAAATTACTATGGGTCACCCATATTGACAAGTTGCCTCCTTAGGGTTCGCGCAAAAATAACTTCACATTTTTATGCGAGCCCTTAATCCCAACCCATCCAGTTGACCATCTCCTTCACCGATTTTTGATCAAACTTCATGCGGAACTTCATATAGGGGCCGGCAGCCGTGTAATCGGCGGATGAAAAGTCTTCATCGCTGAAACCTGTCAGATTATAGCCCACACTCAGCCACGTGTTTTTGAACATGGCATAGCCCACCGATAAACCGGTGCGATAATCCAACTGGCCGGCATCCCATGAGTGAAGCAAACTGGCCTGCAGTCCGATGTCCCAACTTGACGTCAAATCGTAACGTGCCTCAATGCCGGTCAGGTCGGTGTATCCGCTGTAGGATGAACCATCGATCGTATCGAACACATATTTGGCACCGTACTGCAGGGCCAGCTGCAACCCAAGGAAGGGCTTATAATTGGTGTTTAAATTGTTCACGATACGGCGGGCGTCGAGCTCGCCGGTATCATCTTTGCGGTTCTCAAATTTATATTCCAGACGATCAAAAACGATCCAGCGCGTATTTTTGGGCCGATAGGCCAAACTCAGGCGCACATTGCCGTCCAGATGCTCGTCGCCTGACGCAGCGACGGTATTGAACGCTTCCATACCGCCCGAAAGCCCTAGACCCGGTCGGACCTCGCCGGCGATGCCGGTGATCAAGCCCCATTTGTCCTGGCTGTCCGCCACACGACTTTCCACCCGGCCGGTCCAGGACCATAGATCGACTTTGTAGCCCAGGGCCAAAGATAGCGCGGTAAAATCTTCTTGTGCGCCGGCAGCCGTCGGCACATCGGTATCAAACGGTGCCCGGGCTTCACCGCTAACTTTCTGGGTGCGGTCCAGGCCGCCGTCCACACGCCACCGGTCGTTGATCTGCCAGGACTGGGTGAGGCCTAAATTGGTGAACAGGCGATCGCCATTTTCGCCGATCTGATGCCCCACTGAAGAGCCCACCTGGCCGCCTTGCCATGGGGTGGCCTTAAAACCGGCACGGCTGCTCTGGCTGTCAAAGCTCTGGCCCTGGGTGATTTCATGCTCGACAAACAGGCTCACCGGATCGGTTAGCTGATAATCCGCGCCGAAGATGGTTCGCGTGGGATAGTCCAGGTTGGCATCGTCATCGCCGATGGATTGCTCATGGTCGAGGCGCAATTGCAGCCGATTGTCCAAGAACTGACGGCCGGCCCCGGCGATAATCTGATTGGAGCGGGCACTGGCGCCGTCGGCGTACCGATCTTCGGCCATGCGCACCCCACCCCTTAAACTGTAGCGCGAGGCCGTATATTTCAGATGGGATTCGCCCACATCCCGTTCAGCTTCCGTGGCCAGGTTGTGGTGACGGTAGAGTTCGCCATCCAGAGACCACTTGGGGCTGATCTGCCAGTCCGCATCCGCACCGATTTTGCGGGTGCCGCTCTCTCCGCCATTTTGCTGTCCCAATCCGAAATCTTCATTTTGTTCACGGAAGTAAATCCTGGCCTCCAGATTATCCGACTGTTGGGTGACCTCCGCCAAATAAGCCTCTCCGGTCCGCTCTTGACCGGCTTCTTTTTTACGGGTGGCGGCCACCTCAGCTTTGATTTGCAGGCCGTCGGCCAGATCCACACGCGCATCCAGGCCGCCCAGATCCGCCTCGCCGTTGCGGGGCCCTTCATGGATGTAGGTAGCGCCCACTTCTGCTTTGCCTCCAGCCAATTTGACGGACCCGCGACCGCCATAAGTATAGTCTTGATCGGCGGCATCGCTGGATTCATAGGCGACCACAATATAAATGGGGTTAAAATTCGGGTCCCGGCTGTAGACCGGCGCCTTAAAATAAAGGGTGCCCGCTTCATAATCGATGTTGTAGTCCATGTGACGGGCCATGGTTTGTGAAGCGATGATCACTTCACTATGGAAGCGGTCACGGGTCTCGATAGTGACGGTCTCCGAATTCATCACGATGTGGCGGCGCGACAAACGATAAATTCCGGAGGTACCGTCACCGCGGATCTCATCTTTGATAAAAGCCTGATCGGTGTCGCTGGCAAAGACGGACAAACCGGCACGCTCGCCCCTGTACTCCGATTTGAGGCCGTTTAAACGGCGACTATAGCGTGACAGTTCAGTGACGCTAAGATCCGTATCGTAATCCCCGAACAGTGCATAGAAACGTTCGCGTTCGATTTTCAAATAGAGTTTGCGAATGCTGGACGCTTCATATTGCTGGTCGGTGGCATCGCCGTAAAGCGTGTAATAAGTGTCCGGATCTATAGTTTGAAACAGGCGACGGTTGGGATCGTTTTCATCGCGACCCGAATCATAAGCTGCAGTCAGCAACCACCGGCCCTTGATGCGGCCTTTGGCAAAAAAAGCCAAGCGGCCATCCTGATAATAGTCCGCCTCCTGCCGGGACGCATCCAGGTTCTCCATATTGCCGGAAACGGTGTGGTAGCCCAGGGTGCCTTCGGCCAGACCCACTAAAATCCAATCGCGCAGCTGTGGTTGCAGCCAGGCCCGAATGTCCTGTGTTTTGCCGTCCAACAGCAAATTCAAGGTCACATTTCCACTTTGGGTGGTGGGTTCCAGCTTGATGTGGGCCACACCATCCGGGCCTACCCGATAACGGGGGGCATCTTCCAGTGTGCGGTTCAAATCGTCCCGCAGCAAGGTGGGGGCCACATAAGCGGTATGGGGAGGCACCACGCGAAACTCTCCTAATGTGCCAAACCGCGCCGGATAGCCATCCTTGTCGGTAAGCCGTACCGCGATAACCGGCGTATCTTTGCCATTGGCCGTCAACTGGGAGGCGGCTTTGAGCAACTGCGCTTGAACCGGTGGACCGGCACAGTGCACCATGCGTTCCAATCGATCAATCTCTTTGCCTGTGCGGTCGGTCAATACGGCCGTCAATCGATTATCGCCCACTGCGATGCCCACCCCGCTCCACATGCTGACCTGCACCGTGTGATCGGTGTTGGTGATCGACCCCGCACGGGTCAACCCGTGGACCTGTTTGCCCTCCAACAATAGGCGGACCTGTTGCCGGGGGTCATGTTGAATGGCCACTTTGATGCTGGCAATGGGGGGATTGAAATCAGACGCGGGCATCACCCATGCAAACCCCGGAACCAGGGACTCGATAGCAATGGTGTCAAAATTCTGCACAGGCGCGATAAGCGGCTCGTCCTCATGGACCGCTGGTTTTTCAAATCGGTGTCGTCCCTGGATGCCGGCCGTGGCCCGGTCTTCACATTTGATCGACGCAATATCATGAACGATGTTCACTTTAACCGACATCACTTTGACTTCCACGCGTCGATTTTGAGCGCGCCCCGCTTCGGTGGCGTTATCCGCCAGGGGTTGATCGGCCCCTTTGCCCACAATGGTCATTTGCGCCGGTGTCAGGTTCAACTGTGTGCCCAAATAGCGGGCCACATTATCGGCGCGCTCCAGGGAGAGGAAGTAGTTGTCAGGATACAGAAGTTTCCGGCTGGAACGAATGGTTCGATTGTCGGTGTGCCCGGTGAACACCACATGCTCAATTTCCATGCCTTGGAGCTTGGCCACCAGTTGATCCAGCATTTTTTGATCTTGGGGGGTCAACCGGGCACTGAGAATGTCAAACTTTGGCCGCACGATCATAGGGGGCTGCACTTGGCGGGTCTTGCGTTCGCTCAACGCCAGGATCGTATCGATCATCGGTGTGTTCTGGTTCTTTCGGGTTTCAGTATCAAACGTCATTACTGCTTTGGTGTGCAACCGGCCGGCTTTGGCAGCCCCGTCGAGGCGCACGCCAAATTGCATGCTAAGGGCTTGATCCGGGACCATATCGCCGAGCCGATAGACCAACGCCTGTCCCATGATCTGCGGATCGGCTGCCTGTTGGCCGGCCAACCGGCTGGAGCCGGGCGTATATACGCTGCCCATGGGTAAAATAACAGACAAGCGTACATTGGCAAGGCCGATCTGCTGGATGTCGATCAACGCCTGATAGTTGACCGTCTGATCTTTCAGATCGCAGGTCAGCTTCAAATCGGCCCGACCCGTGGGCGGCGCTTTGGATTTTACATGAAAATCCGCGCGCCACAAGGTGCCGCCCTGCAGGTCGACGAATCGGGAGAAGGGGGTTCCGGCGTTGCGGCTGTTGGCTTCGCAATGGTCGATTTCAAAGTGGGTCGGAAGGGTATCCAGATCAAGCTGTACCACATGGGTACCCGATGCGATCCCTTCAAAATGATATTTACCTTCTTCGTCCGTGACCACGTAAGTGCCGTCCTCCAGGTAGATACGCACACCCGGTACACCATCGGCCGCATCCGTGGAATCGTCATGGCAGTTGTCGGCAATCACGCGACCCGCAATGAAGTTCCCGGAACGAAAAAGATCTTCTTTGACCGTCACCGAGGCCACGGCTTCATTGGAGGTCAAACCGCCGTCCGCCGCCGCGCGGGCTCGGTTGTCGGCCTGTCCCGGCCGGGCACCGGCGGCGATTTCGGCCACATAGCGGATTGGGGACGAACCATCGAGCACCATATCGCCGATGGCAAATGTCAGTGTCCGCCCATCGGCAGCGACCTGGGGGTCGGCCAGGTTGGCGCCATCCAAACGGGCCGAACCTCGGCGATAACGAAACCCGATGGGCAGTTGATCGGTGACCACGACATTCACCGCCGGCGCACCGGAATTATTCTCCACAGTCACCGTGTAGGGGATGAAATCACCCACCGCGGCCACATCACGGCCGGCGCTTTTCTGCAACCAAAGGCCTGTGGAAGTGGGATCGACAGGAATATCGATGCGAACGGCGGGTCCGGGATTCAAGACAAACGCTTCACCCCGCGAGCCGGGATCCACAATCGCAAAAGGGGCGCCGGGCAGGCTCTGCAATATGGCCGTGGGCACGCTGGAGGGCGCATTGTACCCGCTGGGCGGGACGGCCTCCAGACGATAGGTGCCCGGCGCGACAAACGGAAATCGGTATTCGCCGCTGGGAAAAGCATACACTTTACCGCTGGAGTCGATGTAGGTGCCGCCTGACGCAAGGGTCGATGGAAAAGTGCTGGTACCGTCGTCGCCGAAGACAGGGGCCGCTGCGCCGGTGGCGTCATCCACGAGGGTCAACTGCACATTGTCCACGGGTTGGCCTGTGGCGCTATCAAAGACGAGCCCATAGGGATCCACCAGGGCGGCTGCAGCCACCGTGTCCGAGGCATCTGCGATATCGGTATAGCGGGCCTGAATCTGATCGCCTTCGCTGACCTCCAATACCCCGTTAAAATTATCGATGGCCCCCAGACCGCTGGATTGAATGTAGCCCACAAAGCTGCCGGTATTGGGACCTGTCTCGGTCAGCAGCAACAGCTCGGCTTCAACGGTGCTGGTCACGCTCAGCAGTACCCAGATGGTCTCCGCCACAGCGGGGTAGAGGTTCTGGTCCATATCGTTGACGCGGAAAAAGATGGGTTCGCCTTGATGATAGACCGACACCGGCACCAGGGGCACCGGACTGAGCAGGTCGATGGGCGGACCGCCGCCGGCTGGGGTAACGGTGGCAATTTGAACCGTACTGCCGCCGATCACGCCGTCTTGATCATACTCGGCCAGCGCCAGCGGGACCAAAGGAGCCGTGGGAAAGGCAGGGGCGTATTGCAGCAATTCAATTTGAGCCGGCGTGTCCAACCGATCGGTAACAAGGGTATAGGTATTGGAGTTGACATTGGTGTTCACGCCCCAGCTGCGGTAAGCCGCCTGGGCGGTATTATCAATGAGGGTGCCCGGCGGAACCGCAATGGCCCGGCCCGGCATGCCGAAGAAAAAGAGCAAAAGGGCGCAGACCAGGCCCCATGCCCGGCCTGCACCCTTTATCGGGGAGAAGTGAGGGTGATGCGAGCAAACCGGGCAAGAACGCCATACGTCACCGGCCGAGGCGGGAGATCTTCTCCCGCCCGCTCGTCCATGCCGCATGGCTATCTTTAACGCTGTTTGCTGCATCGTGTCACATACCTCTGGGGTTAGTCGATCAACACATCAAATGTGATTTGAGCGGTTCCGCCGCCACCGGCGACACTACCCGCCACGGTCACCTGAACATCGGTCACCAAAGGATCACCGCCATCACCGCCGGCCACCGGCACATAAGTCCAAGTGGCTTGGTTGTCGTTGGAATAGGCGGCGGTACCGCCCACCACCGAACCCACAAAAAAGTGGGTGTTTGCCGGAATGGCGTCGACCATCACCACATTATCCGCAGCCGTACCGCCCGTGTTGGTGACATCGATAACGTATTGCACCTGGGCGCCCGGCACGCGATAGGCACTTCCAAAAGGATCCGTGACCACCGTAGAGCTTTTGACGACCCCGATGGCGGCGGTGGCAATGGTAAATACCGCCACTTCCGAGTCCCTGCCGTCGAATGCGACATCGACGCCGCCGGGCAAAGTCCCGGCGTCATCGGCCCATACGACCTCTTCGGCATTGGGGTCATCGCCGTCGGTGTCTTCGGCAAGTGCACCCGGAAGGCCGGAGTCCCATGCGGTAGCAATCAGATGCACCGATGCCGTCTGGCCGTCGGTTGCCGCGGCATCCATGGTGGCCACCAGATAGACGGTGGCCGTAATGTCACGCGCCAAATTGATGGTACCCAGCGAAGGCACCGAATAGTCCGTAACCAGGGTGTCGGCCCCGTCCAGTCCGTCGGGGACCGGATTGGACTCCACATAGATCATGATGTTGGTGACCGGAAAAACATTGGCCGGATCCGCCAGGGCGGCAAGCTGGATTTCGAGTGTAGCGGGTGCATCGCTGTCAGTGTTTCCGTCATTGGTCACCGTAAAAGTGAGGTAAGACGTTGAACCGCCGGGCACGGCAGTGGTGCCTACCGGGTTGTCCGCCAATGGCCGCACCTTGTGATCCACCAAAAAAGTGGCCGCATTGGAATTTACGGCGGTTTGGGGAACAGTCGCCACAGAGTAGTTAATGGTAGCCGTGTTGGTGATGGTGTCACCGGCATCGGCATCTCCCACCGCTGCAAATGCATGGGAAGCGGACAGAACGACTGCCATCAATAACGATAGCAATAAAATCCATTTCCGTTCGATTGTCATGTTGAGTCGGGGTTTCATTTTATTCCTCCTTTAGCCTGTGAATAATTAACGTACTGTTGAATTGGCTTTTTATTTTAAAATCGCCCGAAAGCTCACTTCACCCTTGGCGCCGGGAGGCAGGGGATGGTTCATCTCCCAGCGGATATGGGTGTAGTCTTTGGGCTGGGCCGGGAATTTGCGGCCCGCCGCATCAAAAACAAAGAGCTTGGCGGGGATGTTGAAGCTTTTGCCATTGTCGATGGAAAAAGTAATCCGGGAACCTTTGCCCCGGGCCGACCCTTGCGTGTAAATCATTTGAGCCGGTACCGGGTTGGTAATCACCGCTTTTTCCGCCTTTTGGTTGCTCACGTTATGGTAGGTCGTGACAAAGATCACTTCGCTGCCCGGCACGACCTTGGCTGCTTTGACACGCTGGATCTCCTTTTTGCCTTCTTCATTGACCACCTGTTTCTCAATCAAGGCTTCTGAGGTCAGTTTGATGTGGGGGTCGGATTGGGCCCAGCTTGCAGCGGGAACCGCCAGCAGGAACGCCAACCCAACCATCCAAATGCTTCTTGCTTTCATGGTTTTCTCCTTCTCCCTAATTAATGGTTGTGGCAAACTCGATGGTAAATGTGGCCGGAGCCACGGTATCACCCAAATCAAGGGTTACAGTATTGGCAATAAACTCGCCATTGTCCGCATCCGCCCCATCGGTCTGGGGGGTGCCGTCCAGCACCATGCTGCCGTTGACATAGGTCATGTTGGCCGGAATGGCATCCGTGATGACCAGTGCCTCGGCGGTCCCAAAACCGGTAACGTTCACTACGATGCGGTAGGTCACCTGGGCGCTGGTGTAAGGTTGGTTGCCGCCGTAAGGATCGACGATTTGGACGACGCTCTTGGTCAAGGCCACCGCGGCGGCCGAAACCTCATAGGTCCCAATGGCATCGCCATCGGCATTGGTGGTCCCCACCACGGCATCCACACCGTTGAATCCAAGACCGGGCAATAGTGTGCCCGCTGCGGATCCGGCGGCACCGGCCGTCAGGGCGCGAGCGGTCAATTGCAGATCACCGGTATCGCCATTGGCCAGCGACGGGGGGATATCGCTGCGCACATAGATGGTCATCCCTTGATCCGCGTTAAAGGTGATGCCTCCCCCGCCGTACAGGGTATCGCCGGCTTGCCAACCCGGGGAGCCGTTGCTTTCCAGGTAGATATCCTGAACCGTGGGATCAAAATCATCACCCCCCAAAATGGCATTGGTCAGCAGTTCAAGATCTTCAGGACCGTTTCCGGTGTTGGTCACCAAAAAGGTGGTTACTGCCAATGCGTGGGGACTATTGACCGACACATTGGCAACATCCTGCCAGGTCACCACCACATCGATCACTTCCATTACACTGAAGCTGTTCGAAGCGGTGCTGCTGCGCGGGGTGGGATCCGCAACTAACGTATAGTTGATGGTGGCGGTATTGATGATGGGGGTTCCGGCAGACGTGCCCAGGGCCCATGCCGAACCGGCCCAAAAGACCGCCAGGCACGCCACCAGGAGGAACCACCCTACCCAAGGAGGGACATGAAAATTTATGACTTCCTTTAGCCGTATCATCTTTCGCCTTTATGCGCGTCAACCATCGGTCCTTTATGCGGGGGAGCAGGACCGATCGGGGGAGTGGTTGTCAGCGCTTTAAGTTAATTCACCAAGCTTACGGTTACGCCAAAGAGACAGTCTGCCCGATGCGTTGTTGACGCAATGCGCCGGCCATCTTGTCCAAAACAGCGCCAATCTGCTCATAGCCATTATCGGCATAGGCGATAAAGCGCGGCGCCAATTTGTGGGCTTGATCCACCAGTTTGGGGTCGCGACCCGGAAGCACCAAAAGCAGGCGTAAATCACGATACAGATTCTGATGCTTGCCAATTTGAGCGATCTCCTCCGGCGTTTTGACAACCAGAAGGCCGATCTTCAGGCCGTGGCAAGGTTTGCGCAGGCAATTGGCCAGTGTATCCACCGAACGACAGCGCTTGACCCGAAATCCGGTCAACAACGGCTTAAGGGTTTCGACGACACGACTGTTTTCAGCAGCGTAGAACAGTATCATCGAAGGCGTCTCCTTTCTGGGTTAAATTTAGTTTTCATAACAAGGGGTTAGCAATGGGCATGCCAAAATGGGAGGAATTTAAATATATATAATTATAA
>JBNLFN010000152.1:0-37011 GCA_050305555.1 Desulfobacteraceae bacterium | reverse complement strand
AGTAGCGTAGCGAGCGGCCAACCGCTCGACCTGTTCAACGGATAGCATAGCCGCCAAAGCACCGTTTGGCATTTGCTTGGATAACGCCAACTGTTGAATATCGGGGATCAATTTATCTGTTGTCATGGAGATCTCCGCAGTACAGTGTTGGGTCTAACGGCTATGGCCTTTTAAGCGCTTGAGCCGGCTTTTTATCTTTAAAGGACCGACAAGTGCTGCCCGAACTTTGGTAGACCACTGAACTGGGCAGTTGACGGCTTTTAAACCCCATGGACTTGCACCCATGGGGTTGAGAAGGCTGCCAGGTGATAAAGTAATGCACACATTTAAAGCAGTTGATGCGGTCCATAACAGAACAATCGAGCTAAGTTTTTAAAAAGAGAAATTCTCTCGATTTTAATTGAGCACATATCCATTCATCTCACAAGCACCCAGGTCATAAAAAGCATTATTTAGTGGTGGTTTCTCCATTTATTGTGTAATAACACAACAGCACAATTCGGTTCCAATCCTTAGCTTAACACTTAAAACTGCATATTCTTAAAAGCTCAGATAAATTGAAATGTTATAATATCAGTAGGTTACATATTTGTCAAAACACATTAAGTTGGTGTATTATCGATTGTTTTTAATACAAGGTGATAGGCGCCTGTCGGAGGACGGGCTCCTATGGGTATTGAAACTAAAAAGGGATAAACCCAGGCGTTGATTAGACCGGCTGCTGTTTGATTTGAATCACCCTAGGAGAAAGAGCGATGGCACAGACCTTAAGTAGTGCTCTGGTTACCGGTGGAGCGGGATTTATCGGCTCTCATCTGACACATGCCCTGGTAGACCAGGGTTGCCAGGTGACCGTATTGGATAACCTCACCACCGGGGATATGAAGAATCTTGACGAACTCAACCATAAGATTCGGTTTATCAAGGGCGATATTCAGGACCCAAACACCCTGGCCCATGCAATTGTCGATTGTCAGATCGTGTTTCATCAAGCGGCCATGGTTTCTGTGGTACAAAGCGTTGAGCAACCCCTGGCGTCGGTGGCCATCAATGAAATGGGGACTATCAATGTGTTGGAAGCGGCGCGTCAAAACGGCGTACAGCGTGTGGTACTGGCCAGCTCAAGCGCTGTTTACGGCGATGACCCCCAACAACCGAAAATCGAATCCATGCTGCCCAGGCCATTAAGTCCTTATGCCGTCCAAAAGTTAACCAATGAATACTACGCTATGCTCTATCATCGCCTATATGGGCTGAACACTGTTTGCCTTCGCTATTTTAACGTCTACGGGCCGCACCAGTATCCATCCTCTCCTTATTCAGGTGTTATTTCTATTTTTATGTCTCGGGCTGCCGATGGCCAAGGCCCCATAATTTATGGGGATGGACGCCAAACACGGGATTTTGTCTTCGTCCAGGATGTGGTCCAGGCGAATTTGCTTGCAGCTGCGCATCCAGACGCTGTGGGGCAGGTGTTTAATATCGGTACCAACCACTCAATTGAAATTAACGCACTTTGGGACAAAATAGCCCAAATGGCTGATTGCAAAGCAATTGCGGAACATGCCGGCGCACGTCCCGGTGATGTGGTTCATTCACTTTCCGACATTCAAAAAGCACAGGATAAAATCGGATTTAAGCCAATGATGGGTTTAAGTGAAGGGCTCCAAAAAACGTATGCATGGTATCAATCAGCAAGGCCGCGCAAATAGGAAAACCTGCTTTCATGGAGGTTGGGTCGGATCTTTTGTGTGACTCTGGAAAGACCTTTCAGGAATAGAGATGATGCGCTAGGGTTCCTATTGATTAGCGGCCATTTTTTCGTAAAGATTTTTTGCAGTGATCCCTCGCCAAATACCCCTTCCCGTTGAGGTGGGATATCCTTGGGTGTCAATGTGTCGCGCAATATTTTCCCAAGAGTGGCCTTCATTGCGCATATCTACGATTAAGCTAAAAAGGACATCACGGTCTTGATCGGAAAGCTTTGCGGGTTTTTGGTCAGGGTCGGCTGATTTGCTTGATTTTTCAGTTGACCTATCAGGAGCCTCCACCGCTGGGGGTGATTCAAGTTCGGCTGCCGGTTCAGGTGCAAACAAGGTATCGACATCATTTGTGTCGGGATTGGCCATGCGATAAACGTTTTTGGCCAGAACCTCCAAGGCTTTTGCTTTGCGCTCTTCGGCCTTGGTTCGGGCTTCATAGGCTACTGCCATGCGTTTTTGGGTTTCTGAGATATTTTCCAGGACCTCTTTGACTGCATTCAGACGCTCAAAAGTTTCCATTTCCCTTTTGCGCCTGTCCATCGCATTGCGACGTTGGCCACCTTTATATTGAGGATCGTTGTAAGGGCGGTTTCCGCGATCGGCTTGTTTGAGTTTGCCGCTGCGCAAATTATGTAAAAAGTCATCCATTGGAATTTCTCCTCTCCAGATTCAGTCTATAATCGGTGCAAGCCAACCTCGCCAATGGTTTTTTCTCCAGCAAAGGGTATTGAGTCGGGCAGAGTGAGACAACCCTATTGAAACAGAGCAGCGCGTGATCACTCAATGCACATTGAGGCGGTAGCATTGCATTGAAGCTGACGTTTGCACCCCGTAATTATCGGTTGTCTGGTGGAATACTTTAATTGTCGTTTTGATGTGTTGCTGCGATCCATGTGTACAAACAAGGTCGCACTTCTTTGAAACGATGCGAAAATAGCCTGTTTTTTAATTCTCTAAAGGCTTGCTACAGATCGTCTCCACCCCATTTGAACGATCCAGCTTACTGTCACCATATAAGTTAAGTTAATCTCTTTTTGGAAAAACGTCAACTGCCTTTGTCAATTTATTGCCAAGGTCATAACCTGTGGTTGATATTCCAACGTGGCAAAATAGTCGGCGGTGGTTTCCGCCCGCCGAATGAGTTCTATCTGTCCGTTTGGGCGCATCAGCAACTCTTTGGGGCGTAAATTTCCATTGTAATTGAATCCCATAGCGTGGCCATGTGCACCGGTGTCATGAATCACCAGCAGATCACCCTCCTTGATGGGGGGTAAATCACGC
The DNA here is from genome assembly GCA_050305555.1 of Desulfobacteraceae bacterium. Classification (GTDB taxonomy): domain Bacteria; phylum Desulfobacterota; class Desulfobacteria; order Desulfobacterales; family Desulfosarcinaceae; genus JARRKU01. The sequence continues at coordinate 33,967 of JBNLFN010000152.1, read as the reverse complement.
TGCACGGCGAATTTATCGTTATTTTCGCATAAAGAACCCACCACATCGACCCGCTCCGTTTGGGTGACCTTCTCATTACCCAGTACATCAATGTGGTGGTAAGCGCCATACATGGCCGGTCGCATCAGCGCCGACATACTGGCATCGACGCCGACATACGTGCGATAAATCTCTTTACGGTTGATCGCTTGAGTGACCAATACGCCATGGGGGCCGGTCATATAGCGTCCGCTTTCCATATAAAGCCTGGGGCAATAACCTTGCCGGGTTCTGAAATTGTAAAAGTGTGCTGTTACGGCATGACCCAGGCTTTCCAGGTCGAAAATTGGATCCTGCGGTCGGTATGGGATGCCCAAACCGCCTCCCATATTGATAAACTCAAAACGAATGTTCAGTTTGCTAAAAATCCACTCAGCAATTTCTAAAAGCATTTCAACTGTTTGTGCCATGTATGTACTGTTGAGTTCATTTGAGGCCAGCATGGTGTGCAAACCAAAGCGTTTGGCCCCCGCTGCTCTCGCTGCGCTGTAGGCCTCCAGTAATTGATGATGGGCGACACCATATTTGGCTTCAACCGGATTGCCGATGATGGCGTTTCCTGTTCGGCGGGGACCGGGATTGTAGCGAAAACACACAAGCTCCGGCATGCGGCCTGCTTTGGAGATAAGCGAGATATCGTCCAAGTTTAAGATACAACCGCCATCTTGCGCAGCTACCTCGAAATCTTTTGCGCTGGTATTGTTGGAGGTAAACATCAGTGCATCTTCACGGCTTCCAATCCGGCGGGCGAGGATCAGTTCCGCAATGGAGCTACAGTCAAATCCAAAACCCATCTCCTGCATGATCTCCATGATATGCGGATTGGGCAATGCTTTAACCGCAAAGTATTCTCGGAAACCTGCCACACCGGCAAAGGCTTTTTGCAATTTTGCACCGGTATCACGGATACCGGTTTCGTCATAAATGTGAAAAGGTGTGCCGAATTCCGCAGCGATGTCGGCCAGTACGGGGAACAGGCGACGGCGATAGGCAGTGGACATGGGCATAGTAGAAAAATCCTCTGATATGATCTGTTTGTGTATTTATAGATTATGGTTGCGTTGTTCCTAAGGCGATTCGAATGCGATCCATGGCTGCGTGCACATTTTCTAAGCTGTTGAAAGCGCTGATACGAATATAGCCTTGTCCACATCTGCCAAAACCGGAACCCGGTGTGCACACAACGCCTGCTTGTTGCAGCAGTAGATCGAAAAAGTCCCAAGAGTCACGCCGGCCGTTGATCCAGATGTAAGGTGAGTTATCTCCCCCTATACAATCGAAACCCAAATCCATCATGGCACGGCGAATAAAAGCCGCATTGTTCAGGTAGTAATCTGTCAGGGACTTTGTTTGGGCCTGGCCTTTCGGGCTATAAACGGCTTCTGCCGCCCGTTGCACCGGATAGGAGACACTGTTAAATTTGGTAGTGTGGCGCCGGTTCCATAATGGATGAACAAAAACCGGTTCGCCGGATTCGGTGAAAGCGCGGCATTTTTTTGGAACGACCGTGTAAGCGCATCGGGTGCCGGTAAAACCAGCAGTTTTGGAAAAGCTGCGAAATTCTATAGCAACCTCTTCAGCGCCGTCGATTTCATAGATGGAGTGCGGAAGTTGATCATCGCGAATAAACGCCTCATAAGCTGCGTCAAAAAGAATGATTGCTTGGTTGTCCCGGGCATACATCACCCATTTTTGCAGTTGAGCCGTTGTAATGGTGGCGCCGGTGGGGTTGTTAGGAAAGCAAAGGTAGATCAAGTCCACCGGTTCGTCCGGTAACTGGGGAATATACTCGTTATTTGCGGTGCAATCCAGGTAACACACACCATCGTAACGGCCGTCTGCATAGGTGCCGGTGCGACCGGCCATGACGTTGGTGTCTAAATAGACCGGATAGACCGGATCGGGAATAGCGACTTTGATATCCGTGGCAAAAATTTCTTGCAAGTTGCCGGTGTCGCATTTGGCTCCATCACTGATGAATATTTCATCTTGAGAAATGTCTGCGCCGCGAGCTTGATAGTCATGCCGGGCTATTTTTTGGCGCAAAAAATCATAGCCTTGTTCAGGACCGTAACCGCGAAAGGTGCTCTCGTGGGCCATTTCATCCACTGCTGCATGAAATGCCGCGACGCAGGCCGGCGGCAAGGCACGGGTGACATCTCCGATGCCCAAACGGATGATATCCTTTTCGGGATGGTTCTCTTGAAAGGTGTTTACCCTTTTTGCGATGTTGGCAAAAAGGTAGCTGTCTTGTAATTTAAGGTAGTGGGAGTTGATTCGAATCATAAAAACCTCGTATATGCTTTATTGTAAATCCAGATCGTCCAGAGGGATACGCGCTGTCTCTTTCATAGTGGACAATACGATCTCTGAGCGTGTGCTACGAACGCCTGTGATGGCACGAATGCGTTTTCGCACCAGGTTGTCCAATTCTTTGGGGCCGGCGACCCGCACTTTAATCAAATAGCCGTCTTGCCCGGCAACAAAATGAACTTCTTGGACTTCATCGATATCAGAGAGTTGGGTTGCCACTTTTTGGGAATCGGTACGGGCTGAAATACTGACGTGCACAAATCCAATGAGACTGCGCCGAAACCGCTGCGGATTGAGGCGGACTTCATAGCCATCAATGAAACCCTGGCTCTCGAGCTTGCGGATTCTCTCCAAAACTGCCGAAGGGGCCATGCCCACCCGGCGGGCGACTTCCACATTGGGAATACGGGCCTTATCTTGCAGTATCTTCAGTATATTTAAACTAATTCCGTCAATCATTCTAAAGAATCCTAAATTTCTTGATGTATATTCTCAGATATGTTGTTTGTCAAGAATATATTGGTTGATTGTTTTGGGGCGCAACCTATCAACAGAAAAGGGTATTTTTGGGTGCCATGACTGTCGTTGTAATCTATGAGCAATTTGCAGCGATTCGTGCTTCATTTCAATTTCAAGGGCTTTTTAATCTTGATCTGCGGATGGGTTATTTTTTTTGGAGCGGTTTCGATGATTTTTAATGATCCGCAAAGCAAACCCAAGAGCGAGGGTGGCGCTGATCAAAATCATCAAGTTGGCGGCAAAAAATGTGATGATAAACGCAAAGGGGTTGGTCAGTTGGTAAGTTGAGATCAGCAAAAGGATGCCCACGCAAAGAAAAAAGATACCCACCAACAATAAGACGATTAATTTAAGCTGCTGTAACACAGGGATAGGGTTCCTGCACCAATTAGGGTTAAAGCTAAAATAGATGCATAGCATGCGTCTATAGGCCATTCAACTTAAGAAGACCTTTGTGTTCAAGTCTCCGAGGCTATTGACTTTTTAAATGGGTATCCATATTGAGTGATATCGCTCAACACACCGCACGATCCATAGGATTGCCACTGTGCCCTTACGATTAAAACAAAATCCCATCACCCCCGTGCCCCACGCGCCATCTGAGGCTATTGGCCTCCAATCAAATGAATCATCTTTGGTTTCTGAAATTGGGGAAGTGTTTCATACTTTTGGAGCTGATCATAAACACAACTTGGATGCGGTCCTGAAGTTTGTTTTGAAAAAAGTGAATGCACAATTTGCTGTTTTTCATCTTTTTGATTTTGAAAACCGCAGGATAATTACGCGCCAAGAGATATTTTGCCCTCCGGGATTTCGGCGCAAAGGGAGATTAGAGGGTCGTATCTGCTATGAAACCTTCGTGGAGGCTAAAAAAACGCACCTGTTTTTGAACAACGTGCGCAACAGCCGCTTTTGGAATTCAGACCCGGACCTGAAGCGCTATAAGCTTTCGACCTACATTGGGTGTCCGGTGCATGTCTCCGGCAAAGTGGCGGGATCCTTGGCGCTGTATGGTCAAAAGCAGGGAGAATATGATCCAGCCGATGCCCGAATTGTATGCCTAGCGGCCAATATCATTGCCTTTATTGAAGATCGCCGGCTGGCTGAAAATGATCTGCGCTGGAAATTCGAGCGCGAGAAAATGTTGTCGGATATTTCTGCCAGCGCCGTATCCGATTCAGATTTAGACCCGTTCATCGCCCACTGTTTTGACATTATCGGCCCTGCCCTGGAGGCCGACAGCATGGCGTTATATACTTTTGAACCGGGTCATTCGAGATTAAAAATGATGGCGCAATGGTGCCCCAACATCTTATCGGGTTCGCTCCTGCAACATGATTTTAGCGATCTGTTGTCCTTGCCCATGGCTCAAGAAGTGGTCGAAACCGGAGAGGTTTTCCATTGCCCCAATACCATCAGTATTTCAGATCCGAATGTGCGCAAAATTCTAACAAAGCACAAGATCCGAACGTTTTTACTGGTACCCCTTTGCCTTAAGCAAAAAGTGCATGGGTTTTGCAGCTTGCACCGAAATAAGGTCTCTTATCCCTGGCATGACGCAGATATTTTAGCTTTAAAATCGGCAATGCAAATTTTTACCCAACGGATAACGCGACATACCATGGCAAATCGCTTGGATGAAAGTGAAGCCTTGATCAACCAGTTGTTCCAACTGGCCCCGGCTGCTATCTATCGCATTGACCTGAAAAACCAACGTATATTGGCTGCTAATGAATACCTTTGCCGTGAAACCGGATACACCAAAGAGGAGTTGTTGGCTTTGAATCCATTGGCGATGCTGACGCCCGCCAGCCGGAAATTATATTTTGAGCGGCTGGTGGACATTGCCGCGGGCAATCCGGTGCCTGGAAACGTCGAATTTGAAGTGGTCACCAAAAGCGGCACTGTTGAGTGGGGTCGGTTTCACATCCGTCATATTCACGAGGCGGGTCAGATCGTGGGCGCCCATGTGGTGGCGCATTTTATCACTGAGCAGAAAAAAGCGCGTGAAGCACTCAACGACTACCAAAAAAACCTTGAATCGGAAGTTTCGGCCCGCACGGATGATTTGGCCAAAGCCAACCAGGCCTTGCGCGACGAAATTGAACAACGCGTGCATACGGCTGAAAAATTACAGGCCAGCACCTTGCGACTCAAAGAGATGAATACAGCCATGCGGGTGTTGCTGGACAAGCGCATGGAAGATCACAGGCGCACCGAAGAGCTGATCCGGCTCAATTTGAAAGAGCTCATCGATCCTTATCTGACACGGTTGGAAGAGGGTGAATTACGCAGTTCGCAAAGACAATTGGTCGATTTGATTCGGGTTAATCTGGATGAAGTGGTGGCCTCGTCCATGCCGGGTCTTTCGTCAAAATACTATATATTTTCTCCAAATGAGTTGCAGGTGGTCAACCTCATCCGTAAAGGAAAAACAACCAAGGAGATGGCCCGGTTGCTCAACCTGTCTTCTCGCACGGTAGAATCCTATCGCAACAGCATCCGCAAGAAGCTGGATTTAAAGAATAAAAAAGTTAATCTTAGAACCTATTTGTTATCAATTTAGCCAGGTAGTGGCTTTGAATTGGAGCGTTGTTGAGGGTATCGGGTATCATTCGCAAAGCAAGGCGGTTGCCATGCAAGGATGGATCAGTGGTTTTTTAGGGGGGCACTCTTTTCTGGATGGGTTTATGGGGTGGCTCGCTTTGTGGCCTCTTTAACCAAGCTTAAAGCAGTTCGAGCCGCCATAAAGCAGATTTTTACCCTGGAAGATGTGGCCGACGGGCTGGCTTATTTTAGCGTCAAGGTCAAAAGCGTGTCTAAAATGACGGAACCCGCCGGAGCGCCGACAGATACAAACACCACTCCAAAAGGAGAAGCCATTTTTGATTTAAAAATGGGCATGCGGGTTGAGATGACCACCAAAACCATAGCCCGGATAAAAATGGATCAAAATTCCAACCCGATGGTGTCTTTGAATATCCACAAGATGACCATGGAGCTCAAATAATGGAACCACTCAATTGCATTGAATAGCATCCACGGTAGTTGTGCAAGCACCATGACGTAGGGCTAGAGTGAAGACGTGATTTTTTTAATGGCTCCCATACTATTGCATGGGAGCCATTGTGTTGCATGATGAATGGTGTGCAAAACGCATCATTTGGAAGCGATTGAACAACTACTGCCGCCACATCCGGCACTCTTGCCGCTCTTTGTTAAATCCTCTATCGATTTATCGTAATACACAACCTTAGAAAGCGCAATTGCATTGGAGAGCCAGTTGGCATAGAGCTGCTGGCGATCATCCGGATCTGTGCTATCGACCAGTACACGCTCGTCTATATAAGACTGCACCTGCACACGCTGGGCGAATTTCTTTTGGAAATAGTCAAAGGGATAATTACTGTTTTCTAAATCGGTTTTTAACTGATCCAGCGTCAGCCGGCGCTGGGCGAGATAGTCTTTCAGCGCTTTGGCCACCCGCTGGGAAGAGAGCTGGTAACCTGCACGCTTCACCTCCTGAAGTTTAATGCCGTCACTGACCAGACGCGACGCAATTTGGGCTTTAATGCGGTCCAACACCTGTTCACCGCGGGTGTCTGAAAAGACATTGTCCCCATAGATCGATTGATACCTTGCCCGTGCGTGGGACAATTCAATAGCATAGTCCTGGCGGGAAATCTCTAACTGTCCAACCGAAGCAATATGCACTTCAGCGCGACGGGCGAATTGGGCCAGCTCCGCTTGCACTTGTTCAGCCGCCACGATACGCTCGATTTTAGCTGGATAGCCTGCTGTGGTGATGGCCGTGACGATTTTTTGGGGATCAGTCAATTGGTTGGGATAGAAATATACATCAGCTGCGCCAGCTGCGATGTCTACGGATATTTTACCAATACCGGGTAGGGGGGCAAGACTGGCAGTGATGTTTTCAATACATCCGCCGCAGGACAGGTTGCTTACGGTCAATATGGCTCTGGCCCAATCGGGATTGACGGCAGAATTATCCGTCTGGGATGATGTCACCTTGGCTGTATTGGTTTTGGCGTTGGTCCAGGATGCGGCGATACCCAAAACAACACCGACAACCAAGGTGACGGCAAACCAGCCCCTCGCACCTGTGAAAAATGATTTCATTTGATATACCTCCAATTTGCCTTCAATAATAATTTGCAAGTTTCCATTAATAGAATCGATGCTCAGGCGGCGATCCCTTTTGCTTTCGTTGAGTGCGCCGATGGTTGATCCTTTGCAGCTTTCAAAGGGCCATCGGCCAAACGGTCGTCAGCCAAACGGCCGTCAGCCAAACGGTCGTCAGCCAAACGACCGTCAGATAGATAAAGGGTGCGCTGTGCATGAGCGGAACAAGTTGCGCTATGGGTGACCATCACGATGGTGGTGCCACTGGTGTGCAGGCGTCCAAGCAAGGCCATAATATCCCGGGTGTTGCGTGAATCCAGGTTGCCGGTGGGCTCATCTGCCAGCAGTACCGGTGGATTGTTGACAATGGCCCGGGCAACGGCCACGCGTTCGCATTCGCCTCCGGATATTTCGTTCGGCAGCCGTTGGGCTTTGTGTGTCAGGCCCACCCACTTCAGGGTTTCCATCGCCATGGCCGCTTTTTCCGATTTGGCGATCTTAATTGCGGTTAGCGGGAGCATGACATTTTCGATCACCGTCAGGTAGGGGACCAGGTGAAAACTCTGGAAAACAAAACCCAGGTACTCGCGACGGAAGTCGGCCTGCTGCTCGCTGCGCAATCCGAACACATCGATGTCGTCCACCAGATAGCGGCCGCTGGTGGGGGTGTTCATGGCGCCCATAACCGATAAGAGCGTTGATTTGCCTGCACCCGATTCGCCCATAACGGCGACAAATTCACCGCTGCCGATGGTTGTATCGATGCCATCCAAGGCACTGACCTTCGAGTCGCCCTCGCCGTATGTTTTAATTATATTTTCAAGAACAATGAGGCTCATCTATAATTATCCTTTCCGTACTGCCTGTCGAACGCAAGTTCAGCTAAATGGTCCGCAAGGCCTGGTTGGGATCCATGCGTGCAGCCATGCGCGCCGGATAGACGCTGGCGAGCAGCCCCACTACCACGGCCATAAATACAGCAGCAGCGGCTAAGATCGGATTAAGTGCAACACGGATACCTGTCTGGGCGGAGAAAAGTTGCAACCCAACCCATAGGATACCCAAGCCCAAGAGATAACCCAATATACCTGAGAGCAGGCTGATGATGCCGGTCTCTAAAAAAATGATGCGCATGATGTGTCTTTGCCGAAAACCGATGGCCCGAAAGATGCCGATCTCCTCAGTGCGCTCTTTGACGCTTCCCATCAAGGTCACCAGGACCACCAAGGCGCCAATGGCCACCACCACAACTGAAAGGCCATATGAGAATTTTCGGAATTGGGCCAACGTCTCCATTCGCCCTTTGACCACTTGTTGGATGGCCATGACTTTAGCACCGGGAAGTTTTTCGGCGATTTGTTTCACCATGTCATCAATGGGGCAGGCGTTGCACAAGGCGGCCACTTCCACCATGGACAACTGGCCTGGCTTGTCGAGCAGCATCTGGGCTGTCGCCAAGGTCGTGAATACCAGTTGATCGTCCTGTGAACCCGTGGGCGCTAAAATACCTGTCACATGGAGGTGTCGGTCATTAATGACCAGCTGTTGGCCCGTCTCCAGTCCCAAAATTTTAGCGGCATCCGTACCGATCAGAAGTTCATCCATTCCGGGAACGGTACCATTGATTTTCCACCAGGGTTTGAGGACGGCAGCTTTAGTAAAATCAACACCCGCCAATAGTGCGGTCCGATCGCTAATGGCAACGGTGCCCAGGACGATGGGGCCCACAGCCGCCACATTGGCGGCGTTTTTAATGGTGTCAATTTGTGCGATTTGGGACTGGCGGATAGGTTCCGTCTCAAAGGAGAGGCCACCCAGCGCCATGCCGCCATATGAAAGTGTCAGGTTATCGGTGCGGGGCACAATCAAGATGTTAGCCCCATATTTTTCCAGCTTATGGTTGATGTCCTGGGTCATGGTATCGGCAAAGCTGATCACCGTCACCACCGTGGCCACGCCGATAACCAGGCCCGCTAATATAAATGCAGCTTTGGATTTACGCCGTATCAGATTTTTGATGGCAATATCTTTAAGGGTCATGGGGCTAAACTCCTTTGAAAAATGTCTGGCCTTCTAAGATATCATTGACCTGGATGACCAATTGATCCTTTTCAACACGGCGGTTCAGGGGTGCCGGATTACAGCCCCCTTTGACCTCATTGACACGTGCTGACGCAAATCGGCGACCGCAATTGCGGCACACCATTTCGTCGCCGTCCTGGAAATAGCCTTTGCCGGCCTGCCAGCATACATCACAGGCGTCAAAGGCCGCCCGAATGATGCCGTCGGAGCTTTGGAGTACAAAATAGCGGATGGTCATGCCGTTGGCTTGATGGCTGAAATAACGTGCCTTGCCATCGTTAAACTGACTGACCGGATAGCGCACTTCAGTCATGCCTGGCGTGGATGCCGACGGGTTTTGTGAGCGGCCCTGTCCCAGGCCGGTGATAAAATAAGCTGCCCCGAACGCTATCAGCAGGACGGCCAATCCGAGCATAAGGGTCATAGGGTTCATGGAACGTTGTTTCTCATTGAGCACAGTGGCTTTTTTGGATTTGTTTTTGGTGCGTGATGATTTTCCCATTACAATGATCTCCTGTACTATGTGCAGCGCCCGTTCGGCGAAAGTGATCAGCGAACCTGCGGCACCTTATTTTCTTGCCGTGAGGGCTAATTAAAGTGATTCTATATTGGAAAATGCCGGCCGTACCTGGTCCCTTGGAGCGCCCATCGATGGCATCGCATTACAGCTCGTCATTGACAGACGTTTCGATCCAAACCCGGTTATCAACGCATGGTGTGCGCGACCGTGCTAATACCTATCCAAGGGCTTGGGTAGAGGTGTTCAACACAAAAAAGATTGAATTTGAAGATAGATCGGTGGTTGAGGGATTTTAAGATGACCCCGCTTGTAATGTTCGGTTGGGTAATAAGTCGCGTATATCACTGGCGCACTGAAATCAATTGCGCCGATGATATCCGTCATTTTTTGATGGGGTATATCAGGGGTCGCCATTATTGCCATAGCAGGAAAGGGCAGGATCGGTTGAACTTCACAGCATGGCGCGGACTGGCCATGGCAGCCTGACGCTGCCGCTGAGTGCCCCATTACATCGGCAGCGGGTGCACGACTGCCGGCATGGCAACATGCTTGCGGCAAGCAGCTATCTAACGCTGACGCTACCGGGGCTGTTGTGCCACCAATCAGCAATAGAGCTAAAAATGAGGCTGTGATCAGAATAACGCGCTTTGGCATATTTAACATCACCTTTTTCAGGTATTCTTTTTATTTAATGGTATTCATACTAAAAAAGTCAAGTATTTTTTGAGGTGGCTAAATAATGATGGTAAATACAGGTACTGGCGGCAATACCGGGAGGGATAACGAGAGGCGGGTCCCAACCACCACCCACTGAATTAAGCGTTGGGACCCGCCCCGAGCGCTTTTTACGCGCTAATCAAATACATTCGGTTTGCTTCGATACAGCCTTTCTGTGCTAAAAAAGCGATTGAATAAAGCAACTGCTGCTATTACTGGATGAGGACGGGCCATCATCACCAAGGGAAAGGCTCGCGCCGTCATCATCAGCCTGGGGGCCGGCCACATCGACGATAATCCCGTTGGCAATGCCATCGGCATCGTTGGCGCCACCATCGACAAGTTCCCGTTCGACGTGATACCCCACATCATCCATCTGGACTTGATCTGAGCTATCCTCCCATCCGGTCACATTGTCATAGCGCACCCATTGCGTCTGGGGATCAATGGGCTCGGACAAATTTATTTCGACGCGCACGGACTGCCCAGGTTCTGAGACGTGGATTTTATATCCCAGAACACCATAAGGCATCTCTTGTTCGGAATGGGATGTGCCATCCAGTTCAGCAGGATCGATATCTGCAACGGCCTCAATGTCGGCGGTTGTGTCGCCGGATGCAATGCTGATACTCGCCATATGTTTATACCGATAGTCTTTAAAGCGTTTCAGACGTCCGTTTTGTGTGCTGTCGGGGATACCGTCATGGTTTAAATCCGTATCCTCGTCCACTTCTTGATCATCCGGTATTCTGTTTCCATTTTTATCCTTGTCGTCTGAAATTATGGTAAAAGTGAGAGGTGTGGACCATTCGGAAACCAATTCGTGGTTATCATAGTAGCGCACTTGTGCCGTGTAGGTGACACCTGGATCAAGAACATGCTTGGGAATCTTGATGCCGGTCAGGCAGTGGTGCATCGATGTGACCTCATAGACGATTCTCTGATTGTCGCTGCGTCGTACCCGCCACTGGGTTTTAAAATGAGTGTCATTCTCGTCCGGATCAGCAAAAGCGGAGGACTGCAGCCTGGGTGATAGATCGACATTCACATCGCCATCCTCAGGGTAGATCCATGTCGGCTGGTCGGGTGCCTGGTTTTCATTCGCCACCAATGGGTCGGTGCCTTGGTGATACTCTTCTAAATTGGTCAAACCATCGTTGTCGGGGTCCAGGGCTGCATCGCTGCTGTCCAGCGGGTCGAAGCCATATTGCAATTCCCACGTATCGGGCATGCCATCACCGTCATCATCGTCGTCTTCATCGTCGGGGATGCCGTCGCCATCGGTATCAAGAGGCTGTGCGTCGTCTGCCCTTACGAGTACTAGGCAGGTGTCTGATGCGCTAAGCTGGCTTGAATTGGTCACGGTCAATTCAAATCGGAGTGTAACAGTGCTCTCTGTCACTTCCGGCGCAGTAAACTCAGGGTAGGCCGAGTGTGAATTGTCCAGCACCACATGCGGTGTGTTTTTCTGTATCCAATTGTAGGTAAGGCCGCCACCCTGCGGGTCACTTGAACCTGAACCATCCAAAGTGACGTGCGCCAAAGACGCGACCTCCTGTGCAGGGCCGGCATCGGCCAATGGCGGCAGGACACTGGAGATGAATTGTGCTTCAATGGAATGGTTGCCGGTGACATTGGAGAAAGTATAATTGGGAACATCCCCCAGTGACACACCATCGACAAGCACATCACTGATCTGGTAGCCCGTGTTGGCTGCGATGGTGAAGGATCTGTCGGCGCCTTGTGCCACATTCACGCTGCCGGATGGAGTGATGCTGCCGCCTGTACCGGCAGTGGCCGTGATGGTATGGTATTGGGGTGCCGTTTCGGAAAAGCTGGCGGCAATGGTATGGTTTGTGGAAACATTTGAAAAAGTATAGCTGGTAACAACACCCTGTGACACGCCGTCGACAAGCACATCACTGATCTGGTAGCCCGTGTTGGCTGCGATGGCAAAGGCTCTGTCGGCGCCTTGCGCCACACTCACGCTGCCGGATGGAGTGATGCTGCCGCCCGTACCGGCAGTGGCCGTGATGGTATAATTTTGGGGTACCGGCGGTTCGTATCGAAAAGAGACTTCATTGGAATCGCCACTTTCGTTTTGTCCGATAAAAGCACGTACGACAAAATAGTACGTCACATCTTCTGTCAGTGAGTCCAGTGTGCAGGTGGTTGCCGAGCCCTCATAAGCCCATTGGGCATAGTCATAGTTTAGGCCTTCCTGGCGAAGAAACAAGCGGTAGCCATCCGGTGCTGGATTGTTGGCATCCCATGCCAGCGTGACTGTAGCATCTGCGAACGAAAACGATGGCATGACCCACAGCATGCCAATTGCGACGAGCATGAAGCAAAGTGTTTTAATCTTGTGGTTTGATGATCGATTGTCTGTTTTGTTGGAAATATAAAATGTGTGGGCTTTTACCCTAGTAAAAGTGGTGCCCATAAGTCTCTCCTTTTTTCAAGAGAGACAGTTGACAGGGCTGCAGGATGGACGTATTATAGCCACATCCATTTTTGGGCGGCCCAACTCCGCTGATTGGCAGATGTGCTCTCCTGAATGGTGTAATTTCGTCCCCGGATTATGTGGCCCCATAATCCGGGGATTCTTTTTTCCGCTCTTCATCAATCCTTCCATGCTGGCGAAGGATCCGATGCTTTAAGCAGTACGTGTTAGTTCGCAGTATTTGTAAGCAAGATGTTTGCCAAGTCGTTATTTTGGAGGATCTTTGATGGCTGCTACGTTTTAAGGAATCGATTCAATAGCGAATATTTCAATAATGCCTGATACGGGTATGTCCGGCGGGGCGGCACCTATTTGACGTTATAAAGGGCAAGGTTTTCCCTTTAATGAACCTCGTAGGGCCATTTTTGTATCCAATCCAAGTCTGCGCAGAATCTGTAATTGAATGCGCAAAGGGTGTAATAACCCTTAGGTGTTTTCGGAGGGAGACTCGCTGGGCTGAAAGTTTTGGCATTTTTTGCACCAGGTGCGAAAATTATCCTTGCGAAAGATAGTTTCACACACCTTTTTTTGATACTTTATCTGTGGATCCTTGGGGCACTGTATGAGTTGTTGGGCCATTTTTTTTGCTCCTCTAATGCATTAAATTAAATAGATATTTAAGTTATAAACCGATTAACAGGGTGACCAGTGCAGCGCAAAATACCACTCCCATCATTTTGAAACTATCCCTACAGATTTTAAAGATCAGTGCTTTGGGTAAAAATAGATGATCATACCGAACGGATTGAAATCGCCAAAAAGGTTGATAAACAAAGGGTTGCACAATATCACCTCAATTCTCGGCAAATCCAAATAACTTTACCGATAATTCGAACACCATTTATTTCTTCCCTATCCAGATAGATCGGGGCATACTCTGTGTTGTCGCTGAGCAGCACCATTTTGCGGGGATGCTTTTCGATGCGTTTGACCATGATGGTATCCTCAATGCCGACTGCGTAGATGGCCCCGGCTAAAATATCTTTTTGAGCCTGGTTGACCAGCACGGTATCCCCATCCTTGATTTCCGGCGTCATGCTGTTGCCGAATACATCCATCAACACCATCTGGTCAGCAACACCTTTGCCGGCGAGCCACGCTTTTTGGAAGGCGTAGTATCCTTGAATCTGAGGATCTATTTCGAAAGATCCTCCCCCGGCACAGAGCCGTGCTTGAACTTTGGGTACGGAGTGAAAACCGGCATTGCCCATATGGCTGGGTTTTATGATGGCCGGCCCCGATCCACCATCTAACCAGTCAGGATTCAGCCCCCTCAGTTTGAACAAGTGCAGCATCCATTTGGCCGGAACCGAGCCTTTTTTGCGTGCTTGGGTAACGGCAGAGCGGTTGACTTGCAGCAAGTCGGCCAATTGGGACAAAGTGGCCACCCCGGCGGCTTCGGAAACGCGACTGAAAAAGGTGTCAAAATGTGTGCCCATGATAGATAGCGGTATCGATAAATGGTTAACGTTGATAAAAATATACATTAAAGTTTATAAAACGCAACAAAAAAATATAAAACGTTAAAGAAAAACCTGATAAAATACAAAAATAAGCAAAATACGATGCGATATAAACAAAGATGGCGACAAAATGGTAGCTGCCTCCTCACGAATGAACCTTTTTTAATACATGGCGCGGGCCTTTCGGATCACTCAGGCTATGGGTGATGCCGCTTCAATTACTGCTTGCTTTTCAATCCGCCGGGTGTGCATATTATCAATCAATGCGGTGATGGCCCTCTGGTCGGCATATCAGACAGCATCCGATTCGATAATGCCCCGGACTTCCGTACCTAATTAAAGAATTGTACCGAATCTTCGACTCACAGTTTCCAAACCTGTGCGTGTCCATCGCTTTGATCCCAACTGCTGATAGGTGGGATGGCGGCCGGTCACTATTTGCCCGTTGCCATGCCAGGTATTTGTCGCCCGTTCAACGGGTGCGATGATCGCCTGAATATTGAATACAATTCATTGAGGAAATCCATGCAAAGCACAAAGTATATCGAACTGGAGCAGCGTCTCGGCGCACACAACTACAAACCCCTGGATGTGGTCCTGGCCCGAGGTGAAGGGGTCTGGGTATGGGATGTGCAAAACAAGCAGTATATGGATTGTCTTTCGGCTTATTCAGCCGTTAACCAGGGCCATTGCCACCCCAAAATAGGACAGGCACTGATCGAACAGGCCAAACGCCTGACCCTCACTTCGCGGGCGTTTCGCAATGATCAGTTGGCATCGTTTTATGAAGAAATCTGTACGCTGACGCATTCTCATAAAGTGTTGCCCATGAACAGCGGCGCCGAGGCCGTGGAGACCGCCATCAAGACGGTGCGCAAGTGGGGCTATGTGGTAAAAGGCGTACCGGCACAGCAGGCGGAGATTATCGTCTGTCAGGACAATTTTCACGGTCGCACCATCACCATCGTCAGTTTCAGCACCGACGACAGCGCCCGCAAAGGCTTCGGACCTTTTACCCCCGGTTTCAAAGTGATCCCCTTTGGCGATGCTGATGCCTTAGAGGCGGCCATTACGCCCCATACCGTCGCGTTTCTGGTCGAGCCGATCCAGGGTGAAGCCGGCGTTATCATTCCACCCCGGGGATACCTGAAAAAAGTTCGCGATATCTGCACCCAAAATAATGTGGTGCTGATTCTCGATGAAATCCAAACCGGACTGGGGCGCACCGGCAGACTGTTGGCCGAAGCACATGAGGGCATTGAGGCGGACCTGACTTTGGTGGGCAAAGCCCTATCCGGCGGCTACTATCCCATCTCGGCCGTGTTGTCCAACACCGAAGTGATGAATGTGCTGCAACCCGGAGAACATGGCAGCACCTTCGGCGGCAATCCCTTGGCGTGCGCTGTCGCCCGCATGGCACTCAAGGTCCTCATCGAGGAGGGGATGATTGAAAATGCGGCCGAGATGGGTGCCTATTTCAAGCAGGGGCTCGAGCAGATCCGAAGCAAAAAGATAGAGATTGTGCGCGGCAAGGGTCTGATGCTCGGCGTGGTGTTCCATCCCGAGGTGGGCGGCGCCCGTCAGTTTTGCGAAGCGCTCAAAGACAAGGGCCTGTTGTGCAAAGAGACCCATGACCACATTATCCGTTTTGCACCGCCACTGGTGATCACCCGTGATCAGGTGGACTGGGCGCTGGAACGCATCGCTTCCGTTTTCGCGGATTAGATGCCGGCGCCCTGCAACCATGCCGCAGATCTTAAGAATCTAAACACGATATCAGTTTGAGGCCGGCACTGGCGGTACGGTTTCCCATACCTGTTCAGGACGGCAAAAACTCAATAGGATAACAGGGGGATCTATGAAGCCTTATCAAACCATCACAATGCTTTTGGTTGCAGTTTGTTTGACAACCGCCATGGGTTGTTTCCCGCAGATCGATACCGACAATATTGGAGGCAAAATTGTTTTTAATCAAAGATTGATGCCGGGCGGTGGGGCTTCGGAAGGAAAAGCAGTTTCGGACTATTACACTGATGGCGGCCCGCAAGGCGATGAGATCATATCCGAACTGTATCATTCCACCGTTTCTATCACTTATTTGCGAAAATTGAGAAAATCGCAGTACTTTTGGGTGGAAGGCGACGGATTTGCGCTTCTTTCCCTTGAGCCCCTCATTGAAAATATAGTGCTTCCAATTGATGACAATAACTGTACCTATGAAGGAACCATAGGGTCATGCGGCGGTGATTTAAGGGATTCAGAGACCCGCCAATTAATCGAGTGTGATGGACATACTCTCGTATTTACGAACCTACTGGGTATGACCGTGGGTTTGAGGGGATGTACCGATTGCAGCAACTTATGCAGCGATACCGATGAGAAATGCAAGGATAAATGCACAGCAAAAAAACTGGACTATAGCCAGGGTGTCATCCTGGATGACAACTGCACCGTTGAAGACGTGGCCAATTTCTCGGCTGAGTATGCGAACCCACTTCCCCTTTGTATGATCAGAAGCGCTGTGCCGTCTTTGCTGCAAGACACCACCATTGAACTGATGGCCATGAACAGTAAACTTGAAAATATAAACAACAGCTTCCCACGCGTCGCATCCGATTGGCACACGGTTTTACCCCATATGCAAGTGGTGAATGGCGCACGCCAACTGGCGCGGCCGCTCATATGGGCGGACCGCGACGAACCACACGATCCCAACGACCCCACCAGTGACATTGACCGCTATTACTGGCAATGGCGGGTTCCCTTGGATAAAGATAATACCTGGCAGGAGAATTTCAGTCCCAACCTCCAGGTCAATACGGTCCGCGTGTTTGTTGAAAGAGAAGACGATCCCGATACCGGCCTGCCTTTGCGGGAATACCTGACACCCAAAAACGTCCACATCAATGGAACGCGATGCACAAGCGACCCGGAAGACGGTACCACCTTTTCTCTCATCACCTTTAATAAGACGGTAACGCCCACCTATGATAAGGAAAACCTGGATCAAGTTGACCACATTGACGATGCCTTAAGATTGAATTGGGAGGTGGAGTTCCAGGTGGTCAAACAAGAGGGGACATTTAAGGAACCGCCGGTCCACAAGGGCGATCCGGTCTATATCGAATTTGAAGTGGTGGACACCAGCATCGGCACCACAGGCGCAGGATTAAGGATTGAACCAGGGGGGATGAACCTTGGCGATGTGAGGTTGAACGCATCACCCACATTTGAGCGGGTATTTACGGTCATCAATGAAGGCATGGCCGATGCCATTGTCGACAGCATCGATTTAGAGGGCCGTGATGCAGGGGATTTTAGCGCCAGGGTGCACTCTGGAAAATCACTGCCCCTGCTTCTGAGAGCCGGCAGATCGTTTGAAGTTACCCTCGACTCCCATGCGAAAACCTGGGGATTAAAGCAGGCCGACGTGGTGGTTAAAGGCCATGGCAACTCCTCCGCTCAGCCCGTTGAAATACGCGCCAGGGTATTTATGAGAGCCACGGATGCCATGATGAACGTGGCCCCCGAGGTGATCTCCTTTCACAGAGATGATGATGTCAAGGATAAAATCCAGTACCAAAGACGATTCTTGGCCGAAAATTCAGGGGGACTGGATCTGCATCGCCGGGACGTCGTCATCAGCGGTCCGGATGCATCCGCTTTTTCCATCCTGTCATCACGGTACCAGGGGGTAGAGGATAGCCCTGCGCCGATTTCCCGTTGGATCGCGCCGGCGAACGACGAAACCTTTACGATACTCTACCATCCCACCAGTCAGGGGATGCACAGCGCCCGGATCGATATTGACAGCGATGCCGGCCAGGAGAGCGTGGACCTTCACGGAGTTTGTTACGGCACCTGCAACTATGCGCCTTAGCGGACTTAGGGGGCACCAATTCGGGCAAAGCGAACCATGACCACATTATCCGTTTTGCACCGCCACTAGTGATCACCCGTGATCAGGTGGACTGGGCGCTGGAACGCATCGCTTCCGTTTTCACTGATTAGGCGCCGGGCTTTCTTACCGCTCACGAAGGGAGCGGTCAAGGATTACCTGCGATCAAAAGCGGCTGAAGGTTTCCGCAAGGGCGCCGTGGCCCTGCATCGGGATGTTATTTCCGGTGTGCTTGACCGGGCCTTGGACCATGAAATAATGCAAATCAATCCTGGCATTGGCGCACTGAAAGGCCTATTCAAAAATGAGGAAAAGCCCAAAGTTGAACCGTTCAGTGAAGCGGAGTTGGGGTGGCTGCTGGAAACGGCAAAGGCGTATTTTTCCGGAACACCACATTTTTTTGACCATGGCCGTGCATACCGGCATGAGGTTAGGCGAACTGCTGGCAGTGCGTTGGGGTGATATTGATTGGAGTGCTGGCCAGGTTGTTGTTGAGCGCTCCTACAGACGCGGCACCTACACACCACCAAAGAACGGCAAAGCCAGGCGGATGGATCTTTCTATGGTGCTACAAGACACCCTCACGGCCGAACGAAACAGGCGGAGGCGCCAAAGTCTATCCCATGGCCAGGGAGGCCACTTGCACACCCTGATTTATTGCAGCCCTGCAGGCCACCCGATTGAACAGAACAAGGTTAGGCGTATTTACGCCAGGATTTTAAAAAAGGCCGGCCTGCGGTTTGTGAAGTTTCACGGCATCCGCCACAGCTTTGCCTCTATATTACTGACGCAGGGTGAGGCGCCGATTTATGTCAGCCGGATGCTTGGCCACAGCTCGATTCAAATAACCCACGATGTTTACGGTCATTTGATTCTGGCTCCCAGGGTGCCGGTGTTAACCGGCTCAACACCCTAGCACCCCTACTGCATCCACAGCCAATAAAAAAGCCATAATCCGTTAGGATTACAGCTTTTTCTTATCGGTGGTGCCGAAGGCCGGACTTGAACCGGCACGGCTCGCGCCACTACCCCCTCAAGATAGCGTGTCTACCAAGTTCCACCACTTCGGCACAAAGAGATGATCTGGGCTATTTATCAGCCTCCTCTGCTTGACCGGCCGGCGGGGCCGTCTGAGTTTCGGGTGGTGTACCCGCTTGAGGCTGGGCTGGGTCTGTATTGTCCGGTGCCGGCTCAGTCACGGCCGGTTGGTCCTGCATAAAGTCGGGCATGCTCTCCTTTTTGGTGGCCATATAGGCCAATACCAGCGAGGTAAGCATGAACACGACGGCGGCAGCTGTGGTCAGTTTGCTTAAAAATGTCGATGCGCCGGTGGCGCCGAACAGCGTGTTGCTGCCGCCTCCACCGAAAGCGGCCCCCATATCGGCCCCTTTGCCGGTTTGAAGCAAAACAATCAGGATCAAGGCGAGGCAGACAACGATATGTATGACAACAATTAGTATACTCATGTTTCATCCATTTTAGCTATTGTAATGAACCAATTGGCTGAACGATTCCGGATCAAGGCTGGCACCGCCAACCAATGCACCATCGATATCCGGCATAGCCATCAGCTCTTTTACATTCGACGGTTTGACGCTTCCGCCATATAGAATCCGCAAACCTTGTGCCAATTCGGTGCTGTAATTTTGAGCAAGCCATTGTCGCACATGCAGATGCACTTCCTGGGCTTGCTCGCTGGTAGCGGTCTTGCCGGTGCCGATGGCCCACACCGGCTCGTATGCCACGACCAAGGCTTGCAGCTCATCAGAAACTAAGGTCTCTAAACCGTTTTGGACCTGTTTGTCAAGCACGGAAAATGTCTCACCGGCATCGCGTTGGGCTTCGGTTTCACCGATGCAAAACACCGGGATCAAGTCAGATTGGATGGCGGCCTTGATTTTGCGGTTGATGTGCTGATCGGTTTCACCAAAGTATTGGCGGCGCTCGGAGTGACCGATGATCACATGGCTGCAACCCACTGAAAGCAGCATGTTGGGGGCGATTTCGCCGGTATAGGCCCCTTCGGATTCCCAGTGCATATTTTGAGCGCCCAGCGCGATGGGGCTGGATTTGATGGCTGCGGCCACTTGGGCCAGGGCAGTAAAGGTCGGCGCAATCATAATATCAACGTCGGTTACACCGGATACCAAGGCTTTGAGCTGGGTGGCGCTTTCTACGGCCTCTTGGCTGGTTTTGTACATTTTCCAATTGCCGGCGATTAAGGATCGTCTTGTGGTCGTCATGGTAAATTCCTGTTGATTAGCGGGGTTGCCAGTGGAACGCACTTCACCGGCAGGGAGCGTGATTTCCCTGCCGGCTTATATTTGAATTGATGCGCTGGATTAAAGGGTGCTGCCCACCATGGCGGCCAAATCCACCATGCGGTGCGAATAGCCCGATTCGTTGTCGTACCAGGACAACACCTTGACCATCTTGTCCATCACATAGGTCGTCTGGGCATCGACGATGGAGGATAAGGTGTTGCCGTTAAAATCCGTTGAAACAAGGGGCAGATCACAATAACCCATGATGCCGGCCAACTCGCCTTCGGCAGCGGCTTTTAGCGCCGCGTTGACGTCGTTGACGGACACTCCGGATTTTTCAATGGTGACCACGATGTCCACAATCGAGACATTGGGGGTGGGCACGCGGATGGCCAATCCGTTGAGTTTGCCATCCAACTCCGGCAATACCAATGCGACTGCTTTGGCAGCACCCGTGGTGGTGGGGATCATGGAGAGTGCGGCAGAACGCGCCCGGCGAAGGTCTTTATGCGGAAAATCCAATAGGCGCTGATCGCCGGTATAGGCATGGATGGTGGTCATCAATCCGCTGTGGATGCCAAAATGGTCCAGGAGCACCTTGGCCACTGGCGATAGGCAGTTGGTGGTACATGAGGCATTCGAGAGAATGTGGTGTTGTTTGGGATCATATTGGGTATGGTTGACCCCCATAACGATGGTATTGTCCGGGTCTTTGGCCGGTGCCGAGATGATCACTTTGCGCGCACCGGCATTCAGGTGCTTGCTGGCATTTTCACGGTCGCGGAACAGACCGGTGCACTCCATGGCAATGTCGACGCCCAATGCCTGCCAAGGCAATTTGGCCGGGTCTTTAATAGCGGAGTAAGCAATGGCGCGATCGTCGATGACAATGGCATTGTCTTCTGCGCGAATGGTGTTGTCCAACTGTCCGTGAACAGAGTCGTATTTCAACAGGTGGGCCATGGTGCCCGCATCTGTAAGATCGTTAATGGCAACAACTTCGACATCAGGGTGTTTGAGGGCGGCTCGGAATACCAAACGACCAATTCTTCCAAATCCATTGATACCGATTTTAATGCTCATCTTTCCTCCTTTGGGGTTAAGAACCATCGCGTGGGCTCTGTACGATCAACTTCGTTTGTTGCCTTTGAGGATGCCGCTGGCCAGAGAGATACTTTTTTTGCCGAAGCCTTCAAGATGTTCTGCTAACTGCATGAGATCTTTTTGTTTGCGCAAGTTGACCGCACGGATAACCATGGGCAGATTGACACCGGAGATCACCTCCCGTCGCCCCTCTTCTAAAAACGAGTAGCTGAGGTTGGATGGTGTTCCGCCGAACATATCCGTTAAAATTAGCACACCGCCCGGGGTGCCGACTTGCTTGATGCCCGCTTCAATTTTTTTTCTCAGGTCCTCGGCGTTCTCCCTTAAATCGATGGAGATCGCTTCCAGCGCTTCGGGTTTTTCACCCAGAATGAACTCGACGCAATCGATAAGGGCATCACCCAGTTGGCGGTGACTGACAATCAATATACCAATCATTCTGTAAATTAATCCTTTATATTATATTCGGCAGGTTAGGATTATGCTGGAAAATATGCTCGCTTATGCGACATGGGGGTTAAGCCATAAAAAAAGACAATCGTCAAGTG
The DNA here is from genome assembly GCA_050305555.1 of Desulfobacteraceae bacterium. GTDB lineage: Bacteria > Desulfobacterota > Desulfobacteria > Desulfobacterales > Desulfosarcinaceae > JARRKU01. The sequence goes on along the minus strand of JBNLFN010000152.1, from coordinate 11,854 downwards.
CGCTTTTCTTGGCCCTGGAATGCCATCCGTTGTCAGACAAATTGGATATCCCGATGGATGAGGCGAACCGTAGAACGCATGCCAAGGATGTGGTCGTAAACTTGTTGGGCGATCACCACCGATCGATGTCTGCCGCCGGTGCAACCAATGGCGATGGTCAGGTAGGCTTTACCCTCTTTTTCATACAAGGGTATCAAATAGTCCAATAGTGAAATGTACTTGTCCAGAAATTGGCCGGTGGTTGGATTGGTCATTACAAATTGGCGAACCGCTTCGGTTTCGCCGTCTTTGGCTTTTAATTCGGGCACAAAATAGGGGTTGGCTAAAAAGCGTACATCTATGATCATGTCGGCATCAGAAGGTGTGCCATGTTTGAATCCAAACGAGACCACATTGATGGACATGCCGGTAATGGCTGTGTTTTTCTGGGCAATATTCAGAATGGTAAATTTGAGCTCATGCACGCTATAGTGGGTTGTATCCAGCGCATGCTCAGCTTGATTCTGCAGTGGTTTAAGTAATCGTTTTTCTGACTGAATCGCCTCGGTCAGGCTGCCGCTCTGTGCCAGTGGGTGGTGCCGGCGGGTTTGACTGTAACGGCGCAGCAGAATTTTTTCGTCAGCATCCAAAAAGACGATGGTGGTTGGATAGCCGAGTTTTTTTAACTCTTTGCGTAAGCCTTCATTTCCGGATAGGAAGTGCGGATCCCGCAAATCCATGCAAAACGCCCAGCCGGCAATGTTTAGATTGCCGGCCTTGTGCTCCTCTAAAAGCGAGGTGACCAATGAAACCGGCATATTGTCGACACAATAAAAACCGGCATCTTCAAAAGCTGCCAAGGCGGTGCTTTTGCCGGAACCTGAGCATCCCGTAATGATGATCACGCTTCGTTGTTTCACAATGGATTAAAATTCTTCGTCTCTGTCTTCGATTGTTGCAATGATATCTGCAGAGGATTCTGCTCCCATTAGCTGGGCTTTAAAGTCTTCATCTTTTAGGAGTCTGGAAATACGGGCCAGGAGTTTTAAATGCACCCCGGCTGAATTTTCAGGGGTCAGCAAAAGGAAGAAAATATGGGTTGGGCGACCGTCCATGGATTCGAAGTCGACGCCGTTGCGGTTCAACCCAAAACCCAGAACCAGCGACTTGAGGTCTTTGAATTTACCGTGCGGAATACCGATGCCGCCACCAATACCCGTGCTGCCCAGTCGCTCGCGTTCCATCAGGACCTTGACCAACTCTTCCTGGCTGGCACCGGCTTCCTGTGCGACCAAGGCCACCAGTTCATCCAATACGCCTTTTTTGTCTTTTGCTTTCAGATCAACATTGATCGCTTGTGCGTTCAGTGATTCAAGAATTTTCATCGTTTGCTCTCAGTTGTCATTTCAGCTGGCGGTGGCGGCGTCCCCTTAGGGGCTGGGTTGAATTAATCCGTAGTGGCCGTCTTTGCGTCGGTAAATGACGTTGACTTTTTCGGATCGGGCGTTGGTAAAAACCAAAAAATTGCCATTCATCAGATCCATCTGCATGATGGCTTCATCCACATGCATGGGTTTATACTCAATGGGCTTAACCATGACTTGTTTTTCAACGTCTTCATCCATGGTTGTCGATGGGGGCATGGCTGACATATCGGGATTGGACTTGGATTTGCCCTTTCCTGAACGGCGGTCATGAAATTTGTCCTTATTTTTTTTAATTTGCTTCTCGAGTTTATCCAGCGTGATGTCAATCGCCGAATACATATCTTCGGTCTCTTCCTTGCCATTGACGTTGAGCCGGTCGCCGCTGATATTGATTTCGGCGATGTGTCTGAATTTTTCAACCGAGAGCACCACATTGGCTTCCGCGGGATTGTACAGGTATTTATCTAAACGGTTGAGCTTATCGCTAACATAGGATTTTAAGTGGTCCGAAGGATCGATATTCTTAAATGTTACAGATGTTTGCATAGGCATCGTCTCCTTGTTTGAGGGTCCTCAAACATGTTTAGTTGGTTGATCATCGAACAAAACGATTATAACCTAATTGTGGATCAACGGGAATCAATTTCTGTGATTCTTTAAATGTAGCGTTTGCGTTTGTTAGAGGGCAACACCCCCATCATTTCACGATATTTGGCCACTGTTCGACGGGCAATATCAATATTTTCCGCTTTCAACATCTCTGCCATTTTGCTGTCACTATATGGCTTCTTTGGATCTTCGCTATCGATCAGACGTTTGATTTTGGCCTGGACGCTTGCCGAGGCAATGGCATCACCATGGACCCGGTTGATCGAGCTGTTAAAGAAGTATTTTAATTCAAAAATGCCTTGGGGTGTATAAGCGTATTTGTTAGTGGTTACCCGACTGATGGTAGATTCATGCATACCGATATCTTCCGCCACATCCCGTAACACCATAGGTTTGAGATGCGTAATGCCCTCATCAAAAAAGTCCCGTTGAAATTTTAGGATACTTTTCATAACCTTATAAATGGTTTTCTGGCGTTGATGAATACTGCGGATCAACCAGGCCGCTGATCTTAACTTGTCCTGGATATAATCCTTCGCGTTACCGCTGACATCAGCTCCTTTTGTAATGGCTTGCTTGTAAAAAGCGTTGACCCGGAGTTTGGGAAGGCCATCATCATTGACCACCACCACAAAGTCATCCTCGGTTTTGTATACATAGATGTCCGGTGTAATGTACTGAGGTTCTTCTTCGCTGAACAGCCGCCCGGGCTTGGGTTCCATGCAAGTGATGATATTGACCGCTGCAATGACCTCGTCTATGGTGACTTTTAGCGCCCGGCAGATGGCCTTGTAGTTCTTGTTTTCCAAGTGGTTAATGTGGTCGCTGATGATTCGAGTGACCAGGGTGTTTTTTAATCCCAAATTATGTGCTTGAAGCAACAAGCACTCCTTTAAATCACGTGCACACACACCGATGGGATCAAGGGACTGCATCAAAAAGAGAACTTCTTCGATATCTTCGACAGTGACCTCGGCTTGTTGAGCAAGTTCTTCGACGTTTGTTTGCAAATAACCGTCACGGTTTAAGTTGCCAATGATCAGACTGCCGATATTCTTTTCTTCGGTAGAGGGTTGGGCCATCAGTAATTGCCAGAGCAAGTGATCACTTAATGATTTTTTATGGGAGATAAAAGCTTCATACTGTGGTGCTTCACGGTCTTCGGTCTCAAAGCGAATGCGTCCAGGTGCATTGTACTCGTCGATATAGTTGTTCCAGTCAATATCGCCGGAGAGCTTCTCATCAATGGTGACTTCTTTGGTTTTTTCTACAGACGGGGGCGTTGCTTCTTCCAATTGTTCTTTGGGCGTAGTGTCCTGGGATTCCTCAAGCGTCGGATTTTCTTCCAATTCGTGCTGGATGGCATCCATTAACTCCAGTCGCGACAATTGAAGCAGCTTGATCGCCATCTGCAGCTGGGGGGTCATGATGAGCTGCTGGGTCAGCTTGAGTTGTTGTCGTAATTCAATGGCCATATTATAACCTAAATTCGTCCCCTAAATAGATTCGGCGCGCAATTTTACTATTCGCGATGGCTTCCGGTGACCCGGATTCAATTACTTCACCGTCAGCCAGTATGAACGCCTGATCACAAGCTTCTAAGGTTTCGCGCACATTGTGGTCAGAAATCAATATACCAATGTGGCGCTGCTTTAAGTGGGCGATGATTTTTTTTATATCGGCCACGGCCAAAGGATCAATACCGGCAAAAGGTTCATCCAGCAAGATAAAAGTTGGATTGGTGGCCAAAGCCCGGCTAATTTCCAAGCGGCGGCGTTCGCCTCCTGAAAGCACGCTGGCGCGTTGATGCATTAAGTGTTTTATGCCCAGCTCATCCAGCAGTGCTTCAGCACGTGATTTTTGTTCCTCCTTGGCAATGGGCATCGTTTCCAATATCGCCAATACATTTTGTAGCACGGTTAGCTTGCGAAAGATAGAGGCCTCCTGCGGTAAGTAACCGATTCCTTTGCGAGCCCGCACGTACATGGGGCAGTCGGTGATCTCTTCACCATTCAATGCGACCCGGCCGGCATTGGGTTTGATCATACCAACGGCCATGTAGAATGTTGTTGTTTTCCCCGCACCATTGGGGCCGAGCAAGCCAATCACCTGACCTGAGGATACAGACAAGGAGACATCATTGACCACTTTTCTGCCGCGGTAGCTTTTGACCAAGTTTTGAGTTTCCAAGACTGCCATTGTCTTTAGGGAATCCACATGCATTTTTCAAGCAGATTATTATACCTGTTGAAAAATATCAATTCAAGCCTTTTTGGTCAGAGTGAAGAACTGCTTTGACGCGGTTCCGACCATCTCCTTCCATGGTAACGCGGCCGTCATTGCGATAGTAAGTAATTTTGCTGCCGACGATTTCATCTCGACCGCTGATGATCTTTGATCCCGGCCCTTCCAGGATCAGCTTGCGTTCACTTGTAATATAAACGGCTTGCTCACTCACAGCAAGTCTATTGTCAAATGTGATTCGCACATGGCCCCGGGCGGTGATGCGCTGGATTTCGGTGGTCCCTTTTTCAGGTGGCGTTTCGCTTTGATTTTTGGATTGATAATACACGGTCAATTGATCGGCCTTTATCTCTGTTTCGCCTTGGACAGCCGTCACATTGCCGCTAAATTGGGCTGTGTCGGACTGGGTGTCCGCCACCAATCGATCGGCTGTGATTTGGATCGGCGTCGATATTGCCGTCATCTCCTGCTCGATGCATAAGGATGGATGGGCCGGAAAAAGGGCGAAGCATGCGGTCAGAAGCACCCACACGGTGAATACCCGAATATTTAATAGGTTAATAGCTGGCGGGTTTTTCATGAATCGTCCCCTTGACATCCCCATCGAAAATGGCCTGGTCGGCGTCTAAATCATAGGTCATGGCGGCTGATTTTAAGTCAAATTGTTTACCGATGATGTGAACAGGTGTTTTGGCTTCCAGAAGGCGACGCTGGTGCAGATAAGCCATCGATTCAGTTTTAAGCGTATATCGGCTGTTCACCACCTGTACATTACCGTGCACTTCGATATCGTTATTTTTGGTGTTCAAGACACCCTTGCTGGCGTGTAAATTGACGCGGCTGCCATCGTCCAAAAAAAAATCAACTTGAGGGTTCTGCAGAACCATTTTGCCGCTTCCCGTTTCAAGTTCTGCTGAGCTTGCTTTTAATTTCCACTGCACCGCACCATCTTTGGTTGCGGTTTGGTTCACCTGCGAAAGAGACATGACGGCTTGGGCGGCTTTTTCCACCGAGGGCAGGGTAAGGGCTCCTTTTTGGCCCTTAAACCGAAAAAAAACCCACCCCAACAAGCCCACAGAAATGATCATGGTTAGGCTGAGCAGCCGCTTGATCATGGTGGTACGATCAGACATCGAAGAGCCTCTTGATTAAATCATCCCACAGCCCTTGGGCTTTTAGGATGGCTTCGCTGACTTCTCGTACCGCCCCATGGCCTCCTGGCGCGCTGGTGATCAGATGGGCGCACGCTTTGACCGATTCATGGGCATCGGCAACTGCCACTGCCAGCGCTACGGCATTCATTACGGGCAAATCGGGCAGATCGTCGCCGATATAAGCTATGGCGGCAGGTGCTATTCCCGTACATTGGGTCGCCTGTGCGAGTGCTTTGGTTTTATCACTGACACCGTCAAATACCAACTCGATGCCTAAATTTTGGCAGCGGTGTTGTAGCGCTTTGCTCCGGCGTCCCGTGATGATGCCCACCTCCAAGCCGGCAGCTTTGAGCAAGCGAATGCCGATGCCGTCTTTTACATTGAACACTTTAATTTGGTCGCCGGAGTCGCTGTAGATAATCTCTCCGGCGGTTAGGACACCATCTACATCCAAAAGCACCATCTCGATTTGTTTAAGACGATCGCTGCTCATGTTGGCTCATGCTCCGATATGCGTGGCTTGGTGAATGGCTTTGAGTTGGCTTAACAAACAGCGCAGGTCCTGCAAAGGCAGGGAGTTGGGACCATCGCACAGCGCACTGTCGGGTTCGGGATGGACTTCCAGAAAAACACCATCTGCACCCGCTGCTATGGCGGCTTTGGCCAACAATGGTGCATATTCACGTTGACCGCCCGAGCTTTGCCCTTGTCCCCCGGGAAGTTGCACACTGTGGGTGGCATCAAATATCACTGGGCCGGCGGTGGTTTGCATGATAGGAATACCTCTGAAATCAACCACCAGGTTGTTATAGCCGAACATGGCGCCGCGTTCGGTGAGCAGGATGTTGGCATTGCCTGCAGATTGGATTTTTTCCACCACAGGCGCCATATCCCAAGGCGCCATGAACTGACCCTTTTTGATGTTGATGGGTTTGCCGGTTCGTGCGGCGGCCAAAAGAAAATCGGTCTGACGACATAAAAAAGCGGGCACTTGAATGACATCGAGTATTTCTGCAGCAGGCGACATTTGGGCAGATTCGTGGACATCCGAAAGCACTTTAACACCCAGATCCTTTTTTACGCGGGCGAGGATACGTAATCCTTCTGATAATCCTGGACCGCGAAAGGAGTGAATCGAGGTGCGATTGGCTTTATCAAAGGAGGCCTTGAAGATAAAAGGCAGGTCCAGCTCATGGGCCAAGGCTTTCAGAAAGGAGGCGATCTCGAGTGTGGTGTCAGCATTTTCAATGACACAAGGGCCGGCGATCAGGACCAGGGCTGCGCCGTTGCCGATTGTTAGATCGTCTATTTTACATGTCGTTATCATTGCAAAAATTTAGCTTGCCCCTTTCTAAAAGTCAAGCTGGTATGCTGCAGCTGTTGTGAAATTGATAATATGTCCAAGGAAGTAGCGCATGCCCTCTCTTTTATTAGCGGTTGGGCAAGCGCAGAGACCATGTCAAAAGCGGGGCTGCTGCAGTTCATAGTGGCCGGAACGGGCTCCCTTTGTCGGTACCCGGTGGTTTTAATGAAATCATAAAAAAGGGTTGCCTGAACCAAGCCTGTAACTTATTAAGATGTTATTGATAATGTTCTTTTGAGGTGCTGCTTTTAAACAACCTCAGACAGATCCAAATCGAACGATTACAAGAAAGACCACTCCATGGCCCTGCATGCAGTTAAGAAACCGTTTCTGCTAAAACTTGGTGATACCCTTGGCATTATCGCGCCGGCCAGTCCGTTTGACGGCGATGCTTTTGATCAGGGCATCACTGAGTTGAACACGATGGGATTTGCCACTAAATTGGCGGATGGGATTTTCGAGCGTCAGGGGTATTTGGCCGGCTCGGATGCACAGCGTCTTGCCCAGATCCATGCCATGCTAACGGATAAAGAGGTCCACGGCATTATATGTGCCCGGGGCGGTTTTGGCTCTCTGAGGATTCTTGCGGATTTGGATTATGATCTGTTCTTGAAGCAAACCAAAGCTTTTATCGGCTTTAGCGATATTACCGCGCTGCACGCGGTGTTGCAGGAAAAAGTGGGATGGGTCTCCATCCATGGCCCCATGGTCACTAGCTTGGCACGCAGCGATGGCATCACCCGCCAGGCTTTTTCCGATTTGCTGACGGGTCAAAGCCCCGGCCATCTCGATTTGACTGGGGCGCGGTGCCTGCAGGGGGGGCGTGCCGAAGGGATCCTCAAAGGTGGCAATTTGAGCACCTTGTGCCATATGGTCGGCACCCCTTTTGCCGGGGATTTCAAAGGCGCTATCTTATTGTTAGAGGACACCGGTGAACCACTATACCGTATTGATCGTATGCTCACACAAATGAAACTGGCCGGTGCTTTCGACGGTTTGGCCGGTTTGATACTGGGTACCTTTGACAACTGCGGCACGCGCGAACAAATCGAGGCCTTGGTGCAGGCCCACTTTGTTTCTGCATCCATTCCCATTGTCACAAGGGCACCTGTGGGGCATGGAGAACGGAATTTGCCCATACCTTTGGGGATTGGTGCTCGCCTTGATGCGTCCAAGGTAGAGTTGGTCTATATGGAGAAGGTCTTTGCCGGATAACAACCCCTTGCCACCCACCCAAAAGATGGACCCTGAAGGTGCGGCCCGCATCGATGCCCTGATGCACCAGGGTTTGAATCAAAGGATTTTTCCAGGTGCTGTTCTTTTGGCGGGCGTCGACGGCAAGGTGTTGTTTCATAAAGCTTACGGCATGGCAGATCTGTTCAGCGCGCGACCCATGACCTGTGAGACGTGCTTCGATCTGGCCTCTTTGACCAAACCACTGGCCACCGCTATGGCTTGTATGCTGCTGGTTCACGAAGGAAGAATGGCGTTGGACCATCCGGTGATAGAGACATGGCCCGGCTTTTGGGGAAACGACAAGAAGCAAATTACCCCACGCCACTTGTTGGGGCATAGTTCGGGATTCCCGCCCTGGCAACCCTATTACATGCGTTTGCAAAATCTCAAATCCGCTGAACGTCCTTTAGCGCTAAAGCGTTGGTTGTGTGCGGAGGCTTTACAATTTACGCCAGGTCAAAAAGCGCAATACAGCGACTTGGGATTTATGATCTTGCAGATATTAATCGAGAAGATCAGCGGCCGGCCTTTGAATCAGTTTGTCCATGAACAGATCTATCTCCCTTTGAAAATTAACCCGCTGTTTTTTATGACACCGGGCGGTGAGCGATTTGCACACGGTGATTTTGCTGCTACCGAATTATGCCCCTGGCGAAACCGGCTGTTATGTGGTCAAGTCCATGATGACAATGCTTACACCATGGGAGGGGTGGCCGGGCATGCCGGATTGTTTGGCACTGCGATGGCCGTTTTTAATACGCTGCAAACTTTACTGCGGCTGGATCAAGGAAACACCGGTCAGGGAATTATTAGTCCTGCGGTGGTCCATACTTTTTTTCAGCGCCAGGGCTCGCTCCGCTATGCCTTGGGCTTTGATATGCCTTCGGATCAAGGCTCCAGCGCTGGACGCTACTTCCCTGCCGATAGTGTGGGCCATTTGGGATTTTCAGGCACCTCATTTTGGGCCCACCGGCATAAGCAGGTGGTGGTGATTATGCTGACCAACCGTGTGCACCCCTCGCGCTTCAATCCATCGATCAAACCTTTTCGGCCGGCACTGCACGATGCGATCATGGAGGCGTTGGGTGTCATATCATAAAGGGAAAAATGCACGGGAAACGCAGGCCATATTGTCCTAAAAAGGGTAAGCCACCTTAGCGGCATCCTAAAAAAACGATGACGATTATTAATTGTTCAGTCCGATATCAAAAGTGCCCGCCCACCATTTTCAACAGTAATGGGGCATACGTTTTTTGACGCAATTTCCGTAATTTAATCTTGAAATTGCTACCTGTTTCTGTTAGCCAAGATAAGTTGTGGCATGTATCATGCGCTCCAATGACCCTAGCAACATGGTGGTCGATTTGAAGGCAAGACCTCCTTTCAGGTTAGATAACTTATTTTAAGGTATAGAGAGTGTGCCGATGAATTTTTTCTTGGATTCAATATTGGGATTTTTTTCCAGCGATCTGGCCATAGATTTGGGAACGGCCAATACCCTGGTATATGTTAAAGGCAAAGGTATTGTGTTGAGTGAACCATCCGTAGTGGCGGTGCGCACTGACAATAGAGCCCGCAACCGCGTGCTGGCCGTAGGTGCCGAAGCCAAAAATATGCTGGGCCGCACCCCGGGCAATATCATTGCCATCCGTCCCATGCGCGACGGTGTCATTGCTGATTTTGAAGTGACCGAAGCCATGCTGAAGCACTTTATTCGGGCCGTGCACAATCGTCGTTCACTGGTACGTCCGCGGGTGATCATCGCCGTGCCTTCCGGGATCACCCAAGTAGAAAAACGAGCGGTTAGAGAATCCGCTGAATCTGCAGGTGCGCGAGAGGTTTTTCTGATAGAAGAGCCTATGGCAGCCGCCATTGGCGCTGACCTGCCCATCACGGAACCGACCTGTAATATGGTGGTGGATATCGGCGGTGGCACCACGGAAGTGGCCGTCATCTCTTTGGCCGGAGTGGTTTATAGCCGCTCGCTGCGCGTCGCAGGCGACAAGATGGACGAGGCGATCATTCAATATATCAAGCGCAAATATAATTTGCTGATTGGAGAGCGCTCGGCCGAGATGATCAAGACCACTGTGGGCAATGCTTATCCGGATCCGGACAAAGTTGAGACGATTGAAGTCAAGGGGCGTGATTTGGTCTCCGGGATCCCCAAAATATTGGCCATCGACAGTGAAGAGGTGCGAGTTGCCATCACCGAGCAGATTGATGCCATCGTCGAGACTGTCAAAATCGCTTTGGAACAAACTCCTCCCGAACTGGCAGCCGATATTGTCGACCGGGGCATTGTGCTCACTGGGGGCGGTGCTCTGTTGAAAAATTTCGATCGGCTCCTGCGAGAAGAGAGCGGACTGCCCATCACGGTAACGGATGATCCGTTGTCTACGGTGGCATTGGGGTCCGGCAGGGCGCTGGACAGTATTGAAATCCTAAAGCAAGTGGTGATTTACTGATTTTATGTTTTCTAGAAAAACGACGGTCATCGTCGGCTTGATCATCCTTGTGACATTGAGCGTGCTGATACTATCTTTAGGCAGCCGTCGACCGTATCCTGCTTATGGACCTGGCCGTTTTGCCATTGCTTTGGTCGCCCCCTTCCAGAATGTGATTGTTCACACCACCCGTTTTTTTCATGATATTTGGGACCATTATTTCTTCCTTGTCTCTGTGGCTGAAGAAAATGATCGTTTGCAAAAAGAATTGTGGCAAGCCCGCTCACTGAACAATCAATGCCAGGAGGCATTTCTCGCCAACGAGCGTCTCAGTCGGTTGCTTGCCGTGACTCAGCAGATGCAGCAGCCAATGATTGCCGCGCAGGTCGTGGGCAAGGACCCTTCGCCGTGGTTTCAGACCATTACAGTGAACAAAGGGCTTGATGATGGCATCAACAGGGGGTGGCCGGTCATCAATCCCCAAGGCATTGTGGGGTTGGTCATAGAAGTGACCGGTAGATATGCCAAGGTGATGTTAATTACCGATCCCAACAGTGCCGTGGATGCTGTGGTTCAAGAGAGCCGGGCCCGCGGTATTATCAAAGGCGGTACTACAAGTTTTTGTCTGTTTGATTATGTGCTGCGCAAACACAATGTGGTGGTGGGGGATCGTGTTGTCTCGTCGGGTATGGACGGCGTCTTTCCCAAAGGATTGCCGGTGGGTAAAGTGGCCACCATTGTAAAACGCCAAGCCGGGATTTTTCAGGAAGTCACGGTAACACCCTACGTCGATTTTGAACGGCTGGAAGAGGTATTAATCGTTTCTATGGCAGAGCAAGTCAATCAACCATGACGATATTGTTTTACATTTTAGTGTCTCTTTTCTTGGTGGTTATTAAAACAACCTTAATTCCGGGTATACCCTTTTTAGAAAAGTTTTATGATCTATTGATCCCCATCATCATTTATCTGAGCCTGTTTCGTCCCCTTCGAGAGGGTCTGCCCATTGTTTTGTTTTTCGGCCTTATTATGGACAGTCTCTGTGGCGGGCCCATGGGGCTTTATTTTACGACTTACATCTGGCTTTTCGTGGGGATGCGTTGGTTAGGGCAGTTTCTGCAGGCGGGCAATCTGGTCCTGTTTGCTACCGCTGTGGCCGGTGGGGTCGCTTTCGAAATTATCATTCTGTTATGCTATATGCTGTTATTGGCCCCAGCCGCCATTATTCCGGCGGATACTACCAAGACGGTTATGCTGCAATTGGTATGGGCTTTTATTACCAGCCCATTGATTATGCTGATTATCAGCTGGGCCCAAAAACAGATCGATATTTGGCGGGATCGAATTTTTCCGGATTGGTTGGACAGGGAAGCGCGATAGCGTCTGGTGTTCCCC
>JBNLFN010000151.1:0-34693 GCA_050305555.1 Desulfobacteraceae bacterium | reverse complement strand
GGAAGAAAAGATGCCGGATCTTCCCAAGGTCACCCCGGACATGATGGGAACGCTTAAAACCCTCGGACAAATTTGCGCATACCTCTCCACCGACAGCGGCAGCGCATCTGCGCCGTCACCGTCCGCCGAAACTGAATCGATAGCGCCTGCTGTCGCTGACATGCAAGCCGGTGTGCAGCAGACCTTGATGGGCATCGTCAGCGAACTGACCGGCTACCCGCAGGAGATGCTGGGACTTGAAATGGACATCGAAGCCGATCTGGGCATCGACTCCATCAAGCGCGTGGAGATTTTATCGGCCTTGGAAGAAAAGATGCCGGACCTTCCCAAGGTCACCCCGGACATGATGGGCACGCTCAAAACCCTCGGGCAAATTTGCGAATACCTATCCACCGACAGCAGCAGCGCCGTCAGTGCGGTGCAGCATAGCGCCAGTGATACGCCTATCCCTGAAATACCGGCAGCAGTCCCGGACCCCATTGAGCGCCGGATGATAGAAATCGTTCCTTTGGCTGATCCGTCAAGTGCGGTGCACACGTGGCCCGCTGAATGCATATTCGGTCTGGTGGGCGGGCCCGAACCTTTTGGGACCGCGCTGGTAAACGCTTTTGCGCAAGCGGGTCTGCGGGCAAAAGTATTGACCCATAGTGAAGAGATCATGTCAACGGAAAAGCTCTGCGCTTTGATTTTAATCGCACCGATTTCCGCGCATGGGGCTTTCAAATGGACCCAAGCCGCCGCTCCTCTTTTGCAGCATGCCGCCGGTCAGGGCATGGCAGGACTTTTCACGGTAAGTTTCATCGACGGGGCTTTCGGATTCAGCGGCCGAACCTTTTCCACACCTGAACAGGGCGCTTTGGCCGGTCTGGCCAAAACGGCCGCTCTGGAATGGCCCGCTATCCATTGCCGTGCATTGGACATCGATCCCCAATGGGCTGAGACCCAAGCCGTCTCACAAGCGGTGGTCAATGAAGTGATGGCGCCGGATCCTGAAACAGGCATAGAGATCGGCCTGCGTCCGGCGCAGCGCGTGGGATTGCGATTGCACACCGCGCATCTGAACCCGTTGGAACCCAAGATCGCGTTGCATTCAAATGACGTCGTAGTAGTGACCGGCGGCGCGCGAGGTGTTACCGCAGTTGCGGCAGAGGCTTTGGCCCGTCAGACCCAATGCACTTTGGCCTTGCTGGGGCGTTCACCCGAACCCCAACCGGAACCCCAATGGCTTGCCGGGTTGGAGGATGCCGGCAAGATGAAGCAGGCCATTATGCACCATCTTTTTGAAGGGAAAAACACGACCCCCAAGCAGGTCGAGGCCGTTTACAAGCAGTATCAGACCCATCGGGAGATACAGGCCACCCTGGATAGATTGTCCCGGATGGGCATCGCGGTCCGCTATTTTTCAGTGGACATACGCAATCCTTCAGCAACCGGCACATGTCTGGATGTGATCCGCAAAGAGATGGGGTCTATCCGCGGCGTGATTCATGGTGCCGGCATAGTGGATGATCGTCTTATCGTAGACAAGGGCATGGCCCAATTTCAAAACGTGTACGACACCAAAGTTCAGGGCTTGGCAACCTTGCTGGAAGCCACCCCATCGGATCGACTGCGCTACTTGGTGCTTTTTTCATCGGTCAGCGCCCGCATGGGCAACTATGGTCAGGTCGACTACGCCATGGCCAATGAAGCGCTGAACAAAATGGCCGTTCAACAGGCACAGCTCAAACCCAATTGCAAGGTGCTTGCGATCAACTGGGGCCCATGGGACGGCGGGATGGTGACACCCAGCTTAAAAAAGACCTTTAGAGCTCGTGGTGTTGGGTTGATCCCCTTAAACGAGGGCGCCCGGGCAATGGTGTCTGAAATGGCACAGCCCAGAAGCGGCCCCGTTGAAGTTGTAATTGGTGCTGCCTTGCACGGTGATGCGAAAGTTCCGGCCACAACCGTTGCAGCCGGTTCGGATGCGGCTGAAATGGCACTGACCTGTAACCGTGAAATTGATCTTAAATATTATCCCGTACTCAACTCTCATCAAATCGACGGCCGGCCCGTGGTACCCTTGGCCTTGATCACCGAGTGGTTGGCCCACAGCGCCCTGCATGCCAATCCAGGCTTGACCCTGCATGGCATTGACCATTTGAGACTGCTCAATGGTATCGCATTGGACAGTCCGAAAAAGATGGTGCAGATGATGGCCGGTAAAGCGCAGCAAAAAGGCGCACTGTTTGAAGTCGATGTTGAAATACGCAATGGCATTGCCGAAAAACGGTCCATGGTGCACTCCAGCGCAAAGGCGATTTTAACGGAAAGTTTGCCGATCCCCCCGAAGTTCCAGGAGAACGGTCACTTTAAAAGCACCCATGCGCCGCGTTCGTTGGATGAAATCTATAGCCAGGTATTGTTTCACGGCGACGACCTTCGCGGTATTCGGGAAATTATCGCCATTTCAGATCATGGGATCAGCGCCCGCATCGCTGCTGCACCACCACCGGCGAAGTGGATGCATGAGCCTCTGCGCAGCAGCTGGCTTGCCGATCCATTGGTATTGGACAGCGCATTTCAGATGGCCATTGTGTGGTGCTTTGATCAAATGGGACAGGTCTGTTTGCCCAGCTATGCCGCGCATTACCGTCAATATTGCCGTCGATTTCCTTCAGCCGGGGTCTCAGCGGTATTGGAGGTTCAAAAGGCCACCACACATAAACTGGTCTGTGACTTTACTTTCCTGGACCCACAAAAGGAAGTGGTGGCCAACCTGATCGGCTATGAGGCGATAATGACACCGAACCTGATCAAGGCATTTAAAGCGGCATGAAAAAGGCCTTAATTTAGGATATTCATAATGAAGACAAAAAAAGTAAACGTATCCGGTCTTGGTCGTCTCCCTGCCTTTTGCCATGCAGTCATTGTGGGGGATTTTATTTATGTTTCTGGTACACTGGGAACAAAATCAGACGCAATGGAGCTTGTAGAGGGTGGCACCGGGCCGGAAACCGCTCAGGCCCTTCAGAATATTGGCCGCATTCTAAACTAAAGGAGTGCGGAGCCTCCCTGTCGGATCTTGTTAAAGTTATTGTTTTTATAGCAGATATAGAGACTTTTCCAGAAATGAACCAGGCCTATCTTGAACTGATGGGCGGTGATCCACCCGCACGCATCACGGTTGGTGGAGCCGAATTAGCACTTGGCGCTACGGTCAAGATTGATGCGGTTGCGTACAAGCCAAACGCTTAAATCCACCGTCTTTTAAATCGCAGTGCCGAGTTGAAAATCCAAAGAAAACAAGGTAATACCCTACTGCTTATTGGGGTTGGTCTTACTGGCTTTGCAGCGGGTAAAACACAGCGCTGGGCGGCTCAATAAGGAGGCGTGATGGATTCTGGAACACTCTATCGTAGATCTGCTTTTACGGACAACCCCAAGGGGGGTAATCCCGCTGGTGTTTGGGTTGGGGAAACATTGCCTCCTGTTGATGCTATGCAGCGAATTGCCGCTGAAATTGGTTACTCAGAAACTGCCTTTGTGGCGCCAACAAGCGGGCAGACTCGAACGATTCGATACTACAAGTCCTGAGATGGAAGTGCCGTTTTGTGGTCACGCTACCATTGCAGCGGGGGTGGTACTTGGCGAGACCGAAGGGGATGGCCCATATAGGTTGGCAACTGCTGTCGGGGAGGTCCCGGTTACCGTTCTGTCCAAAAGTGGGGTACGTGAAGCATCGTTGACTTCTGTGGAACCAATGTTCACAAATGCTGCCAACCCTCTTGTTAACGAAGCCGTTTCTGCGCTTGGTTGGGAATCCGGCGATTTAGATCACTCAATCCCTCCCGCCAAAGCTTACGCTGGAGCATGGCATCTGGTATTGGCCATCAATGATCCGCAAAAATTGGCTAAGTTAAAATATGACTTTGAAAGCCTGAAAGCCATTATGCTTCGAGAAGGACTTACCACATTACAATTGGTTTGGCGAGAAAGTCAGAATCTGTTTCATTCTAGCAATCCTTTTCCAGTAGGTGGGATTGTGGAAGACCCTGCCACAGGCGCTGCAGCAGCAGCCCTTGGAGGGTACCTTCGCGAAGCCAAACTCATTGTCTCGCCCGCCACCATTTTCATCCGACAAGGGGAAGCCATGGGGCGTCCAAGCAGATTGACAGTCGAAATGCCAACTACCGGAGGAATTGTGCTAAAAGGAACTGCTGTTTCCGCATGGTATTCCTCCCGATGACGCTATGGTGTCATTAAAAATTGAACTGGGGCATGGCCATGTCGGTGAGCATCAGGTCAAAAGCCGTTGGATCGCCCTGCACCATTTAAAGGGCCTGCCGAGGGTCAGTCGTGCTGGTGACGCGATAACCCAGCTTATTAAGCATGAATTGAGACAACTTTACAATGGATGCCTCGTCATCCACAAAAAGGATGCTTTCATTCACGAGTTTGACATGCGCTCCGGGCTTCAGGCCATGATGAGAGCGCGCCCCGGCTTCATCCAGCGTGATGTTGTCCATTTCAAGGGTGAGCCGGCCCCCCGCGGGCAGCATGGCGTCGGCGGCATTGCCGCAAAGGTTGATGATCAACTGGTTGATCTGGGTGTTGTTGCCAAGGGCCGGATCGATGTCTGCGGGCAGACGCTACTGGATATCTTCTGAAAAGAAGAACCACTCTTTTGAACGACTTCTGCTGGCACCTATTCCTTTAAAACTTTTGATGTTGGCCAAAACCAGCGGGGCCATCTTGTTCGGTACGGCCAACGCCTTTGTACCGGTCATCATGGCGGCTTTTATAATAGACCTGTCCCATGTCGCATGGGTGGCCTTTTTCCGGCTGTTTTTCTAATCGTCGTAGCATCAACCATATTTTGTCATTCGCTATTAAAGGTAAGGTAACTCGTGACCGATAGATTTATGAGAGATTCGAATATTGATAAACAAGGTTGTTCGGCAATGCCGATAGTATGTCTATGCATTGCCTGTATTATGCTGGCGTATTCTCTTGTTATCCTGCAAGAATCTACAAATTAGCAGGAGAGTTAATCGACAAAAGAGTTGGTGCTTGCCACAGATTCAAAGTTATCATATATTGAAAAAAATTCCCCCTATAACCATAACTAAAAAGGATCATCAATCATGGCAGATTTAAAAAAATTCACCAAACTGATTTGGATTGTATTCTTTTTACTAGGTTTCATTCAAACTGCTGCGGCTGAACCTACCATCTATATCGGTATTCTGGCCAAACGCGGTGCGGCAAAAGCAATTCAACAATGGGGGCCCACGGCTGAATACCTGTCAAAGCGATTGAATCAAGATATTCAAATTCTTCCTCTGAAGTTTACTGAAATCGAACCTTCGCTTAAAAGCTCGAAAATAGATTTTTTATTGGCCAATTCGGCATTCTATGCTCGATTTGAGGAAAAATACGGACTGAGGGCCATCGTCACAATGTCCAACCGTAAAAGCATTATCGCCCTGGACCGATTCGGTGGCGTGATATTTACCAGAAAGGGCAGCAGAATAAAGGAATTGGAAGATATTAAAGGATCGAGGTATATGTGCGTAAAATACAGTTCGTTCGGAGGAGCCCAAATGGCGTGGAGACTGCTGCTTGAAAACCATATCGATCCAAAAAAAGACTGCAAGGCGTATCTGGAAGGCAAAACCCACGATAATGTTGTCATGGCTGTGAAACAAGGAAAGGTCGATGTAGGTACGGTTCGATCAGACACCCTTGAACGAATGGCCGCCGAAGGCAAAATCGATATGAATGAATTCAGCATCATCAACCCGATTAATGACGGATTTCCATTTGTACACAGCACAAGGCTGTATCCTGAATGGCCGCTGGCCGCATGCGGTAAAGCATCACCGGAACTGAGGAAAAAAGTTGCTAAGGCAATGTATCTATTAAAAAGCAAACACCCGGCGATGCAAGCATCGAAAGTATACAGCTGGACTCGGCCGGCTAAATACAGTGATGTAAAGGCCTGCCTGAAAATTATCGGCATGATTTAGCTGTAGCCAATAAAGGGCGAGTCAACGGAATATAGGAGACGTGATCAGCGACGAGGCCGAGAATTGGTGCGCTGCTATTATAACAATCCCGCCTCTTTTTTGACATGCAACAGTCCGGGGCTGTTGTTGAGATACATCAGTGGGGATTGGATGCCGGCTGCCATGCAGCGCTGTTCGAGCAAGTCGAACAACACCGGCCGGTCGGGCCAGCGAAAGGATTTGGCCTGAGCATTCAACGCACGCCATTGTGTTTGCACTTCCACATTATCGGCCAATACTTCGTCTTGCACCGGATCACACAAAAACATGGCACACACCAGCGGGCGCACCTGCCAACGACACCCCTGTGTATCTAGAAAGATACATTTTTGGTCAAAGGTCGGGGTCCGGATGGATGCCGATAGCGCCGACAATTGATATTTTTCCGAAGCACAGGCATTGACCAGCACATCTGCCCAAAAAGTGATAACGCCATTTTTGCTACAGCACGCACTGGTCTTACTGGTGTAGCAACTTCGGGTACAAAAACGACTGCAATGGGAGGACAAGAACTGTTCCACCTGATTTCGAAATTCCAGATAGCGCGCGATCTCAGACTTTAGCACGCCAAGTTGCGTCCCAGACAAAGCGTTTAAATAGTCCATCGATTGAGACAAGGCTAGGAGTTGTTCGTTTTGGTAGGCATCCATAGAGATAACTTATTCGTAAAATCCTTTGAATTCAATGCCATGGAATAAAATCCGGTTTTTCCTTGACAAAAAAGACCAAGATGGTGAAATAGACCGTCCGACGCTATTACAATTCCTTATCGACATCAATTGGGAAGTGCTATTTGCCAAACACCGGCGGGTTGGCCAGTGTTAATGCCTATAACGGCAGCATCTTTTCTCAATTCAACTGGTATCCATATTGTTAGACAGCACCATTGGACCTGATGCAGGAGCTCATGATGATGACAGAATCGACTGGCGAACGTGGCCATCCCTTAGATCAAATTGCAACCCGTGCCCAACCCGTCCATCAAAATGCCGGCAAGGAGGACCCGCCAGAGATTCCTGCCACCATCGACGCCTCCGGCGCGGCCGCGGCCCCCATCGTCAAACTATCCCCCATGCAGCTGCAAGAGCCTGCCCTTTTGATCGATGACAAGCTTCGGATCACATGGCAAAACCAAGCGGCCAGGACAAAACTATGGCATAGTATCGCGCCGATAAACAACGGCAATGTCGCCCCAGGGCTATTTGATCTGCTTTTGGATGTCCTTTTCCAGCATAAGGTTGAAAACTGGCGAAAATGGGCACAATTTTTCGTTCAACAAGCCTATCATATGTTGACGGAAAAACAATTTTTGCAGCACATTCCGCTCCAGGGCGAAGACCAACAAGAGATGCTCAAGCAGATGCTCAAGCAGATGCCGCCTTCGGACGAACGCTATTTATACAGCGGGCGCATCCAACAAAAGCTCAACAACGGCCAACAGCTCTCCTATTGGGTGGTGGCCACTCAGTTCGAGCAGGGTCGCTACTTTATCTTTAAATCGGAAGCAGGTTCCGAATCTGCGCAGGCCCATCGCTTCAGCGACATCGAACAGCGCTTTGCGTCGTTACGCGAACATGGACATTCGTCGCCGACGCCGCTCTATGTTCTATCGGCCCACCTGAACCATACCCGTCTTCTGCAAAAGGAAATGCTGGCGGAAGAATACAGCCGCTTGTTGACCCGCCTGTACAGACAATCTATTCAATGTATTGAGAAACATGGCGGTATCTTTCATAAGCTGACAGGCAGTGATTTTTTGGTCTTTTTTCTGCCGGATACCCAACAGGCGGTGCATGCCATGCAGGTGCTCGAATGCGCTATAGAGCTGAAAGCCAAAATGACGGAATTGAGCCGCGAGTGGAAAATACGCAAAGGCTGGCTGCACGACTTGGAGCTCAATATGGGATTGCATTGGGCCGATGAGCACATCGGCATTGTGACCTCTGCATTAGGCGACAACTTAGCGGCTTTTGGCGATGCCCAGCGCACAGCCGTGGCCTTGAGTCGAATGGCCCGCGAAGGTCAAATCTGGGTCACCAAGGCTGTCATCAACAAAATTGATCCACCGGATCTAAAAAAGCTGCGATTTGGCATTTTTCGCAAAGGTCATCCCCATCCTGTGCTGATCAGCAAATGCTTTACGCGCCTTAAGGACCTGACCGGCATGGATCCTATGGCCCATGGCCACCTTGATGATGATTTGGCAAATTTAGCAGCGACCCAAATCTTTGATTTTCAAGCGTAATGCGTGGACAGGGTGCTCAGGTCATAATTTCTAAAATATTGAC
Organism: Desulfobacteraceae bacterium; assembly: GCA_050305555.1. GTDB lineage: Bacteria > Desulfobacterota > Desulfobacteria > Desulfobacterales > Desulfosarcinaceae > JARRKU01. The sequence continues at coordinate 26,355 of JBNLFN010000151.1, read as the reverse complement.
GCGATTGCGTCCCTCATTCTTGGATAGATAGAGTTGCTCATCAGCGTGGTTGATCAATTTTTCCATGGAAACCGTTTGCAGGGCCCGGTTCGCAAAATGCACACAGGCACCTCCAAAGCTCGAAGTGATGGTTATCGTGTTATCTTCTGTTTCAATGGCCAACTCACTTACCGCGCAGCGCAACCGCTCAGCCATGGTATGAGCCCCTCCGCATCCGGTTTCCGGCAATATGATTAAAAATTCTTCTCCGCCATATCGTACCACCCAGTCAATTTTTTTGCGCACCTGTTCATTGATGGCTTGAGCAAACCGTTTGAGCACTGCATCACCAGCTTGATGGCCATGGGTATCATTGACCTTTTTGAAATGATCGATATCAGCCAATACCACCGACAGCGAATGGTTATACCTTAGCGCCCGACGCAGCTCCTGGGGAAAACGTTCGGTTAGGTAGCTGCGATTATAACAACCGGTCAACGGGTCGGTAATGGATAGCAACCGGATCTCTTCATTGGCTTTCTTTAACGATTGTTCCAGCTTAAGAATACGGATGCCCGTGTTGATACGGGCAACCAACTCAGCAGGGTGGATGGGTTTGGTCAGGTAATCATCAGCACCCGATTCCAAACCGGAGACAATATCGGTTTTGGAGTCTCTTGCCGTGATCAATATGATAAAGACATAACCATCGGTTTTTTTCTCGCGGATCAGGCGACATAATTGGGGTCCGTCGATACCGGGCATCATCCAATCGGTCAAAACGATAGGAAAAAAGCGATGATCGAACATGGTCAGCGCGTCGGTGCCGTTCGCAGCAGTGGCGACTGAAAAATCAGCTTTTATAAGGTGCTTTTCAACCACGGTGCGTGAGACAATGTCATCATCAACTACAAGAATGGGCAAGTTTTTATCCATCTCATCCCTTCCATCAAGATGATTTTACTATAGCGCTGGTGCTCCCGGCAGGCCGCTGCCGATTTGAAGTGTTGTCGATATTATTTCCTACCAAATTCATGGTCATTTCGCAACTATAGGACATACCGGTTGCACATAAGATGACTTGACCCGTTAAAAAGCGCTTGCTACATAAACATCATACGCGTATCTTAACAAAAACCACAAAATGTCTCCAACTTACACTCCCTATCTCATATCGGATCCTCACGAGACAAACTAAAGGGGTTTTCCTAAATGTCATCCGACGACAACAAATTAAGCATTCATGTCAATGTGAAAATTAGCGCTGCTGCACTGCAGGCCATTGTTGGCAATGCCAAAAAAGCAGCCGATAGAGATGCCGATGGCGTTTATCGGGTGGATACGGCCGATCAGGTCAGTGCCATCATCACCCGATTTTTGGATGAAAAGGACTTTGAAAGTTACGTCAAGGATCCGGACAGCTATCTTGTTTTACCGTCATAAAACGAGCGCTCATTATTCATCGGGTTGCAGCCTCAAGCCTTTATTATTTCGCAAACCGTTTGAATGACCTCTAATGCATCAGGGCTTTTAACAACGACGGCGTCGGCACCAGCTTCCAAAGCCCTCTGTCTGGTTTCTGCGCGTTGGTCTACTGTAAAGAGGATCAATTTTACCGTAATTTTGTCCATTTTTTTTCGTATATTTCGACACACTTCAATCCCGGACATCAGGGGTAAACGGTAGTCTATTACGGCGACGTCGGGTCGCTCACTCAGAATCAGGTCCATCCCGGACTGACCATTGCCGGCAGCCAGTGGCAAAAATCCAGCCTTTTGAAATAGGCGCATATACAGTTTTTGAATCACAGGGTTATCATCCACCAGGACCAAGCGCTTGGATTTAGGGGTACCGCTTATGACCTCGTTGCGACTCTGACCAATGGCGTCCAATACCAAGATCTGATCCTCACATTGCAGCACTGTATCCTCATCCGGCATAAGCAGGTCGCTGCCCTGGCGCCTCAAACCCAGCACCTGAAAACCCATCCTCCGGGTGACCTGCTGTAATGAACAGCCCAGCATATCGGAACCTTCAGTGACATCTATCCAATGCATGGCCTTTGATCTGCCATATGCCGGCGGATCGGTATGATGATCGCCTTTACCCGTGGCGTTGAGGATATCATTGGCTATACGCATACCGGCGCTGGCAAAAGGCGATATGACTTTATCAGCTCCGGCTCTGATTATTTTAGAGCTTGAACTGCTCTCGTCCACCCTGGAAATGATGTGCAAAGTGGGGTTCAACTCCCTCGCACTGAGCACAACAAACAGATTATCCGGATCATCATCCAGCAAGGACAGCAATCCACTGGCCTTTTTGATACCAGCGGATTCTAAAGTGTCCTCGTGGGTAGCGTCACCGATCAAATAGCAGTATCCTTGCTCCTGGAGCACGCTTTGATTGGCCTCATTGGCTTCGATGATCACAAAGTCAACTTTGGACTCTTCAAAATAAGCTGCTGCAGCAGCGCCAACACGCCCAAATCCACACAGGATATAATGTTGACTTAGTGATTGGATTTTTTTTTGCATTTTCATTTTCTCCACCTGGCCGCTCCAGACCCTTTCCACCAAAGATTGTCCCAAGGTGTGCCCCGCGAAGGCCAACGAAATAAAACCGAATAATATCAAAATAATTGTAAGGGCTTGACCATAGGTTGACAGGGGCCTCACTTCGCCAAAGCCCACTGTGGATATGGTAATGGCCGACATATAGAGACCCTCGATCAGCGTATAGCCTTCGATGGCCACATAACCCATCGTGCCCACGAAGACCACGCATAGACAAAATAAAATCGCAGTTGCCAGGCGCGATCGAAATAGCCGCATTACCATTGCTCAAGCTCTCAAAGCACAAGGTTAGGTGGTGATCAAACCCACATGATAGATATGATTATCGGTAATTATTACGATAACTTTAGGATATGCATGGGCTACGGAAGCAACTCTAGATACGGTTGCCTTCCTATGGGAGAGGATAGGTATTCATCCAACTTCGTATGGGGATACCATCGGCGGCGAGATCCAACTACCGGTCTTCTTTCTCCTCGTATTCAACAAAAATCGTGCCCTCGCCTGGATAAACCCTGCGATCCAGGGGCGGCGTGAAATGTTGCGGATCCGGCCAGTGGCCGGACCGGGGCTCGGCACCTTCTTTAGCCTCGGGCAATGGATGACGGTCCAACATCCGGGGTTGGCGCCGCAGGTCGATATCAGCCACCGGTGCGCTGAACTCTATGGGAATGTTGTTGGGGTCAAAACTGTAAATGGAATGGATGAACCCGTGGTCGATTACCTCTGAGACCCAAAGATCAGCCGCTTCCAGCCGATCTTTGATCTGCCACAGGTCATCATCATCAGCAACGGCGATGGCAAGGTGGTCGAAGGCCACCGGCCCCTTGACCGGAACACCATGGTCCTTTTCATCAATGGGTTGGGCATCGGGCCATTCAAAAAACGCAATCATATCGTGAGGTGAAATTTCGAAAAAATAGTGGCGGTAACCTTCTTTGCCCATACCGGCAATCAGTCGCATGCCCAGCAAGTCTCTCCAGAAACGTATGGTCGTTGCCATATCACGGGTGACCATGGCCAAATGATTGATGCCTGTGTAGCGTGCCATTATTTGTTTTTTCCTATATAATTTAACTATATATTTTCTATATATTATGTACTTATAATTAAACTATAAGATTAAGTATTGATATCCTTCCCACTTCAAAATCTATCCATCGATATTAACGGTTGCTTTGTACACAATCGCTTCTCCCGTAATTGCATAGTGGTCAATGGATGCAGGCACAAAAACAGAATGGCCCGGGTCCAACACCATTTTTTTTTGGCCGCCGTGCCATGCCAAATGAGCCGTTCCTTGGATACATAGCAAGATTTCGGGATACGGCGCACGTTTTGATGCACGGTGGGTTGATTGGCCCGAGTTTTCGATTACGGAGAGCCTAAATTCTTCGGCGTGACTGGCATAAGATTTTTCTAAACCCCCTATCGGGCACGCTTTCAATATCTCCGGTTGCCTTGGATTAAAATCAAGCACTTTGAGCAATTCAGGTACGTCAACATGCTTGGGGGTCAAACCGCCTCGCAACACATTGTCGGAGTTGGCCATTATCTCGATACCGACACCATCGAGATAGGCATGCAATTGACCTGAATCCAATGCAATGGCCTCGCCGGGCTGCAACCGAATCAGATTGAGCAGCAATGGCGACAACACCCCGACGTCACCGGGACAATGGGATTGCAATTGCACCATCCAGCTCTGGGCAGGTGTCAGGTGGGTTTGAGCCTTAATTTTTTGAATGATACGCTCAACCAGTGTGGCGCAAAGGCGTCGGTCCAGGGTCATCAAGTGGTTAAAAAAGGGCTTCAAACCGTCATTTTGTAGAATGGCCAATGCATCCTTTTGATCCCGGGGCCACAATGAGCTAAAATCGGTCAGCATATCATTTTCACGGCGAAAGCCGCACAAAGCATCAAACGGCGTCAAAGCGCAGATACACTCGGGCTTGTGATGCGGGTCTTTGTAATTGCGATGGGCTGCATCCATTTGAATTTTTTTTTGTTTTTCATCTTCATACCCCATGCGCGCTTGGGATTTATCAGGATGCGCCTGAATGGACAATGGCTGATCGGCGGCCAGGATCTTTAACAGATATGGCAGCGTGTTGCCAAAACGTTGATGCACTTGTTCCCCGATGCTCTTTTCAGGATTTTGCACAATCCAGGCGTCCAAAGGTTTCCATTTATTTTGCACCCAAACCGCACTCGGCGCTTTAGGATGTGCGCCCATCCATAACTCGGCTTCGGGTGTTTCGGTTGGATAGGGGCGCGCCATCAGGCGGGCAATTGCGGTATGCGATCCCCAGACATAGGGTTGAATGGTATTTTGCATTTTAAGCAGATCGGTCATGGCACCATCGGACTTCAGGTTTCCGGTGTTCAAATTGAATTTTATGATCAGCGGTTTACGTCAATGCGGCTAACATGATATACAATGGGCGTTTTTTAAAAAATTGTCAAATCTCACTCACAGGTATTGATGGTGATAAAAATCAATGAAATATTTTCCAGCATCCAGGGTGAAGCCAACTGGTCCGGCCTGCCGTGCAGCTTTGTCCGATTGACCGGTTGCAATTTGCAATGCACTTATTGCGATACCCCATACGCCCGAGAAGCGGGCCGTGAATGGTCGATTGCATCTATATTAACGCGGCTCAACAATTTGAAATGGAAACGAATATGCATCACCGGCGGCGAGCCCTTGCATCAACGCAACACCCCTGCCCTCATCACCACCCTGTTGGACCACCATTATGAGGTGTGTTTAGAGACCAATGGCAGTCTTGATATCAGCTCAGTGGATCACCGATGCGTTAAAATCATGGATATCAAATGCCCGTCCAGTCAAATGCATTCCCACTATCGATTCGAAAACATTCACCATTTGGGACGCTTGGACCAGGTCAAATTTGTGATTGCCGACAGGGATGATTTCCGGTTTGCCTGCGAAATGACCCAAACCATCGCCCAAGCGGTAAGCGCGGATCGGATCTTGTATTCACCTGTTTACGGGCGCTTAGAAGCCGATCGACTGGCCAGGTGGATCCTGGACAGCCATACCGACGTCCGCTTTCAAATTCAATTGCACAGGTACTTGTGGCCGCATAGGGATAGAGGGGTGTAAACAGTGGATAAGGAAAATTCCGGCATCGTACTGTCAAGTGGCGGGTTAGACTCCACCACCGTCATGGCCATGGCCAGGCATGAGGGATTTGAGGTGGTTAGTCTCAGTTTTGACTATGGTCAACGCCATCGCTATGAATTGGACGCCGCCCGCAAAGTGGCCGCCATATTCAAAGTCCTTAAGCACGTGGTCATCCCCATTGATATGCGCCAAATTGGCGGTTCCGCCTTGACCGCCGACATACCCGTGCCCAAGGATCGCTCGCAAAATGAGATGACCCAATCGATTCCGATCACCTATGTACCTGCCCGAAATACGATCTTTCTTTCATATGCCCTGGCGCTGGCCGAAGTTTTGGCATGCGGCCACATATTCATAGGTGTCAATGCACAGGATTACAGCGGCTATCCGGACTGCCGGCCGGAATATATCACTGCCTATGAGTCCATGGCCAACCTGGCCACCCAGGCAGCTGTGGAAAAAAAAATGGCGATTCGAATCCATGCCCCCCTGATGCATATGAGCAAAGCACAGATCATTCAAACCGGCAGCGCTTTGGGCGTGGATTACGCCATCACCCACAGTTGCTATGATCCCGGCGCCGATGGATTGGCTTGCGGACGCTGTGACAGCTGCCTGTTGCGCAAAAAAGGTTTCCAGCAGGCCGCAATTGCCGATCCCACCCCATATGCCGGAAAGGCTCAGGACCGTTGACCATGAAGATCGTCATGATGCATTATCATCTCAAAACCGGTGGCGTCACAACCGTCATACGCCGGCAAATCAAAGTTCTCAAAGCAGCAGGGTGTCAGGTATTGGTGCTCTCCGGTGAATTGCCACCGGATGATTTTCCGGCAGAAGCTTGCTTTATCCCCGGCCTGGGTTATGCCAACCTGCTGGAGGACGAGCACTCCGCCAAGAGCGTGCTTCAATCCATTTTAAAGGTAATTTTACGGAAATGGCCCAATGGTCCCGATCTGGTGCATGTGCATAATCCCACCTTAGCGAAAAACAGACTGCTGCAACGAGTCCTGAAAAACCTGCAAGCTGCCGGCTTAAAGTTGTTGTGCCAGATCCATGACTTTGCCGAAGATGGTCGTCCTGACGCATATTTCAGCGAAGCCTATGTGGATAACTGCCACTATGCCGTTGTTAACCCGCGCGACTTCGATCTGCTGGTCAAAGCCGGCTTGACGCAAAGGGGTTGCCATATTCTACCCAATCCCGTTTCTCTGGATCCGGCCCAAGTCAATACCGCAAATAGCGCCAAAACCACCATTCTCTACCCCATTCGGGCGATTCGGCGCAAAAACATCGGCGAAGCGATCCTGCTCTCCCTGTTTCATCAACCTCCTGCCTCCTTGGCCATCACGCAACCGCCCAACAGCCCTCTGGATATTGAGCGTTACATTCAATGGAAAAGTTTTGTGAAACGCCATGATCTACCCGTTGTGTTTGAGGCCGGTGTGAATTCCGATTTTAACTCCCTTATGGGGAATAGTCGCTATGTGCTGACCACCAGCATTACCGAAGGATTCGGTTTTGCATTTTTAGAAGCATGGTTGGCAGGCAAAGCTTTGTGGGGTCGGCTCTTGCCCGATATCTGTCAGGGTTTCATAGATGCGGGGGTCGTTCTGGATCACCTCTATGTGCGGCTATGGGTACCCTTGGCTTGGCTGGATGCTGATGCCCTGGAACGCCGATGGAAAGCAACGCTATGCCGCATGCGGGTACGCTTCAAACAGCCCTGTGATCAAAAAATTATCGACAAGGCCTGGCAATCGGTCAGCCAAAAGCAACAGATTGATTTTGGCTTGTTGGATGAGCATTTTCAACAAGTTGTCATTGAAAAACTCATCCAGGATCCAACGGCATCCAAAGCGCTTGCGGGGCGCAATCCCTTCCTGAATCATCCGGGGCCGCCTGATGCCTGCCAATTGCTGATTGCGAACAATTTCAAGCAGGTGGTACGCCACTACAGCCTTGAAAACTATGCCGGCCGCTTGCGCCACCTGTACGCGCATGTCATCAACAATGATGTGGTGCAATCCATTGACAAATCAACCCTGTTCAAAGCTTTTCTCGATCCGTTGCATTTCAGTCTGCTGAAGTGGGGAGACCGGAACTGATGATAAAGGATGGCATTGGCGCCTACTTGCACCCTTTGACCCCCATGCCGACCCATATGAAGCCTGGCGGCCGACTGCGATTACCTGTGAGCTGTTTGCTATGTGATCTTTACGGCACTCTTTTTATCAGTGGCAGCGGTGATATTGGTACGGCACTCGATCAATCCAGACAGACCGCCCTGATCGATGGGCTGCTGGCCCGCTATGCACAGACCACTACGGCGCAGGATCTATTGAAACAGATGCATCAGGAAATTAAGAACCAGCATGCCCGGGCGCGCGCCAGGGGTATTGAACACCCCGAGGTGACCATTGAATCCATCTGGCAGCACCTGCTTCCCATCAAAGATCCTGAAAGGATCAGATCCTTTGCCATCGAGTTTGAGATGATCACCAATCCCGTTTGGCCCATGCCGGGTATGGAAGCGTTGCTGGCCCACTGTCACCATAAAGGCGTGCGCATGGGGATCGTCTCAAACGCCCAATTTTATACACCAATGCTTTTTCCATTGTTTCTGGGCCAGGAACCGGCTGATTTGGGCTTTCAGCCTGAACTTATCTTTTACTCATTCAACCACGGTTGCGCCAAACCTTCTCCACGGCTGTTTGAAATGGCTCGCCGGCGTCTGGAGCTGATGGGAATTGCGTCGTCCGCAGCGGCCTACATGGGCAATGACATGCGCAATGATATCGTGCCGGCTCATACAGCTGGTTTTCAAACCATCCTATTTGCCGGTGACGCCCGATCATTGCGATTGAGAAAAGATGACCCCAAATGCAGCGCGATTGCCCCCGACATGGTGGTCACCCGACTGGATCAATTGGCCTCATATTTGCACTGATCATCTCTATTTAATGCTTTACCAAGGAGAGACATTAAATGGCGGCCCAAAAGAAAACCACCCGTCAAAAACAGCCGACACATGCTCAAGCCGCTGTGGATCACTTTGATCGAAATGCGCAAATAGATGCGTGGCTCACCTCTTTCTTCATTGAAAACCATCTGGATTATTACACATACCCTGATCATGCCGCCCCCCAGGAGCAGGTCCGTTTCATGGTGTATACTGAACAGGGCGAGCGCTATTATCCGTGTTCGGATCAACAGTTTGAAGCGATCATTTCTCGCCAGCAGTCGGCTCTGCTCCAAAAAAGATACAACAAGGCGCTTCAAAATGTGTTGGCGCTCATCGAAAACCAGATCGAAGACCCCTATGAAAAGGCCTATCTTGAAGCGTTGGTAACCAACAAATACAAACATGAAACCCGCGATGAAATTATGATTCCCTCGCGGGTGGAAAAACGTTTGATGCGCATCTATATCAGACGCACTCAGATCGATGATCCTTTCATGGATGAAAAAACAAGACGCAACGCACGGGCGCAAAAGGTATTGCAAAGCGAGGCGGCCCATGAAGCGCTCAACCATGTGGGAAAATCAGATCTGGACAACCCGCCCTTAACCCTTGTGGAAATAAAATCCCTGATTGCCGCAGTGGAATGCAAACGGCTGCTTTGCCTGGCCAACACAGACACACTCTGGACTACGGATATATCCCGGAATTACCAAAAACAGGACTATCTGAAAATTTTCGCCCGCTCCTTCGGTGGAGACGGTTTCAAACCCCTGCTTGACTTTTTAGGATTTGGCGCTCCTCGCGCCCAAAAGCGCAAGCTGCTCTGGTTGGCCGATGAAGCCGGCCAGATCGTGTTGGATTTGGCTCTGATCCGCTTTCTCGTCTCTCATGGCCACAAGGTGATCCTCGTATTCAAGCAGGGTCCGTTGTACACCAAACCAACCATTGCCGACGTTCTGCAAGATCCGGTACTCGAATCGGCCATGTCGCATGCCGCTATCATCGACAACAACAACATGAGCAAGAACCAGTTGGTACGCACGCTACGCGGCGATGTCCAAACCCTTGCCCTGTCTGACGGCACCAGCGAGAACATTAACCTGTTATTAACATCCACCACCTTTGCGCGCGTATTCAAAGAAGTGGACGCCGTCATTTCCCGTGGTCCGGATCAGCGTCGCCGATTTTTTGACACCCATTTTCAATTCACCCAGGACATATTCAGTATCGCTAATGAACCGGATGGCACACCCTCTATCCGTTTCAAACCGCGCCACCCGGAAGTGATTAAATTCTCACATAATGATCTGGAAGCCAAAGCTGAGACCATCATCGACCAAATGAAAAATTCCAAGGCCAAGGGCATGACCGTTATTTTTTATAGCGGCATCATCGGCTCGATTCCCGGCAAAATCCAAATGGCCAAACAAATCATGTCGCTCTTCGTCGCCCATTTAACGAGGCAATCTGCCCAAACTTTTATCATTAATCCATCAGAATATTACGAGCCGGGCATGGATGCAGACGATCTGATGTATATGTGGGAAATCGTTCAGCGCTCCGGCCAAATCGATATTTGGCGTTTCCAGAGCTATCAGGATATTGTTCAAGCATTTGAGATTATGAAACAAAAAGTACCTCCAGAATGGGTGGGCAAAGATGCGACCTACTCCACCGGTTGCACCAAGGAGATGAATATCGCCATCGAAGTCCAACGTCTGCACCCTGAAATGCAAATAATCGGACCCGCCAAAGAGAGATTTATGCGACGCCAAGATTATGGTGTGGGCAAAATGTACGATAGACGGCTGACGGAATAATCAATGGCATTGAATTGACGGCATGAATCGAAAATAGAGGTCAGGTTATTGATCAAACAGGTAATAGTAGTTTTGGCAATCCTGGCAGATGTGTGAAACTTGGTATTCAAATTCGGAAGATGCGCTAAGAAAATGTTCTGCCGGCGTACCGCAGATTTTACAAGTGTGACTAGTTTTGGCATTCAGGTCTCTGGCCTGCACCTGTTTATCTGACAACACTTCGATTAGTTCTTGAATTCGGTCCATGCGACCTTTCAGTACCCCTACCCGTTTACCAGGTGTGCCAGATTCCCTATGACGATCATTTTTAAGCGGACGATACAATGATGCAAATTCGAGACGCATTTGTTTTAAGCAGTTTTCATGCCAAACAATTATTATATTATTTTGCTATAATGTTAGGTGATTAACATAACCAACGGTTGAGATATCGGGGTGAAATACGGATCCTGGGTCATAACCCCCAAATTCATCGGGTTAAATGGCCCAATTAAAACTGATTTTTTTCATGGATCCCTGCTTTATTTTCCGTTTGCATCATCGTCACTTTAGTTGTGAATTGCCGTCAGCTTTCGATATGATAGCCTATCTTCCCCTGTTTTTGCAATTTGAAAATAATTCGGCGGATTCGCCTACCTTTGCTTATGTAACCATATGATATTAATTGAATATAATTTTTTATAGCCCGGCATGGGAATTGCTCTGTCTCAGTGGGTCAAGCTTGATGAACGTATTCGACGGTTCCGCTGATGCTAGTGTTGTGTCCCGGAAGTGACGTGCAAAATGGGTATGGCTGCATGCTATCTGAAGCGGCAGCACGGCATTCAAATCCCAATGTCAAAGCCCGAATGTCAAATGAATGTAATCTATGAGAAAAGTCACCTGAGATCAGGGCTAACCAAGGGAGGCCTAACTTGTCAGAGTTTCAAATGGAAAAGCGCTTTGGGTATATCGCTGTGGACAAAGGTTTTATCAATGAAGAACAACTGGCCGAGGCCATGATGCTTCAAATCAGGGAAGATCTAGGTGGGCAACAGCACCGTCTTATCGGTCAGATTTTGCTCTCATTGGGTCATATCCAAAAACACCAAATATCCCAAGTGTTAGGTGCCATGCGGCTTCCATTGGCTTTTTGCGACCGCCATATGGAATCCATTGCCGCCCCCAACGACTAACACCCCTTGACCCGCGTATGGGTTGCCAAAATGGTGTGTGGTCCTGGTGATGCCATGTTTTTAGAACTAATGATCTGTGGTCGATCGGCCGATGGTATTGATGTTGATGAATACTGAAAGCCCATACTAAAAAATGGTAGTTATCCATGTCCAATATTAAAAATATTATAAATAAAGTTAAAATGTTAAAACCAGTTCCCACCATTGTTCACAAAATACTGGAGCTGGCTCAAGATCCGGAAGGTTCACTCAATCAATTGGTGGAATTGGTTACATATGAACCGGCCATCACCGCAAATCTTTTGAAAACCTGCAACTCCGCCTATATGGGCTTACGTGTCAAAATCGATTCGGTTCATCAAGCGGTCACCATGCTGGGGCAACAACAAGTCGTTGAACTGGTGCTTACCCAAAATCTTTCCACCAATATGACACGCGCACAAAAAGGGTACCAACTGGAAAAAGGCGCCCTCTGGCGCCAGAGTGTCGCCACGGCCATGGTGGCACGCTCTTTGTCTGAACGCCGTCAATTGGACAACCTGCCGGCTATTTACACCGCTGCCCTGCTCAAAGATATCGGGAAAGTGGTCTTGAGTGAGTATGTGGAGCGCATGAACTTGCGCATCAAGCGAATGGTGCAGAAAAAAGGAGTGAGCTTTGTAGAGGCAGAGAAAGCCAGCATCGGGGTCGATCATGCCACTTTGGGGGCCATCATCGCCAGAGAATGGAAATTCAGTGATCACATGGCCTATATGATTGAAAACCACCATATGATCAATCCAGAGGCCCGTAACGATCCGGCCACCGGAGCTATTTACCTGGCTGACATCGTAGCCATGATGGTGGGTACCGGCATCGGTGTCGATCGGTTGGCATACCATGTCTATGAGTCCATTTTTACAGATTATTTTCTTGCGCGGGACGAGCTGAAGGCCCTGATGTATAGATACAACGGCTATATCGAGGGGGCTAAAAAGATGTTTAAAGCCGCATAAAAGACCTATTGGGTCTATCTTGTTTCATCATCCACAAATAAATTCATCATGGGAACCCTGAATTTTTCCCCATCCTTCTGCTGGTAGATCAAATACCCTGTATCGAAGATCATTTGGCATACCGGAATTAATGGAGACCTTAGGCATCAATTGCCGGGAATCGTCTCTATGGATCACGCGCTTTCCAGATTGGGTCAAATGATGCAGCAAAAAATCAGCGCCGGCTTTATCCATGGGTTGATTGCCGGAACCACATTTCGGTGAGTGCACACAGACCGGACAGCCGGAGTCACAATTGCATCGCACGATTGCTTGACGCGCTATTTTTAATAGTTGTAAAGGATTTTTAAATGCCTGACGGCTGAATCCGGCTCCTCCCGGTACACCATCATAGACGAAAATTGACGCTGTTTTATTTTAGGGATGATAGGGGGTGGCCAGGCCGCCGACATCGTTTCTGTCGGCCAGCACCTGCAGTGGCATAATACTGATAATTGCATGTTCAGCCGCATGCAGGGCACCTAAAAGAGCATGCCCGTTGGTGTGGGTCAAAGCGCAAACCTGAGCCGATATATCAATAGCACTGGTACTCACCACAGCCAATAGTTCACCCTCTTTTAAGCCTCTTTCGATATGGCGCCGCTCCTCGGGCAGCAAACCGGCACGCTAGACACTTATTTTGAGGACCAACGACCTGTATCTTGCTGAACCCAGAGCGTGATCAATTCGGCCAGTTTGGATGACCATAGAGCGACCGGATGCCCAATGCTTTTAGAATGGGCTGCAGTGGCTTTGGCACCACGGCTTCAATAGTTTCAGTGAAGGCTGTTTTTCCTGCCACATATCGACTTGCTGTCACTTGATGACCCAAGCGTTGGGACTTGATTAGAGAATCGATATATTCGCACACAGTGTTGGCAGTCATGAAAAAGGCACGTTTTATTTAATTTGGTTCTTCTCCAAATTCAAATCCAAATACCCAAGCCCAAATAGCAAATGAAGGTAGATATCTCATAGATGATTTTGCCTATGAACCGCCTTTGTTTGGTCCATAGGCCCGGAGTTTTTTATTTCCTTGAAAATACGTAAACTTTTGCTATATTGAGGTCAACATCCCAACAGTTGGCAATGGGCAGCTTGCCCGTCTCAGGAGGAAAAAGCAAGTATTGGAAGACCCTTTCTTATCTCGCTTAAACTATTCCAAAATGTTTAGCACCTTATCAGCTGCCCCGCCGGCGCGGTTTGCATTCGGGAAGCTGCCGCCGCAATACGCCCCCAACATTACATTGAGAAAGAGTCGATCATGGTAGAACAGATTGTGCTGCTGTTCGTTTTGCTGATTTTATCTGGTTTTTTTTCATCATCTGAAACGGCTCTTTTTTCCATCAGCCGAACCAAAGCACGTCATCTGGCTAAACAGACCGGCAAAGTTTATATCTTGATCAAACAAATGAAAGAGGACCCGCACCGGTTGTTGTCCACAATTCTAATCGGCAACAACATTGTTAACGTTGCGGCGTCCGCCATCGCCACCCGATTGACCATTGATGTTTTTACAACCTATGACACGTTTGGCGCCAGCACCAGCTATGCCATCGGTACGGTCACCGGCATCATGACCTTTCTTATTCTGGTATTCGGCGAGGTTTTTCCCAAATCCGTAGCCACCCGCAACAGTGTCGTTGTTGCTCGCGCTGTAATCTACCCGATCTATTGGTGTTCTTTGATTTTTTTCCCTGTCGTACTCTTTTTGGATTTTATCCCAAAATTAACCGGCAAGATTCGCCCTACCCCGGCAGTCACTGAAGAAGAGCTAAGGACCTTTGTGGAGGTGGTCGAAGAAGAGGGCGAAATCAAAGAGACTGAAAAAGTGCTGATTCATAACGTATTTGAATTTGACGACACCAACGCCTCTGAAATTTTAACCCCGCGCGCCGATATGTTTATCATTGAAGCGGACGCGCCACTGGATTTAAGAACCATTGCCGAATCCGGCTTTACCCGAATCCCGGTAATTCAAGAGGGTATCGACAATGTGGTGGGCATATTGAATGTCAAAGATCTGCTGGCCAGCCATGCCAAATGTGAAAACATCACCGATGTACGCCAACTCATGCGGCCGCCCTACTTTGTGCCTGAACATATCAAACTCGACGCCCTGCTGCGCCAGTTCAAAAAACGCAAATCGCATATGGCCATTGTGGTAGACGAACATGGCGGGGTATCGGGAATCATCACCTTGGAAGATGCCATTGAAGAATTGGTGGGCGAAATTCGCGATGAGACCGACAAGGAAGAGCGCCTCATCGTTCGCCAAAAAAACAGAGATTGGATCGTATTGGGTAAAACCGACATCGATGAGGTCAATGAAACCATCGGTATGAATATCCCCGATGCCACAGAATACGATACCTTCTCCGGTTACGTTTTGGAGCAGATTGGGCGCATTCCCAGTGAAGATGAATCCATCACCCTGGGTGATTTTGATATCATCGTCAAATCCATGGATGGCAACCGCATTAAAGAGTACATCGTGCGCCCGGTCAAGAAAGCCCCTGAATCCATGGCAGATAATCCTCTCAATGAATCCACCTGATCGCCAACGCTTTGCCCAAACCCTGAAGCTCTATCTCATCGATTGCCAGAGCTTATCGTCCGATTGCAGAGATAAAGCAGCCTCCCCCACCTCCTGAGAAACCTGTGGATGGTGGTGCGCTTTGCGGCACTTCATAGGCGCCCATGTTGCTGACGGCCAGCGTGTCGCCGTCACTGTCCTGGATACGCAAAGTTCCGTCCAGATCAAGCCCGAAGCCAAAGCCTCCTGCCGGGGTGTTGGTGCCGCTGTCGACGGCCGGTGATAGGGGTTGCAGTCGATAGTTGCCTGCCCCTGGCTGGGTAAACATGGGATCCGTGTCCAATGAATCCAGACCGGGTGCGACACCGTCGTAATTTCCGGCGGCGTTGGCATATAAAAGATTGTAGTTACTGTTTAAATTGATGGTCCCAACAGATGGATTTTGCACATAAATGCCGAATCCGGCGCTGCCGGCTATAATATTGTTGGCCACAAACCCGTCGATGGTGGATGTCCCGTAGGCCTCAAAGACCAGCCCGTCATCATGGCTGTCGACGATGGTGTTGTTGTTTGCATAGACGGTATGGCGCTGTTCCCATTGACCGTCGACATCGATGGCCGATTCAATTCCTGCAAACAGATTGTTGGTGACATAGGTGGTTGTGGCCGCTGCAAAAGCACCGGGGGTACCTGTACCGCCGATGGTCACCCCGATTTGACTATTATCACCCGGTGTATCAAACACTTCAAAGACATTGCCATCGATCAATACCAGCAAGGTGTCAAGGTCGTTGCCGCCTTTGATGTCGATACCTCCCCCTTCAGAAAAGCGGAACGTATTGTTGCGCAGCACGGCCACCAGGTCATACCCGGAGGGATTCAAGTGCACACAATGAGAGCTGAAGCCGCCAGGGGCTTCAACCTGCAACAAACTATCCACGATGGTGATATTAATACCCGCGTTGTCATACGTGCTTGCCACCGAGACGGCATTTGAAGCATCCACAGCATCGACAGACACATGATCCAGGGTCACGCTCAATTGATGGGTCAACGATTGATTGGCGACACGGATGGCGGCGTCAGGTCCGCCTGCCGGGGTTCTCACATCGATATCCTGTATGATCACCACGGTATGGGCGTCTTGATCGGACCGAATGCGGACCGGAGGATGCCCACCGACGGTTCGCTCGATGACCGGCGAAAAACCGCTGCCGGCCATCAGGGTCACGCTCTGCCGGATAAATACGGACTCGTCGAAGGTGGCATCACTATTGATGATCACCTCCCCGGGATCGGCATCGTCTTCAACGGCGTCCACCGCAGCCTGGATGGTGGCATAATCATCCGGCACCATCGCCGTGGCGGCCAAAACAGCCCGCGCCGACAAAAAAAACAATGCCAAAAAATAGACCATGTGAAAAAAATAGAGCTTCTTCATGCGTCCGCCTCCTCGGATAATTGGAAAAATATTCCCTGTTCAGGCTCAAATTTTAACTTAAATATGGGTGGCCGAATCGTCCGAAAAGGTTCAAAGTAACTGGATGAATTTGATGATTGAGATAACATGATGATTATTCGCCACGACGGGCGGACAGCCTCCTGCATTAATCTGGCCCTGGGCGGTCCCACGACATTTCTGGGCAAAGCGGTGGAAATGCCCGGTCACTACGGGCGTCTGCCCGAAACCGGCCTGCCGGAGCTGTGGCGATCAGAGCGCTGCCGCTTCTACCGCAAACGCTCGAACTGCGCATGAGCGCCTATGAATCCGGCTTTGCGCGCAGCGACCTGGAGCCCTCTCTGACCAAGATCAAGGAAGCCCTCGACAATGCCCAGAAAGCCATGCCGTCGGCACCTGAAGGCTGTAAAATATGCCATTATCTGTACAATATTTGAACTGAATATCTGGTGTATGTTCCCCTGTTTTCCACGAATATTGAGGTTTGCTTTCTTTGTAAAATTGTTTTCACAATCGACGCGGCTTCGCCGCGCAGGCAATGCAGAGCGTTGGGCGAAAATAATCACGCTTGACGTTAATCACGCATAGCGTTACTATACGGCATATGATAATATCATTCAAATGCGACGACACTGAGGCGCTATCACAAGGCCATCGCGTCAAGCGATTTGCAAACATTGCCAAGGTTGCAAGGCGCAAGCTCAGGCAACTCGAAATCGCCAACTGCTTGGATGATTTGAGAGTGCCACCTGGAAATCGTCTTCAAGCCCTAAAAGGCAATCGATCGGGTCAATACAGTATTCGTATTAATGATCAATGGAGAGTCTGCTTTCAATGGACGAATGCAGGTGCAGAGAATGCGGAAATCGTTGACTACCACTGAGGGGTACCATTATGAAAAAACACGAACCAATCACTCCGGGAGAGATTCTATTAGAAGAGTTCCTGAAACCTATGGGTCTTAGTCAATATCGTTTGGCAAAGGAGATCGGCGTTCCTGCCCAGCGTATCAGTGAGATTGTATCGGGTAAACGATCGATAACAGCTGATACTGATTTACGATTGTGCCGTTTTTTTGGCCTGTCCAATGGTTATTGGCTGCGCGCTCAGGCCGCACACGATACTGAGGTTGCAGAGCAGGCGCTTGGCCCATTGTTGAAAAAAATCAAACCTTGGACTGAATACGTCGCCCAACAGGGGCATTCACGCTGATCCCACACAAATTCGCCAACCTGCAGGTACTTATCAGTATGCCAAAGCATGTCAAAAAAAGCTGCAAACTAGTGATGTGTTGTGAATCCCATCCTGATTGAGACAGGCGTCGGAATGGGATTTGGAGTTTAGCGCAACAATCCTGACGCGTTAGGCCCGGAGGGCTTCAGAGTCAAGGCATCCGTTGATGAAGCTTTAGCAATACTACTGCGATCGGCGGTAACGCAGGATCCGGAGTCCTCCGGGCCTTACACGTCGGGATTTATTCTTTGACGCGCTCCACGTAGTTCCCTGTCCGTGTATCTATCCGCACCAACTCTCCTTCATTAACAAAGGGCGGTACTTGCAGGGTGTGTCCGGTTTCCAGGGTTGCGGGTTTGGTATCGCCGGAAGCGGTATCGCCTTTGGCCCAGGGTTCGGCCTCGGTGATGCGCAGTTCTACGAAGTTCGGCAGAGTGATACCAATGGGACGCCCTTCAAATAGCAAAACGCTGCAGACGGTATTTTCTTTGAGCAGGCTGCTGGCCTCTCCCACCTGATCCGCATTGATCTCCTCTTGCTCATAGGTGCTGGTGTTCATGAAACAATAATTGGTGCCGTCATTGTAGAGGTATTCCATTTCCACCTCTTCCAAGTCGGCTTGGTTGAATTTTTCGCCGGAGCGAAAGGTTCTATCAAACTGGGCACCGGTCAGCATATTTTTTAGCTTGCATTTGTACAGCGCTTGGCCCTTGCCGGGTTTGACGAATTCAAACTGCACAATGACATAGGGGTCGCCATCAAATTCCAGTTTTAATCCTTTACGCAGATCGCCGCTTTCGAGCATGGGTTTTGTCCTCCGATATTTAGATTTGTGTTTCGTGTGTGGTGTTTAGCTTTTTCCACCATCACCCTAACCTTCTCCGGGTCCTTTTGAAACCTGATCGCCTGCCCTTGATCGTCCACCCGATTGGTTTGCGTACAGCTGTCCACACCGGCCGGCCGGGTATGGGCAATGGCCTTTGAAACGTTATCAGGCCCGATACCGCCTGCCAGTATAACCGGAATATCGCTCTGCGCAACCAAGTCGCGGGCGATATCCCAATCGCAAGTAACGCCGGTTATCCCAACATAGCCTGCAACGGGCTGGTCGGCATCCAAAGATTGCGTATGGCTTGCCAGCAATGTGTCGGTAAGAAACCAGTCACTGTGGGGCTCAAAGTGCTTGGCGAGCTCCAAAGAAGGCGCCAAATTGCCATGCCCATTTTGCCCGATGGGAATGGAGCGCATGATCTCAATGTCGGCAAATCGCTCACGGACGGTAGTCTGCCGTACAACAAAGGAAGCCAGTGTGGCGGAGTTGACTATATCCAGAGGGAGCGATTCGCAAAAATGGACGATATCCGGTTGGTAATACGCCATTGCCTGACAAATCAGATCCAGATCGGTAAACAGCGGTATCAGACAGCTTTTACAACCGGCGGCCTGTACAGTCTGAATGGTTTTTTTTATCTGGTTTTTTATCTGGCGGTCTTGCAACGCCTCGGCCGAGGTGAGCACACTGCCCACATGCTCAACGTTTAAGTCGATCATGGTGAGGGCTTCCCGGGCGGTTTGAATTTCGTAAATCTGAACGATCATTTATGTGTGTTCCGCATCAGGCAGGCTGTGCCCCGGTAAAGGAACATCAAGCGCAGCGTAAACAGAAAAACCATTGACTTTTTCGGCCGTCTCTACCATATTCAGGAAGTTTTCGCAATTCGTTTAACTACTTCGGTTCATTGAAGATAATGCACAGAGGCCCCCATGATCCTGATTATTGATTTTGGTTCCCAATTCAACCAACTGATTGCCCGTCGCGTTCGCGAGTGCCGGGTCTATTGCCAAATCGAACCGCCAACCCTCAGCATGGCCCAGATTAAAAAACTCAATCCCGATGGCATCATTTTATCCGGCGGCCCTTCCAGCATTTATGAAAAGCACAGCCCGCGTGTTGACAAGAAAATTTTTGATCTGAACATACCCGTTCTGGGCATCTGTTACGGTATGCAATTTATGGTGGACGCCTTAGGGGGCAAAGTTAAACAGTCCCCGAAACGCGAATACGGTTTTGCCGAGCTTAAACTCAAAAGCGGGCGTGTGGTTTTTAAGTCCATACCCAAAAAGAGCCAGGTTTGGATGAGTCACGGTGACTCCATCGTCAAATTACCCCAGGGTTTCGTTGCCACCGCCTCCACGGACAACACACCGATAGCGGCTACCGCCCACTATAAAAAGCGGTTTTTCGGACTGCAGTTTCATCCGGAAGTGGAGCACACTTTAAAGGGCAAGCCCATGCTGGCTAATTTTCTTTTTGATGTGTGCGGCTGCAAACGCACCTGGAGCATGAAATCCTTTGCCCAAACATCGATTGCGCAGATTCAAGCCGCTGTGGGTGATCAAAAGGTGATTTTGGGACTCAGCGGCGGTGTAGACTCTTCGGTGACCGCTTTGCTCATTAATCAAGCCATCGGAAAAAAGCTGACCTGTATCTTTGTGGACAATGGCCTGCTGCGCAAAGACGAAGCGCTCAAGCTCAAAGAGACCTTTAAGCAACATTTGAAAATGAATATCCGCTTTGTCCGCGCCGGCAAACGATTTCTCGATGCTTTAAAAGATGTGTCGGATCCGGAAAAAAAACGCAAAATCATCGGCAAAATATTTATGGATGTATTTGAAGCCGAAGCCCGTAAAATAAAAGGGGCTCACTATCTGGCCCAAGGCACCCTCTATCCGGATATCATCGAGTCGCGTTCCGCTTTCGGCGGACCGACGTCAGTCATCAAGTCCCATCACAATGTGGGTGGACTTCCCAAACGGATGAAGCTCAAGCTGGTAGAGCCGCTGCAGTATCTGTTCAAAGACGAGGTGCGCAAGTTGGGAGGGCAATTGGGCCTCGACCCGGACCTGGTTTGGCGGCAACCTTTTCCCGGACCGGGGCTTGCCATCCGCATCATTGGGGCGGTGACCCGCAAACGACTCGCCGTTTTAAAGGAAGTGGATGCGGTTTTGCTTGAAGAGATTCGATCTGCCGGCTACTATAAAAAACTCTGGCAATCCTTTGCCGTTCTGTTGCCGCTTAAGAGCGTGGGCATCATGGGAGACAGCCGCACCTATGAAAACATTGTGGCGATTCGGGCGGTGACCAGCAAAGACGCCATGACCGCTGATTGGGCCAAACTCCCCCATCGACTGCTCGGACGGATCTCAAACCGTATCATCAACGAAGTGCGTGGCGTGAACCGTGTGGTTTATGATATCAGTTCAAAACCGCCAAGCACCATTGAATGGGAATAGACAATTATGATCGATAAAAACGAGGAAAACGGACAATTTAGGATGCGCATGGACGACGCGGTGGATGACAATGTCATTCCCGCTCAGGTAGATGAGTTGCGTATTGAAAAGCTCGGCACCCGGGTCACCATCATTTCGATTATAATACCGGTCCTGATTGTAGTGGTATTGGTGTTTGCTTACTTGGATATAAAAAAGCGCGTCATTCGCACTGAAGATACGGGTGCAAGCGTTGTCGAAAACATGTCCAAAGATATGGAATCTCGATTCTCCACACTTTCCGTCCGCCAAGCCAATCTTGAAGAATTGATTAAAAAAATGGGTGCCGAAAACAACAAATCGCTGGCCAGAATTCAAGTGAAACTTAAAAAGATAGAAGATAGCGCCAAAAGCCTAAAAAAAACGACGGTGAGTTCGACGGTGCTCAAGAGCACTGCGTCTAATCTTGAACAAGAGATTGGCAACGTTGCGAAAAGCGTTGATCAGAGCCAAGTCAAAATGGACGAGATGACCCAGGCGCTAAAAGGGCAAATAGACCAAATCAGTGCCAGCGGTACCCGGATCCAGGCCCAGATAGCCCAAATCGATGAAAAACTGGCCGGTTTGAATCAGAAAAAAATCGACAAAGCGACCCTCGATTTAGCGCTTAAACTGGAAATACTAAAACTCAAGAAGGGCTACGAAGCCCAGTTGGGAGATATCAAAGAACGCATTCGACAACTGGAGCAGGCGCCGGTGACACCCAGTATTCCGCTTGCACCCCCACCACCCCCTGCCCCAAAACCTTCCTCAAAGTTAACCACCCCCCAAACGACACCACCTGCAACCGGTGGTAAAATTGTCGAACAAGAAATTGTGCAATGACAAATATTATTTCGCGGTTCCCTATACAACCCCACCTAACGACCATCGCCGGCGATCCAACACCGCTTCTTGCTTTTAGGCTTTCTGCATAACCGCAATTATTTTTTTGCCTTTGCTTCCATCATCAATTTTTCAATGCGTTCGATGTCGGACGGCAGATCGACTTCAGGAGAGTCGTACGTGGTGACCACAACGCGAATGGCATGTCCGTGCTCAAGGGCTCGCAATTGTTCAAGTTTTTCTATGTTCTCCAAGCGACCCGTCGGCAGATGGGTAAAAATTTCGAGGAAATGGCGGGTGTAGGCATAAATACCCAAATGTTTGTAACTATCAAAGCGATCTCCGTGATCACGTCCACACGGTATGGGTGCTCTTGAAAAATAGAGGGCATTACCCTGATGGTCGCAAACCACCTTGACATCTTTTGGATTGAGGTACTCTTGAGGATCATCGATGCAGTAAGCCAGTGTGGTCATCCCTATATCATCCGCTTCAGCAAAAGGGACCGTCACCTGATCCAAACAGCGTGGATCCATCATGGGCTGGTCACCTTGCACATTGATCACCACATCTTCCATGGCCAATTCTAATATTTGGGCGGCTTCGCAGACCCGATCGCTGCCCGAACGGTGGGCATCCGAGGTCATCAATGCCTGCCCCCCAAATTGAACAACGGCGTCTCGGATACGCCGATCATCAGTGGCCACCACAACCTGGTCAATGCACAGTGCTCTTGCTGCGGCTTCATACACGTGTTGAATCATAGATTTTCCCGCAATGGGGACCAAAGGTTTGCCTTCAAAGCGCGAAGACCCGAACCGGGAAGGAATGACGGCGACCGTTTTCATATATAGATCCCATATCCTTATGCGTTGTTTAATCCTCTTGACCGTCGACGACACGATGACGTAAAGGTCATTGCATCTACCCAAGATTGGAGGTCAGGAGCATTTTCATGAACAGTGAATCCCTAAAAAAGCTGTTGGAATCATTGGCCGGCGGACATCTGACGGTACAAGAGGCTCAAAGACGCCTAACCCACTTGGCTGTTGAAGATCTCGACTACGCTCATATAGATCATCACCGCAGCCTGCGCAAGGGCTTTCCTGAAGTGATATACGGCGAATCCAAATCGGTGGCGCAGATTATCGGTATCATGGAACGCATCCTTGCCCAGGAGGCAGTGGTCCTGGTGACCCGTGTCGATCACGTCAAGGCCGAGGCCGTTGCCCAATGTTTTCCGGACGCATTGTATGATAGCGATGCCCGCATGATTGTGTATCAAAAAAAACCCTTAGCGAAAACCGGCCAAGGCACCATTCTTGTCATCACGGCCGGAACATCCGATATTCCCGTTGCCCGGGAGGCCTTTCTCACTGCAGATGCTATGGGAAACGAGGTGCAGGCAGTATTTGACGTCGGTGTGGCGGGTGTGCACCGTCTGTTGGCCCACAAAGAGCGATTGGACAACGCACGGGTACTGATCGTGGTGGCCGGCATGGAGGGGGCGCTGCCCAGCGTGGTGGCGGGTTTGGTGAAAAGGCCCGTGATCGCCGTGCCCACCAGCGTGGGATACGGGGTGAGCTTGGCCGGCTTGACGGCGCTGTTCGGCATGTTGAACAGCTGTGCATCCAATGTGGCCGTGGTTAACATCGACAACGGATTCGGCGCCGGTTATTTGGCCTCCAGCATCAATCAGCCCTAGCCGGAATCCGCTATTGCCCCAGTTTGATCGCTAAGTTCACTTGATTGCGCAACATGGCAATATATTGATATTCCCGAGCTTTGATGACAGGTCCGTCAGATGCTAAGTCCACGTAATAAGCGCCCAAGCGTGTGTTTTTATAAGCAAGGGGCATTAAAACAAATGCCTTGGCATCAATGGCATCTCGATACCAACGTGGCAGAAGGGTATTGAGAGCGGGCGCCCGGGTATCGTCTACAGCCAGGTCCTTGCTGCTGCTTACGGCCTGTACAAACAGATCCGATTCAGACGGACGATCCACGGAGAATTTTACTTTTCCCAGCATGCCTTGAATGCCCGCACCATACCCGTAGCGCACCTCCATCAATTTCCTGCGATTTTTATAAATGAACAAAAGGGCACGCTGACAGTCCAAAGCCTGAAAAAGGATCTCAAGACCTATCAAGGCGATGTCGTTGATATTTTGTTCGGCCATAATGGCACTGGATATCTTTTGGATACCTGCCATGATGACGACGGCGGCATCATCACCGTCCGCTGCGGTCCGCGCAGCGCCGGATAATTCGTCGACACTCGCCAGGCGAAAGCTCGGGCCGGCCTCGGCATGATCACCATCGGCGGCATCAGTTTCCGTGCCAAAGGGTCGCTTTTGGTCTTGTGGGCCCAACAGCCGCATCATGAATTCGCTTTCCGCCACGCTGAATTGAAGGGCATCGGCATGTTGATAGAGACTGTCAACGCAGGAAGCCAATACGGTGTTGAGCTTCCGCTGCGATAGGGGCATGGATTTGTGGTAATATTTTAACAGGTTTCTAACGGCGCCGGCTCTTTTCTCCAAAGGCACGACATCGATAATGTAACACAGGGCACAAGTAAAATTAGCCAACAATTGGAGTGGATCAATCGTGCCATGCTCACCGTCCAGCGCTTCAAGCGTCAGCGGCATCATGGTCTGGCAGATACTTTCCGGGAAATTCCATTCCCGTGCAACGGTCAGGCCCAGCAATTCATATGAAAATCCCAGCACCTGCCTAACCACCACTTTTTCATCAGCCTGCTCCTGGGTCAGTCTATATTTAATCTCCTGGTAATCCAGCGGCATGTGGTAAATCACCAACAATTTGCCCAGTTGGTGCAACATGGCGCAAATAAATGCCTCCTCAGGATCAACCTTTGGAAACAACCTGACCATCTCCTTGGCCAGCAAACCACACCAAAATGAACTGATGGTTGCATTTTTCAAGTCCCTGGCGCTGGATTTGCGTTTAAAGTGTTCAAAAAGCACCAAACTGATGGCCGCCATTCGCACGTTGTCATATCCCAGTAAAACCACCGCCCGTGAAACGGTGCTCACTTTTCCGGCCACGAAACCGAAAAAAGAGGAATTGACCAATTCCAGCAGTTTGTTGGTCAGGGCATAATCCTTGGTGATGATATTGGCCAATTCAGAGGCGGATGTTTGAATGGAGTGCTCAGCAAGCTTTGTATTGATCTCAACTATATATTTGGAAATACTTGGAAATCCTTTAGTGCGACGAATGCGGCGCATGGCTCTATTCAACGGGTCAACATCGCCCACGTCCAAACCGGCCAGAATTTCGGATGGCTTTTTTGGTGGCCTTTGCTCCATTTCATCACCCTTGTTGTGCTACTGTGTTTCCCGCCATTATCCTATCGGTTTTTTTAAGCTTTGCTGAAGTTAACTTCAACACTGTTGGTATGATCCATCGCAGCATTGCTCAGTCTTGACCAAAGGTAAGCGCACTGTAAAAGTGCTGCCTTTGCCCAACTCGCTTTGCACATCAATTTGACCTTGGTGCTTTCCAATGGTGTTATATACCAAATGGAGGCCCAACCCCGTACCGCGCCCGACCTTTTTGGTCGTGAAAAAAGGATCAAATAATTTGGGTATGTCTGCCGGTGCAATACCGCAACCGGAATCTTTTATCTTAATGACGACCTGCCCCTCTGCCTCAAGAATGTAAATTTCAAGAACGCCGTCAGCTTCCATCGCCTCCACAGCGTTCAGAATCAGATTTAACCAGACCTGACTGATTTCCTGCGGGAAGCCTGCGACGCGTGAAACGGGATCAATGTATTGCCTGACTTGAATATCGGACCCCATACGGTTGCGAACACCGGCTAAAACGGCGGCCATGCTGTCCGGCACATCAAATTGCTGCATGTATCGCTCACCCGGCCGCGAGGCTGTTTTTAAATCTTTTATTATTTTTTGAATACGTCGTGCACCGGCAATAGACTCTTGTGCCAAACCAGGCAGGTCCGAAAGCATATAGAGGCCATCCAGTTCCTCTTCTGCCGATTCGATGCGACGGCATTGTGATTCAATTCCATCCATCAGTGCATTGCCCTTTTTGCGGCGACATATGGCCATCAATTGATGGTAATTTTGCATCAGGGTGTCCAGATCATCCGCATAGCCTTTTAAGGTGGTCAGGTTGCTGATGATGTAAGCCAGCGGATTATTAATTTCATGGGCCATACCGGCGGCAAGCTGACCCAGTGCGGCCATTTTTTCCTGATGCATCGTAAGGATGGTCTTG
>JBNLFN010000150.1:0-17909 GCA_050305555.1 Desulfobacteraceae bacterium | reverse complement strand
GCACACGCAAGGATGGCAAGCAACCGTAAGATGCGCTGCGGGCGGGCCCTATGAACTCGCGAACGCGCTCAAACCGTGCGGCCCGCTGATCCTTCGCTGCATCTAACGGTTGCTAAGCCACCCTTGCTTAACGTGCGCCAGGTCGGCTTGTTCACTGACCTACGGTTACAGATCAAAAATAGCTGTTTAGATACGCCTTGTTTTGGGTTATAGGTCCGTTAATAATAGGCCACGGTCAGCAGCGGTGCGGTGTCCAGCAAGTCATCCTCGATTTCAAATATGCCGGCGGCTTCAAAAGTTTTGTCCAGCAACATTCGAATCTGCAGGTCAAGTAACCCTTCCTGCTGGGCCCTGATCATCAATGGGGTTACATCAAAAATCACTGCATAGCCTACATCATCAGCATAGACATCGTTGAGCAGACTCAGCAAGGGAGGTTGGATCCCTCGATCGAAATCACTGGCGATCAGCGTCGACGGTTGGAAGGATACGAGGTCGATAATAAAGGGGACACCTGCGCCTGCTGCTATTTCAGTCACACCGCTGATAAAAATCTCAAGGGTGGCGGATTCAATATCCGCATAATAGGGCACGCCGCCCGAGTCCCGTAAGGGAAAATTGAGGAAGCCTCGAAATTCATCGCTATAACCCGGATCAATCCCTTGCAGGACGGTGCCCGTGGCACCGGCTGAGCTGACGGTGTAGGTGTCCGGCGGGCTGAAAGCAATATCCCCGTCAGCATTCACGTCACTCACGATATGAGCAACATAGGTGGGTGGGTCTGGATAACCGTCATCCACTTCCAAGCGACAGTTGGCCAACGTGGCCGACACAAATAGAATGACCAGCCAAACGGTTAAAGTTTTCAGTCCCTTGCGTTTTACAACGCTTTTTGAGCGCACCCGTGTCTTATTCATGTTCGCCTCGCCTCATTGAGTTTGCAATTCAACAGGATCGCATTTAATCCTTCAGACGCATAAGCCCAATTAAAGTCTACAAACACCCTAAAAAGATGCGGTTATTTTACTAAAGGCAGGTGGCTTCAAGCGTTTATCAGACAGCCAATCACATCGGCGTGTTTTTCGGCCGCACCGCGATGGGGAAGAATGGCGCGGCGGGCGGCATGTCCCATGGCAGCAGCCTTTTCCGGATGGTGTAGCCACTCTAAGGCCACGGTGGTCAACGCCTGGTTATTCATGACCTGGACACCGCCCCCGGCGGCGGCAATAAGTTGATGGGCATCTTCGAAATCTTCCATGGAAGGTCCATACAGAACCGGTTTGCCCCACATGGCCGGTTCCAGTATGTTTTGTCCTCCTTTGTGAACCAGGCTTCCCCCACAAAAGACCAAATCAGCCACACTGTAAGTTTTGGATAGCTCGCCCATGGTGTCTAAAATAACCACCGGCGCACTACGCCGATTTCGGCCTTCACCCAGTTCGGAACGCAGTTGACAATCCAAACCGTGGGCGACGACCCATTGTTTGATTTGATCCGCCCGTTCGATATGACGCGGCGCCAAAATCAGAAGCAGTTCAGGAAATTGCTTCCGGAGGTTAATAAATGTTTCTACAAGCAGGGGCTCTTCGGGGTGACGGGTGCTGCCGGCCACAAAAACCGGTGTACCTTTTTTCACGCCGAAGATAGATGTGGCCCATGTTTGAGCTGTGGCGCTGTCTATGGGATTCTCACCGTCGAACTTGGCGTTGCCGTTGACCACCACGCGAGAAGGACTTGCCCCGAGCGAATTTAGACGCCGGGCATCCTTGTCGCTGATCATGCTGAAGGCATCCACATGGGAGAAGGTATAGCGCATCAGGGATCGCACCTTGCGATAGCTGCTGATGGTGCGCACGGATATGCGGCCGTTGACGATTGCCGTGCGCACGCCCATGCGGTGGGCATTGACGATCAAATTGGGCCAAATCTCGGTCTCGAGCAACACCAGAAGATCGGGCTGCAGGGTGCTGAGGGCTTTTCGGGTGGCCCCAACCAAATCCAGGGGTGCAAAAAAGCAAGGTATACGGTCGCCCAATAACGCCTGCGCATGCGCAAAACCTTGCTCTCGAATAGTCGAGAGCACAATTTCGCAATGGGAGTATTTACGCAACAACACCTTGCAAATGGCTGCGGCAACACCCATCTCTCCCACGGATACGGCATGCAACCAAATGCGGGGCGGTCCATTCTTTTTTTTCCTCAGCGCTGGAGGATAGACCCCCAAGCGATGATAAAACCGCTGGAAATTAAGACCACGAAAACGATGATGCAGCCAAATCATGGGCACCACAGCAAGCGCGCTGGCGGCAGTCAACCATCTGTATGCCAGGTAGCTGGGGTTCATTGTCGCGGGATTTCGATAAACCGTTTGCCTTTGACCTGCAACAAGGAGAGATTCTTGACCGCTTCGCCCTCTTCATCGAAGGCCAACGAGCCGGTAACACCCTCGACTTCTATTACCTGTTGGAGAACGTTGCGCAAGGTGTGACGGTATTGCATGTCGGGCTGCGATATAATGTCTAAAAGCACCCGCGCCGTGTCAAAAGCAAAAGCTTCAATAAGGCCCGGCTCTTTTTGGTAAATGGATTTATAGGTCTCGACAAAACCCATGACCGTGTCCGACTGGCTCTCTTTGAAAAAGCCGTCCACCATCACAGCACTCTGGGCGTATGCTTGGGTCATTTCGATCAATTGTGGAGAGTGCCACAAATTGGTACCGGCCAGATAAATATCGCGCACGTCATAAAAAGCCAATTGCGGCAAAATCATTCCGGCGGCTTTGGGCGCATCCGGAATAAAAAGGACATCAAAATCAATAATGGGATCGATGCCGGTTTCTTGTTGTTTGCGCCCGATGGCCGGTCCTTTGACGCGATCCTGGTCCGGATCTTGAAAAAAAAGTCCTGCCAGCCGGGTAACCGGATCCGGCAATAGATCTTCCAGACGATCCATGCGCACGGCATGCTGCTGATAATAAGGATTTTCCTTAATCTTAACCACCGATGAGGCCTTTAAATCCTTACGTAGTGGGTAATAGGCACCGACCAGTTTTTTTATCTGAACGGCAAAATCGGTTTGTTTGGGGTCATAAGCCTCGACGCCGGTAATGCGTCCGCCTTGGCGCACCACCTCATCCCAAAAAAGTGTCATAAACGTCCGGCCATAGGCCTCTTTGGGATACAAGATGGCAAAATCGCGTAGACCGACCTGATGGACAAAATAATCCACCAACGAACTGACTTGGTTCTGGGGTGTAATGAAATGGCGAAAGATGTAATCCCCTATGGCCGGCACACCGGGCTTTTGGGTAAACGTAACCATTGGAATGTTGAGTCGCTGGGCTTCCCGGGCAGCAGCCGTAGCTGTAATAATGGGCCCGATAATGGCGCCCACCCGGCTATCGGCCAAGGCTCGAACCCCCTGCACGGCCTGGTCGTCTTGGGAGGCGCTATCTTCAATCACCAACTTAACAGGAACCGGTTGCTCACCCACCTGCATAAGATTGAGAGCCAGTTCAATCCCGTTGAGGGCCCTTTGGCCGTATAATTTATAGGGTCCGCTCAATGGCAGGAGGCAGCCAATGGTATTGGGAGCATAAGCCAAATGCTGGTGCAAGGTCTCCATCAACTGGATGGCTTGTTGGGCATTGGGATGATCCGGATAGGCGGCCTTAAACGCCGTCAGTACCTCCAAAGCGTCATCATAATTCTCCTGCATGGTCTGCACCACAGCATACCGATACATCAGGTAGCTGCGGATCAAATCATCATCCACGCGTGGCCACAGGACTTCTATATCATCTGCGTCCAACCCATTGATGGTTTGAATCAGTTGGGCGGCCGCTTGCTCTTTTTCATCGTCAGGAAGCGCTTTATAGAGCATATACCCATAAACTGCTGCATCTCCCATGGACCCGGCCGCTTGATATTGCCGACTCAAGCGTTGCAACAATTGTCGCCGCGTCTGCGCGTCCAGATCGGTGCTCAACATTTGCAATGCCAGATCAATAGCGTCGCCGGGACGGTCGTCCAGAATCAATAGATCGATGATTGATAGGCGGGCCACATCGGCCAATGTGCTTTGGGGAAAATCGACCACCAAACGCTGATAAAAAGCATGAGCGGCATCATTGGCCCCCTGATCCTTGTAAATATCTGCAATTCGCAACAAGCTGCGATCGGCAAAAAGCCCACGGGGGTATTGATCCAAATACCGGCTGTAAAGCCCTATGGCACGATCAAAAGCTTTGTCCTGAAACTGGTCTTGCGCCTGCTGAAACAACCTTGCTTCCGGACCGGATGGCGGAAGCGTGGAGACCGGCGATTGCCCCGACCGGGGTACACAGGCAGCGACAGCCAATACGATAATAATTAAACATGCTGCGATCTTGGTATGCATAATCAATACAAATTGGAATGGATAGGTCCAAAGATTGCCCTTAAGGGCCTCATATCCGCTATTAGCTTTTGGGTCAATCTACACCAAAAACAAGTATTGTCAAACCTTTAATATCGGTTAAAAATAGAGCGGGCATCTTGACAGGTACCGCCGGGGCACCGTATATTGACACCACTTTTTCATGCGCAACGGCCATCCCCAGAGATCGCAAACAAGCTAGAACGGTTCAACACGGGAGGCCACGGCCGAAGGCTCCCAAAACAGGGGAATAAAATGAAAAAAAGCAGCATGATGGCGCTCGTATGGGTGCTGGTTTTCGCCCTGCCCGTGGCAGCTGAATTTTACCGGTATCAAGACGCCCATGGCAACACCATCTTTACCGATGACTACAGCAAGGTGCCCCTCGATCAGAGAGATGGGGCGCAATCTTATGAAGAATCCATTTCCCGGCCCACACCAGAGAGCGGACAAGGTCAAACAGAGCCTGAAAGCAGCCAGGCCCTAACCGGCACTGAGGAAGAAAAAGAGCGTCAACGGTTAACGCTGCAGCAAGAAAACCTTTCCAAAGAGTTCGAAGCGCTGACTGCTGAACGGGATGCCTTGGACAAAGAAAAATCAAAGGCGGTCACCAGAGCGCAGGTCAAGGCGCACAATAAAAAAATTATCGATTTGAATGCGCGCATCAAGGCCTATAAAGAAAAGCGCGACGCGTACACGGCTGAGGTCGAAAAATTCAATGATCGCGTGTCAGCCAAGGCGCCCCATACCAATACCCAATAAGGCAATGCAGCTTTTACCCAATAGCTGAGCAATCCAAAGATCCAAGCGGGTGGTTGCACCCCTTTGCCAAAATGCGGTACGCCCTTATGTTGTAACCGAAAAAGAAAAGTGGGCTAACCCAAGACAGGGAGGATAATTCAGATGGCAAAAATAGAAGCGGCTGATTTTAACCGGGCAATAGCAGTGGGCCGTCCGCCCAATATTCAGAAGTTGTTTCCCAACTCCAAGGCGCTGTTGGTCAGTGGCAAATACATCGACTACGCCATGCTGGCAAAAGGCCAAGCTGTTTGCATGGCTGCTAATGGGCGCAACAACTTCGTGATCCGGGGAGCACTCATGGCGGCCCAAAGGGCCAATGCAGTGCTGATCATAGAAATTGCCAAATCCGAAGG
Organism: Desulfobacteraceae bacterium; assembly: GCA_050305555.1. GTDB lineage: Bacteria > Desulfobacterota > Desulfobacteria > Desulfobacterales > Desulfosarcinaceae > JARRKU01. Next base: position 12,339 of record JBNLFN010000150.1, on the reverse strand, counting down.
CGGCGCAAGCGCCTATTGTGACACGAATTTCTGGAACATGGCGCGCAAGGTGGATGCCTTTTGCAACGAAATGCAGATTACCATTCCTGTGGCCCTGCATGCCGATCATTACGGCATCAAGAGCGACGCTGATATCGATGCGGCCAAAACCGAGATCCCGTCCATGTTTGATGCCGGCATCACCTCCATTGCCATCGATGCCTCGCATATGCCCGATGATCAGAACCTGCTGGCCAATCTGGCCCTGAAACCTTTCGTGCCGGACTGGTCCGGCCTCGAGACCGAGGTCGGCGAAATCAAGGGCAAACTGGGGCTTTCCACCGTACAAGAGGCGTTATTTTTAATCCAGGGGCTCAATGCCCATGGCATCTTCCCCAACTGGATCGCATTGAACAACGGTACCACCCACGGCATCGAAGCCACCGGACAAGGCATTCAGGTGGATCTGACCGCCCAAATCCACGATGCCCTTGCACCGTATAATGTCTCCGGGGCGCAACACGGAACTTCGGGCAACAGTTCGGACCGTCTGCGGCAGATTGCCCGGCAAACCCGAACGACCAAGGCCAATGTGGCCACGGCCCTGCAGATGATTTCATGGGGTTTGGAAGTCAACGACTACGGCAATGCCATCCTGGATGATACAGGTCAATTCATCAAAGTGGAAGGTGAAGGCGTCACCGAACAGATGTGGGCTCAAATGACCGCTTATGCCCAGGAGCAAAATTGGACGGGCGGCAACTTCAAAAAACTCAACCGACCCTTTGAAAGCAAATTGCTGGGCCAACCCAAAGCGATCCGCGACCGCATGGCCAAGCGGGTCGAAGAATTTGTCTACAACATGCTGGTCAATGTCTTAAATGCCCAAGACACGGCTGCGCTTGCCGTGGAAGCCATAGTCAAGGCCGGCAGCTATGATCCGGGTCCCAAGGCCCAAAGCATTGAAAATCCTGATCAGTGGACCCGGGAGAAAATCATCGAACGGGCCAAAACCATCGATTCGGACAAAGGGCCCGATGGCGATTTTGATGATTAAGGCGGCGCCGGCGATTTCGTTTCGAGTCCGCCACATCTCCGGGTACGCTGCCTTTTGGGCAGCGTACCCTTTTTTTTAGGTGCTGCTTGCCATGGAAACCAAATCCTATTGCCCTTTTTGCGGCACCCGCCTGACGCAAAAACATATTGAAGGGCGCCAACGCCTTTATTGTCCGCCCTGCAACCGGCCCATCTATGAGAACCCTACACCGGCCACATGTCTTGTGGTCGTCAACGACAAAGCGCAAATGCTGTTGGTAAAGCGCAACGTGTCACCCAAAATCGGCCAATGGTGTTTGCCGGGGGGATTTCTCGAGCTGGGTGAATCTCCTGAAGCAGGCGCTTTAAGGGAACTGGCCGAAGAGACCGGTATAGAGGGCCACATTGAAACCCTTTTGGGAGTTCGCACAGCCCCTTCCGCCCAATATCATTCGGTGCTCATGGTCTCCTTTCTGGTCAAACGGTATCGCGGCCGCCTCCAACCCGGGGATGATGCCCAGGCTGCCCAATGGTTTGACGCCAAGCATCTGCCCCCCATTGCCTTTGACAGCCACCGGCACTTTATCGAACAATACTTGTGTCTTGACATTTCACCATAACAGCGACTCCGAATTCGTATTCGCACAGCAAGAGCACCTGCGGTCAGCACCACACGCCTAGCGAGCAAATCCATCTATCTTATTTTGTATTTTTATATCAATATGTTAAGAAATTAATGGCATTTTTTTGATTTTTTTTTCTTAAGTAATTCTGAAAAGGGCCGATACCATGCCCGGAGGAACCGGTATGTACATTCACAATTATCAAATTCACAATGTGCTCAATGCCTATCGCAAACAATTGAGCCAAAATCCCGCCAAGGGAAGCGCCAAACGGCCACCTCATACCGCATCAGGGCCAACAGATATGGTCGCCCTTTCCGCTCAGGGGCAACAACCGGCTATCGTCAACAAGATTTCAGCAGAAATTGTCGATCGGATTGCCCAATCCGGGCCCCAAAATCAATTTGATCATGCCGTGGCCAAACACTTAAATGAACCACCATCAGACCGTCCCATGGAAACTGGATACCCAGGAATTGAATTTGCCTACACCCTCATCGATGAGCAAAACCGCAAATCAACGCACAAATTTCCCATTCGGGCATTGGATGCCCCTGACAAACCGGTGGCAAGCCAAGGGCAATCATCAATAGATGGCACCCGGAGCCTGAAGCAGCCAACACAGGCGCTTCCTAACGATAACCAGGAAATTCAACTCGAAAGGAAAGGATAGAATAGCTGCGGCAACGCTCTGAAAAGAGTGGCAGAAAGGGGGATCATTATGATCAACAACATTAGCGAAGGCGCCATGCGGGTCGCCACAAAGATCGACCCCAGCGCTGTTGTCCAAGACAAAGAGGCCTATCAGCAAAAAGCCAAGGAGGTCCGCGAAGCCAGACCGGTGGAACAGGCAGAAGCAGCCAGCCAGGCCCGAGCTGAAACCAAACCCAAAAACGACAGCACATCCAAATTTCTAATGAACGGAAAGCGAGTGGTCTTTGAAAAATACAACAAAGACGGCGATATTATATTGCGCATTCCGCCCTCTGAAACACCCGTGGATGAATTGGCCTAAACCGCAACACGAAGCCCCCCGCTCCATCTATCCTTTTACAAACCGGCCCACGGGCCGGTTTGTCTTATTCACCGATGAACTGCCACATCCGGCACTGCCAAATGATTACTCCCTTCGGTGATATCATTGACGAAAATTGTCAGTGGTGATCGAAATAAATTTTACAGTCTAATTCGGCACCAAATTAAATTTAATAAACTGAATTAATGTATATTTCGTAATATATGGACCCGTATCAAATTGCATGCCCGGTATCACGGCAATGGAATTATTAAATCTTTTAACACCCAACTCAACGACGAAATGCATTCAAGCCATCAATCGAATCACCCATTGTGCGGCCTGCCTTTTAAGGCAAATCGCATTTTAGACTTTTCAACTATCTATATTTATTATCTATAATAAAATATCGCCAATCGGTTCAATTGCCCTTGAAGGCAGGAACCCCCCTCCTTTTGGCAGCATGGCCCAATCGTTGCAAAGAAACACACCAAACCATTAACCCAGCACATGATCGGGGTGTAAATGCAGCTAAAAAAATCATTTTTTACAAATAATAACGCATCATTGAGCAAGCCTTGGGGTTTTACCCTGATAGAGCTGATGATTGTTATTTCAATCATTGCGATTACGGCAGGTATTGGAGGCCCCGCCATCAAAGGTTATTTGGAGGTACGCGGATTAAGTTCGGCGGTGAATAAGATCCAAGGTGATTTGCAACTAACCAAATTAGAAGCGATCAAGCGCAATACGAACCAGTCGCTCACCTTTGCGGCTGATCGCTACACGTATTCATGGAACCTTCAGAGTCTTTTGTTTAACCGCTATCGCGGTGGTGTCACGGCAGCTGTCGACCCTCTCGGCGGCCCTTCAGCGGGCATTATTACCTTTAATTCCGACGGGGTGTGTACGGCCTCCGGATCAATCTATATCACCAGTGCCGCGAATCCTAAAATTTTCCGCATACGGGTCAGCGCAGCCGGCGGCATATCGACGCATGTATGGGACCCTACGCCCGGAGTATGGAGGACGGTATGAACAGCTTACGGATAAATAATCGGCATTTATCTAAATTACGAAACGCCAAAGGCTTTACCCTTGTCGAGCTGATGATCGGCACGGCCGTTTCCGTGCTGGTGATTGCGGGCGCCCTGGCGACCTACCAGGTCTCGGCCCGTACGGCATCTGTCCAGCAACAACTCGCCGCCGTCACACAAAACCTGCGGGGTGCGGTTTATATGATGGAACAGGATTTTCGCATGACCGGATATGATCCTACCTCATCGGGCAACTTCGGCGTTACCGATATTAAAAGGTACGACATCCCTGTGGATCTGACGGCATTAGACATAAATGGAAACCTGAGTCCGATCCTAACCGTAGGGCAGGACATAAACGGAGATGGTATATTAGGGGCCAACGAAAGTAATACTTACCTGATATATGATGACGGTAACGATGGTATTAATGATCTGGGTGTTGAGACCACCGGACAGCCTGCAACACGCACATTGATCGCAGAAGGCATCCAAGCCATTGGATTCGCCTTTGCCTTCGATCTAGACAACGATGGCAATTTGGATCGATCTCCAGGCGGCAATGTTATTTGGGCAGTGGATACAGACCAAAACGATGAACTGGACGCCAGGTTGGATGGCGATGACGACGGGGTGATTGAAGCGAATGAAGCCAGCGTACCCCTGACCACCAATGCAGGCCTGAACACCATCCGCATGGTGCGGGTTTGGCTCCTGGCCCAAACCAGGGCCCAGGCCAGAAAATGCGTGCGGTTTAACACACCCGTGAACTACGTCGTGGGCCACCGCACCATCGTCGATCCCAATGACTGTTTCAGGCGCCGGACCCTGGTGCGTACCATAGAGTGCAAAAACTTGGGCCTGTAACCCTGATTCGATAATGCCGCATATAGGAGAAGCTATCATGAAAAGCTGGAAAGAACTGGATATCCTGCCCAAAAGTGACCAGAGCGGGTTTGCCCTGCTCGAAGCCTTGCTGGCAATGGTTACATTTGCCATCACCATGTCCGCCATGTTTCTCATGCTATCCGGATCCTTTAAGGCCGAAGATAGCGCCAGAGGAATTACCGAAGAGTCCGCCTTCGCCGCCAATCAAATCGAAGAAATCTACCCATTAAACTATCAAACCGATCTGAGTTTGGCTGACGGCCCCCACGCGCCGATAGTAATTGATGACAAGTATACCGTGTCTTATCAAATCGATCAGGACACCTACCTTAGAAATACCAAATTAATTACGGCAACGGTTCAATGGAGCCAAAACGGCGTAAATAAAACGGTGGTCATCAATCATATTAAACCGGATACCCCCTAATCGAGGTGCATTATGCGAAAATATTTCCATTCAACCCTAACCAATCAAAATGGATCAGCCCTTGTCATCACGGTACTGGTCGTGCTGGCGCTCACAGCCGTCAGCATTACGGCCATGCAATCCAGCACGCTGGATCTCAATATCGCCATCAATGACAAATTCCATAAGATGATCGCATATGCCACCGATGGGGCCACCCAAATGGCCACCGAACTGACCGAACAAAATATCGAAGAACGCGGCTTTGGTGTCGGACCTGGTATAATGCGGCAGCAAGTGGTCGTTGATACCGGCGCTTTTTATTTGAATGAAGAAGATACAAACTGCGCGCTGAATGACCCGTCGGCAACCAATCGGGATGTCATGTCACCCAATATTGGTGGTGGAACCGTTTACCTGAGAATCTACGGCAATACGCAGCTTTCCACCGGCAGCGCCCTTCAAATTGCCGCCGGCGACAAGGGGCGCGGTAAAGGCCTGGCCGGGGGTGGTGCACAAATTACATATGATATTAGAGGTTTAGGGCAAGGCCACGGCGCCAGTGCCTCCAGAGTACTCGTGCGCTGGGTGCACTTGATATAAGCAGCGAAAATTACAGTTTCCCCGTGAAAACAAAGCGATCTAGCGGGCCTTGCAACAGCCCAACCGAAGATGGAGATAAAACAATGATACCAAAAATACTGGTTACCCAGAAACCATGGATCAACGTGACGAGCATACTGATCGGCATTTGCGCTGCCCTATTCACCATGAGCGCCCCGGCCTCGGCCAACTGGCAGACACCCACAGTGGGTGAATACAGCAAAGTGCCGCCTTTTGTCTCGACGTCAGCTTCACCGCTGGTCATGCTGGTGGTGGGACGAAACCACAAGCTCTACTATGAGGCTTATAACGATGCGTCTGATCTGGACGAGGACGGCAAAATCGATGTGGGTTACAAACCCGATGACATCGATTATTACGGCTATTTTGACTCCTATAAATATTACCAATACAACAGCGGCGTATTTGAACCGGTGGGAACCACCACGGACAAAAAGGTTCCCGGTGGGGGAAGCTACTGGAGCGGCGACTTTCTAAATTACCTCACCATGTCCCGTATGGATGCCATCCGCAAAGTCCTTTACGGCGGCTACCGCTCCACAGATACGGCTTCAGAAACCGTCTTGGAAAGGGCATATATCCCTCAAGATGCCCACACCTGGGGCAAAGAGTATGAAAGTTTTGCAAGAGACGGCTACCGAATCGAAGACTACGCACCGTTAACCGAGCCGCCGTCTACACCGATTCAACTGCGGCATCTGTTTGCCAGTACTTCCATAGTCGATTATACCGATGGCGCTTATGAACCGTTGCTGCGGGTGCTGCCCAACAACCCCAACCGCATTTGGGAGTGGGTGGCCAAAGAGCGGCCGGTGGCGGATGACTCCTTGGAGTCCGCCGGAGCCACCACTTGGCAAGTGGTTCCGGACGACGCCACCATGGGAATCAGCGGCGTGACCGTCTTGTTTTATGATATCACGGCTGCCGGCGGCGCCCATCCCGGGGATAACGCCGCCTATGACACTTTTGTCAGTACTTATGCAACTGCGGGCAATCTGCAAAATACCGGCGGTGTGCCGCTTTCGGTAAGCACCATCGACGGCTCCGGCAACCCCTTCATTGGGAGCAACGACAATTATATGGCCCTTTTCAACGGCACCCTTAATATCCCGGCAGACGGCAACTACACCTTTGCCGTGGACGGCGACGATGCAGTTGAATTTCTCATCGACCTCAACAATGACGGCGATGTACTTGATCCTGGTGAAGACATCGTTGGCTGGTATGGCGGACATGCCCGCTGCATTTGCAATACCCACAGCGCCACAGTGGCCCTGACGGCCGGCACCTATAACTTCCAGTACCGGCATGAAGAGGCCGGCGGTGACGACTTCTATCATTTGCGCTGGGGATTCGGCACGCCCAGCAGCACCATCACCGATTACACTGTGCGGGTCAAGGTCGCCGATGCCACCATGCCGGAGGGCAACTGTAAACTGTATCCCAACGGCAACTATAAACCCACCGGTCTGCTGCAGCGCTATGGCGAACCGCAAAGCATGTATTTCGGTTTGATGAGCGGCTCCTATGATAAAAACACGTCAGGGGGCGTGCTGCGCAAAAACATCAGCGATATCAACGATGAAATCAATCCCAACGACGGCACCTGGACAGCGGTGAATGGCATCATCGGCACCCTGGACCACCTCAGAATCGCCGAATTTAGCCACGCGGACCATACCTACGAGCCAGGCTGGGACGGTGCATGGGAAACCGATGGCCCCATGACCGAGGGCCAGTTTCCGGACTGGGGCAACCCGGTAGGAGAAATAATGTATGAGTCACTGCGCTACTTTGGCGGCAAAGGTTCACCCACGAGCGATTTTATCGATGCCAGCATGCCGGTGGATACCGCACTGGGATTGCCGACCGGCGTGGCATGGGTCGATCCCTACGATCCATCAACCGGTTTCCCGCGCTGTGCCAAGCCGTTTATGCTGGTGCTCAGCGATATCAACCCCACTTATGACTCCGATCAACTGCCCGGCAACCCTTTCAATGGTTTTGCAGGCGACTTGGCCGGTCTCAATGTATCGGCGCGGGCTCAAACCATCACCACCGAAGAGGGTATCTCCGGCAATTTTTATATCGGCGAACAAAACGGTAGCACCGCGGACGGCACTTGCAACAGCCAGACCCTATCGCACTTGGGGGATATCCGCGGCCTGTGTCCCGAAGAACCTACCAAACAAGGCAGTTACTACTCGGCCTCGGTGGCCTACTATGGGGTCACCGAAGACATCAATCCGGTGGCAGACGACCAAAAGGTGGCCAGCTACATGGTGGGCCTGGCGTCACCTCTGCCCCGCATCGAGATCCCAGTGGGCGGTCAAATCATCACGGTGGTGCCCTTTGCCAAATCCGTGGGCGGCTGCCTGGGGATCACTCCCGATCCAGCAACAGATTTCCAACCTACCAATACCATTGTTGATTTTTTTGTCGAGACCATCGATCCGGACAACCCCACCTATGGCAAGTTCCGCATCAATTATGAAGACGTCGAGCAGGCGGCCGACCATGATATGGATGCCATTGTAGAGTATGAGTACCAAGTCTATGAAAGCGACGGTGTGACGCCGGCGGCCACACCCGCCAGCGGTGCCTTGGTTAGAATCACCTTGACCTCCACCTATGCTGCCGGGTGCGTCATTCAACATCTGGGCTACGCTATTTCCGGAACCGACGGTACCGACGGCCCCTACCTGGTTGTTCGCGATTACGATACCGGTGTAGGAGGAGATGAGGACTATTTCCTGGATACACCGAACATCGCCGGGGCTTTACCCATAACCGATTCCCGTGACTTTTATCCAGGCACCACCACGGCCACGACCCTGTTGGAAAACCCTTTTTGGTATGCCGCCAAATATGGAGGATTCGAGGATTTGAATGGAAACGATCTTCCGGATCAGCAAAACGAATGGGATGAAGACGGCGACGGCATACCGGACACCTACTTTTACGTGACCAATCCGCTGCGTTTGGAGCAACAGCTCAACCGCTCTTTTGACGCTATTTTGGCCCGAGGATCTTCGGGTACGGCCGCCTCGGTTATCTCCAACTCCCGCTCCGGCGAGGGCGCCATCTATCAATCCATATTCTATCCCTCGCTGACCGTTTCCCCCAATACAGTGGAATGGGTGGGCCAGGTGCATGCCCTGCTGGTGGATTCCAACGGCAACCTGCGCGAGGATACCAACCAAAATCAAGCTTTGGATATCGGTGCGGACAAGTTCCTGGTCTTCGACGGCGGTACGGTTTACCGGCATTGGGACCTGGACCAGGACAGTGTGTTGGACCCCGCTGAGGCGGCGGATACATCCGATGCCGTTCAAATTCCGAACGTCCGCTACTTGTGGTCCTCCAACAATTGGCTGAATGAATCGCCGATGGATCCCATCAACCAGAGAACCTATTCGTCTAACATTGAACGAAGATACATCTTCACCTTTGTAGATGAAAACGGCAACATGGTGGCGGATACCAATGAACAGCAACCGTTCCAGGCGGCAACCGAGCCCACCTGGACCCAAGCAACCGCGACCGATCTGCCGTATGCCTATATGCATACCCACGAACCCTTTGCGCCGCCGATCCCTACATCGAACGCCGATTTTCAGGATATGGTCACCCGGCAAACCAAGCGTATCGTCGATTATGTGCGCGGTCAGGACCAAACCACCGACACCGTCGGTTCGGTCAGCCTGCCGGCCTTCCGAAGCCGCCAGATCGATTATGACAACGACGCAACCGTAGAGACCTGGCGCATGGGCGATGTGGTGCACTCCACGCCCAAACTCGTGGGGCAACCTTTTGAAAAATATGACCTGGTCTTTCGCGATGAAACCTACACAACATTCTACAAACAATACCGCTATCGCCGCAATATGATTTACGTGGGCGCCAATGACGGCATGCTGCACGCGTTCAATGCCGGCTTTTTCAGCGCTTCGACCAATTCGTTTACAAATCAACCAGTTGATATTTATGGAAGTCCGGTTACGGAAGGGGGCAGCACAGGCATTGGCGGGTCCTTCTGGAATTGGGATCTGGGTGCCGAGGCGTGGGCGTATGTGCCCTTCAATCTACTGCCCCATCTTTATTGGCTGACCGATGTGGATTACCCCCACGTCTATTATAATGACATTGAACCCAAAATTTTCGACGCCAAAATCTTTCCTCCGAGTAATATTCACCCCGAAGGCTGGGGCACGGTATTGGTCGGCGGCATGCGCTTTGGGGGTGGCAAAATCGCAGCGGATCTGGACAAATCCGACGGCGGGGTCTACGATGCGAGCGTTGATCGGGTCATGAGTTCCGCATACTACATTCTGGATATCACCAATCCGGAGGTGGAGCCCACGGTTATGGCGGAAATCACCTTCCCCGACCTGGGCTATACCACCTGCTTTCCGGCGGTGATCCCCATTCGGGAAAAGGTCCCGGCCGCCGGCGCCGGCGTCTTTAATGAAAACCAGTGGTACCTCGTGTTTGGTTCCGGCCCCACCAGCGGGGGGGCCAACGGACCGGATTACACTGCAGCGCAAACGGGTGTCAGCGAACAGAACGCCGTGATGTACGCCATCGATATGGTCCGGCTGGGAACAAATGGTGAACTGTGGTCGGTGCTCAGCGACGGCAGCAAAAAGCAATACAACCCCAGCGATGCCGGCCCCTACTACTTGACCCGGTTTGCCGAAGCTCGAAGCAGCGTCTCCGAGCCCATATCGGTGGATTGGGCCCTCGATTTTACCACGGATGCGGTCTATTTCGGGCTGAGTTCCGGCGACAACGCCACCGGCTGGAGCGGCAAGCTGCGACGGATCGTTCTGCAAGCAGATGACGACAGCGACCCGGACCCCGCCAATTGGGAACTGGATAGCACGCTCATCGACTTGTCTGCAACCACCCTGGCCGGACTGACCCCCCCCGTGGCCAATGGGCAGCCGATCATGGCGGCGGCAACGGCCGGCCTGGACAAAAAGGGCCAGCGATGGTTATTCTTCGGCACCGGGCGCTACTATTCTCAGCAAGACGGCGCCAACACCGAACAGCAATCGTATTACGGCATCAAAGAACCCTATACCGGCGCAATGGGCAGCTTCGATTTTGACTACAGTGAAGTGGTGCGCAACGATCTTTTGGATGTCACAACAGCTAAGGTTTACAATACCGGCAATTATGTTGATCTGGGTGGCGCCACCACATTCACTAATCTGAAGCTGCTGGTGGACGGCCAGGATGGCTGGGTGATGGATCTGCAGGATTGGACCGCCGGCTCCGAACGCAATCTGGGTCAGGCCGTGCTTGCGGGTGATCTGTTGACATTTACAACCTACAAACCTTCAACGGATACTTGCACCTCTGAAGGCCAGACGAATCTCTATGCCCTGTATTACCTCACGGGTACCGCATATACAAAAAGCGTGATCGGCCTGGATATCGGGGACGTGCAAGGCGGTGAGGCCCGCGTGCTCAAACGACTGGATCTCGGTGACGGCTTGTCCATCACACCGAACATTCATGTGGGCCGCGAGACAGGTTCTACCGCCTATATCCAATCCAGCACCGGTGCGATTAATGCCCTGGAGCAAATCAACCCGGGCCGAACCAAAAGCGGCAAGCAATACTGGAGCATGGATGAGTCCGCATGTCCCTGATCTTTGGCAAGGGCAATTGGGTATGAAAGGCGAGGCTGTGCCGCCGCTTGGGCCGGCGTTTCCACCAACACCGGACAGCCTTGCCCCATGCCCAAACTGCAACAGCACCCAACAACTGTTACCCATAGCAAATGAGGCCGGCAGATATTTGCCGGCCTTTGCTGTTGCTTCACGGATGCCTGCCGTTCACTGTTATAGCCATCGCTTGAGCCGCAGGCGACGCTGCATCGAAAATCGGTTGCGCTGCAGAAAAACGGTACGCGCCATTCGACCCGTACTTTTCCAACGCCAACACGGTGGATCAAACCTTGCAAAAATGGATGCCGGTCCATATGCGCGCGTTCAATAAAATAATGGTACGGGACAACCTGATCACGGGCACGGCGCTGGCCTTGCTTACGATCTTCATCTGGGCCGGGATGAACCAGCCGGAAGTGGAGCCGGTCTGGCCTGATGTCGTCTCGGGATTTTGTTTTTCACCCATGCAAGCCGGTCAAAGCCCCTTAATCCGGCGTTACCCATCGGTGAGTCAAATCGATTCGGATCTGGAGATGCTGGCCGGAAAAACACGCAGCGTGCGTACCTACACCGTGGAATACAGTATCGGCAAGGTGACGGAATTGGCGCTTAAACGCGGCATTTCAGTGGTTTTGGGCGCCTGGATCGATGCCGATGCAGCCAAAACCAACAGGGAAATTGACAAACTCATCCGCATCACCCGGACCCACAGCAACGTCGAGCGGGTTATCGCCGGCAACGAGGTCATTCTGAGAGGCGATATACCCATGAACCAAGTGCTGACCTACATTGATCGCGTACGCGAAACGCTAAATGTCCCGGTGAGTACAGCTGAACCTTGGCATGTCTGGTTAAAGTATCCCCAACTGGCCCGCCATGTCGATTACCTGGCCGTCCACATGTTGCCCTATTGGGAAGGTGTGCATGTGGAGGCGGCGGTGGATTATATCGTCGAGCGCATGGAGATGCTCAAACGCGCTTTCCCAGACAAACCGATTGTGATGGCCGAGGTGGGGTGGCCCAGCAATGGTCGGACCCGCAAAAGCGCCGTCGC
>JBNLFN010000149.1:0-20242 GCA_050305555.1 Desulfobacteraceae bacterium | reverse complement strand
GCTAAGCCCACCACCGATTGTTGGGCCACATGATGCCCGCAGAATTGCAAGGTGGGACCAAATTCAAAACTGCCCAACAACCCCGCACCGAAGATGGGTACATTGGGTGCCAATTTGCTCTCAATACCCTGCAACAATGGCGGCGAAGCATTCATGATGGGCGGCGTATCCGCAGTTGCGGGTCTCTGAATCGAATCATAAAAAATCAGCAACAATCGCGCCAGGTCATTGTCCGGAAAGCGCTCTGCCAGGGATTGACCGGCCAACGCTTCATTTTGGTCGATATGGCCGACGCTGTGCACTTTAAAAGTCAATTTATCAGATTCGATGAGCATGACGCCCGCAGCCCCCTCGTTATAGGAAAGGCCTGAATGGGTAATGATGCCGATGGCCGAGCCGCCAATAATGGGCGGGGTCCCCCCCACCACAAGGCGTAAGCCTTTGACAAATTCATCATGGTCCGTGTCAGCACTACAAAAAGCAATCGCCAGGTCAACCCGTTGCACACTCCCTTCAACCATGGCGGTCTGGGCAACATATCGACCTTTTTCCAGGGCATCAGGATCGTGGCTGTATGCAATACCAACTTTCATCATCAGCTCAAGGCTCCTCCTGCAGAAATGCTAAAGGAACAAGGCCCGTTGATAGGGGCGAGGGGCCAATCAGGCCCATTTAATGGACATAGTGATTGGCGGCAAAGGTCTTGCTGACGATTTTGCGACCTTCCCGTTGATTTGTTCAAATTAGATGCCAGTGATACCATTGAGTTTAAGGTGCTGAATCATGCTGAAAATCATGTTCGATCCATAACGTATTCTAGTCGAACCTAGCGGGTGGGATCGAAATTCCAGCTTACCGATAATCGTGTTATGTCCCCCAACTCATTATTAATAGCCTATGTTCGCCGGCAGCGTTTTGTCAAGAAAGTAATTGTCCCAACGGCAGCGGCTTGGACTGTTCAAACGCTCCACAGACACAGCGACACTAAGTGTGTGACAACGCAAACGCCGCTGATTCAGTTATATTATTTTAATACAATTGGTTATGGTCGTATAAGCACCCCTGAGTCTCTATTTCGGGAAACCTATAATCGGCGAATGATGTTGCCGATTGGCTGGCAAACAAAAGGGCAGCGAAAAGGGGTTGCTAAAAACTGTTTTGCCGCGTAAGCAATTAGCAATCTGCCTGGGTGCTACACCTTGGGATACGCTATATCATAATCTATGCAGGTGATGTCGATGACCAAAGAAAAGTGGATCAATTTTGCCCTGGTATTAGCCTTGGTGCCCATTGTCTTTTGTATATACGGAGCGATACGCGCCATTGGTCTCGAACATTCGTTTCCAGGCCTTGCTAATAACCTTTTGTTGCTGGCTGTTTTCGTTGCCGTTCCTTTATCACTGGGCAAAATCTTAAAATGACGACCCATGGGAAATCTAAATTGGCGTTATTAATCCCCCCCGATAACCTCGGTGAATGGAATGACCTTGGCAAAACATTCTTACCGGGGCATGTGGGCCTCGAAATTTTGTCGGTCGAACCGGATGCACTGCGAGCGCGTATGAAAATTCAGCAAAAAATATGCGCCCCCAACGGATTCTTGCATGCCGCTTCCGTGGTAGCGCTCGCCGATACCGCTTGCGGATACGCCACCTTAAACAACCTGCCCAGCGGGGCACACGGTTTCACGACCATTGAGCTGAAAACCAATTTCATTGGTACTGCACTAAGCGGCTATCTGTGTTGCACTGCAAAACCTTTACACAAAGGCCGCACCACTCAAGTGTGGGATGCCGAAGTACAAACGGAAGACACCCAAAAAGCGGTCGCTTTTTTCCGCTGCACGCAGATGATACTCTGGCCTAAAGATTAGCGTGCAACGGATCAATTTAACTATAAAATATTGAGGTCAAGCTCACTTGCTATCCATCGAGACCAGCTTAACATTTTTCGCCGCATCGGTCTTACTCGCCATTGCCCCGGGACCCGATAACATTTTTGTCCTGACCCAGTCCGCACTAAAAGGCAAGACGGCCGGCCTTTTGGTAATGTTGGGATTATGCACCGGACTCGTCGTTCACAGCACAGCCGTGGCCTTCGGTGTAGCGGTCATTTTTCAAACATCGGCCATTGCTTTTTCGGCTCTAAAAATAATCGGTGCGGCGTATCTTGTTTATCTCGCCTGGCAGGCATTTCGCGCCACACGTAATAAAATTCAACTGGCTTCCGACGCAGAAGTTCAACATCGAATGCTATATTACCGCGGCATTATCATGAATATCACCAATCCGAAGGTATCTATCTTTTTCTTGTCCTTCTTGCCGCAATTTGCCGATCCCGAGCGCGGCCCATTGTGGATACAAATGCTGTTGCTTGGCGGCCTATTCATTGTCGCGACCCTATTGGTGTTCGGCGGCATCGCTATTTTGGCCGGCACACTAAGCCGGTGGCTCATTCGGTCAAATCGCACCCAACTGATTTTGAACCGAGTTGCCGGCACCATCTTCTTGGGTCTTGCGGCTAAGTTGGTAACCAGCCACCGATAGATTGTGTCCATCCATTAATGGTATCTTTACGGTTTCAAAATGTGGGAAAATATTGTACGTTTTCTTATACGTTATCTGATCATAAGATTTGTCATTGCGTCTTGCCCGGTATGCCTCATCAGCAAAAACCATGATTATCCATGCGGCCACAGTGGACATTTATTGTGAATACATTCTTTGTTATTTGGGAACTGTTCACACGCAATAGTAGCTATTGCCAGCGTCTTTCCAAATTTGTCTTTAACGAGTTTTGACGCCGCTTGAAGCGCTATCCAGCAATCCCTTTGGCAGCATCGGGGAGCATCAAAGTGCACAATTTCTCCTAGCACCCTGTGTGTAACTTTTTGAACAAACTGCCTCTTGCCTCCACCATATGGTGTTGCTGCCAGCAATACTGAAAAGGCGATTCCCACGCCAACGGCCGCGCCACAAATGCCCAAAAATGCGCAGGCCCCGCCGGCAACAGTTTGACCCCGTTCGATGCCGGTAATAATCTGATCGTCAGTGATGTCGGTTCCCGCATTTCTCAGCGACGTAAGAATGACGGCCGGGACCAGTGAATGGTGCTCCGGCCCATGTATTCGAAAATTGGGATGTGATCGAATGGTTTGCATAAGGGTCACAGCATCGGTTTCTCGGCTGTGCAGGCAAAGGTGTTTGATAATTTCCACAGCATCTGCCCGGTGACAGGCATCACAAACAAAATGCCCGTTCGTACATTGGGCATTTGCTGATAGAACCTGTCCACAGTAATGGCATTTTCTTTTTTTGTGAATCTCAAAGTAGATAAGTTCAGCACCGCAGACCATACAACCGCCTTTGCTCGGCACGACGGTTGATGCCGGGTCCTGAACCTTTTTCTCTGGTTTTACAAAGCAGGCGCAGATCGGTTCACTCTCGATTGCTGCCATGGTGTTGTCAAAGTCGGGAAAATCGAAAAGCACGGGAGTTTGATTTAACGCAGGCTTGATCGCTCGATAGGTTATGGAATAAAAATCATATCCCTTTATCGTCCGATAATGATATCCTCTAAGTATCCGGCTGTGGGAAAACCCGATGTCATTCAGCATTCCGAAAAGGTCATGATATGGTAATGCGCCACCAATACATTCGCCACGCAGCTTCTCATTGTATTTTATCGTGAGCGGGATTGTTTTATCATAGGTGATGTCTGAAATAACCAGACGGCCTTCCGGTTTCAATACTCGGAATATTTCAGAGAAAACCCTGCGCTTATCAGGCGAGAGGTTCAGCACGCAGTTGGAAATCACCAAATCCACGGACGCATCAGGTAGTGGGACATCTTCCAGGAATGATCTTTTGAATTCAATATTGTTATATTGCAGGTTTTCAACCACATGCTTCTTTGTTGTCTCGGCCATTGAAAGCATGGCGTCTCCCATATCAATACCGATGACACTGCCCTGAGGTCCGGTAAGTTTGCCGGCAATAAAGCATTCGATCCCTGTTCCACTGCCTAGATCAAGCACAACTTCCCCCGGCTGTATATCAGCTTCAAGAATCGGTGAGCCACAACCGTAACTTCGATACCGCATCTGTTCGGGAATATGCTCGATCAAATGATCTTCATAACATATCGGGTTGAGGATATCTTCTTGAATTTTCTCAGCCGCTTGGGAATAGAATTGATTGACCTGAGACCGCGTGTCATGTCCCGGAAGGCTGAGCACGCAATTTGAATGTGTAAAGAAAATACTGCTGCCTTCAGCTGGGCAATCCCCGAGCTTTTCTCCCATTTTTAGTTTAATGGCTGGATAGCCGTTTGTTTTATAATTATTTGCTTCACGAGCAATCACCCATTTGGCGATATTGTTGTAAAGATCAACATAAGGATCACCACCTGTGATCTGCCCGCTATGAATGAAGCTGTGGTCGATGTCGCCTCCTCCGACTAAATAACGAAGTGAATTAGAGCGATAGGTATCACTGTTATTCAGGGATGCGCTGCGCACACTTTCTAAAACCTCACTGTTACGCCAAACTTCTTGCAACCCGTCACGTATATGCCCACATATCATGCTTTCAGTATAGACAAGTGCAGGCGTTGGATATATATGCTTGTCCGGTCCGACAGCTATTGATTGCCATCCTGCATTGCTCAGATCATAGCGGGTTCCAGGACAGGAAAAGACCTGTGATTTCAGAATCTCTATATTATCAATCGCTATTCCGGCTTCCTCGGCCCGTTGCTGAGCAGAAATCAGATGAGGAAAAATCGTATCCGGCGTTACAAAAAGTTTATCGCTTGCATAACCTTTATTAAAGAGCCAAAGATAATGAACATTGGATATCTGCTTTTCAGCAGCAAGATCCAGTATCGCATCCATTTCAGTAACATTGTTCGCAGTTACTGTCATAGCCAGGGTCACTGGAAAACCAAGCTCCCGGATTGTTATCAAATCCCTGCTCATTCGATCATAAGCATTTGGTCCACGTAATGCGTCATGATTTGCCTGCAGCCCATCAATGCTTACCTGGAAATGCAACCTTTCGCGAGGAATATTTCTGAACAAGTCCTTTTTCAGGGATATCAGGGACAGATTCGTTAATACAACCACATGCGTACCTGACCGTGCGAGGATATCCTGTACACTTTTAAAAAAAGCTTTGGATAGCAAAGGTTCGCCCCCTGTCAAATAATAGATACGGCAGCCCAGTTTATACGCTTCATCAATTATGCGGCGACATTCAGCCGAAGTGAGTTCATCCTGTGCACTGGGAGATGACCTGAACATGCAGTGTGTGCATTTTAAATTACATTGATTTGTAATATGGATCCAACATTCTGTTACCCCCCCCATCTCAAGCTGATCTAAACGGGATTGGTAGTCCGTCTCTACAGGACCGTCAATTCTGTGTAGCAGTCCATTGATATCATGCGTTATTTTTCCTTCCCTTAGCATCTTTTCAAATGCGCTGTCTGTAGCCTGATTTGGCACAAACCAGTCTGGTACATCAGGACGAATATAAATCGGAGTATTCTCAAATTCAATGCGTTTCCATCCAGCCATTATGTTCATCTTTTTCCTTATACGTTTAGCGTGTTACTTAAGGGGCGCAGTTTTTTCCCGTGCATTAATTTGTTTGCAAAAAATCCTAAATTGAGTAAAAAACTTTTCATCTGATTGATCGTGCCGGTTTTTTACCAAGTCCATAAGTTTTTTCCATTGCATCTTTATCATGCTTTCATCCAAGGTCTCAACGCTCCGGCTAAAAGGTGTTGGACACGCAGTGGACAGCATCCCTTTACCGCCGGAGCGTTAGCGACCAAATTTGGCTGTAAAACTTGCTTTCCCAAGTGAATTTGCGTTAATCATAAAGCCGATTAATGCAGCGCTAGAATCAAATGGAGCATCAATTTTTTCAATCTTAAGCGCATGAACCGAAAAGATATAGCGGTGCGGTTTATCTCCTTTGGGTGGACATGCACCGCCAAAAGCATGAGTGCCAAAATCAGTACGACCTTGAACAGCACCTGCTGGCAGCAGCTTACCTGTTGGATCACCAGCGCCCTCAGCTATTTCGGCAACATTCGCAGGAATATTGTAAACAAGCCAATGCCACCAACCCGAACCTGTAGGCGCATCAGGATCGTACACTGTAATCGCAAAGCTTTTCGTTCCCTTCGGACTTGCCGTCCATTTAAGTGCAGGTGATAAATTTTTTCCTGAGCAGCCAAATCCGTTGAACACCTGTTCTTCATTTAGAAAAGAGTCGGGTTTAACCGTTGAACTTGTAAGTGTGAAATCACCGGCATTGGCCATGGTTGAGGCTATACAAAAAACGAGAAAAAACGAGATTAGTGTTTTCATTTTGATGAGATCCTTTCTTTTGCTTTTAATTGATATCACTAACGGTAAGTTCTCCTGGACCGAGGCCGCCAGGCCTTTGGGATCAGGCGAAGCGACAGGCCGGGGCTAATCGTCTATCCCATAAATTAATGGTTTTTCATTTATAAATTCCACTCGATGGATTTCATTTGCATCTTTAGCGACCTCTGTTTTTTTTTGCTATACCCGAACCACTTTGCCGGTTCGTGCTGCAGCGGCCAGGGCGTCCAACACCCGCATGTTCCCGATGCTCTCCGAAACTTGAAATATTGGATCCGCATCACCCCGCACGACATCCACGAAATGTTCGACCATCAGTTGATACTCATCGGCACCGGCAACAAGTGTCGGTGCTGCCGTCTCGGCTTCGTTTTGACGCAAGGTGTACGCCGCATCTTTTTCCCAGGGAATAAAGGCATCATGGGGCAATTCAATGACGCCACGCTCGCCGACCACCGTATAGGTTTGTTGGAGTCCGGCGATAAAGCTGGCCTCAATGCTTGCCAAGCATTGGTTATGGAAAGTGAGCACCCCGACAGCATGCAGATCAACGCCACCTGGATGATAGCACGCCTGACATTGGACTTGATAGGGTTCGGCATCGTACAACCAGCGCGCCGCATTGACACCATAGCATCCCACATCCAGCAGGGCGCCGCCCCCTTTTTGCGGGTCCAGACGCGCATTGTCTGGATTGTGAAAGTCATCCGCTGCCATGCGAAAACAAAACGCCGACCGAACCAGACGCGGGGTGCCGATGGCGCCCGTGGAAACTTTCTGGTGGATTTGGCGGCTTCGGGGATGGAAACGATACATAAAACCTTCCATCAACACACGATCAGCGAATTGTGCCGCGGCAGCCATCTCCTGGGCTTGTCCGGCATTGCACGCCAGGGGTTTTTCACACAACACATGCTTTCCGGCGGCCAACGCCTTGAGAGTCCATGAATGGTGCAGATGGTTGGGCAACGGGATATAAACGGCTTCGATGGATACATCTTCAATCAAGGCCTGATAATCGTCATATAGCCGGTCGATCTTGTTTTGCTTGATGACCTGCGCTGTCTGCTGAGGAGACCGGCTGGCCAAGGCGCGCACCATACCGTTGCATGACTTTTGAATGGCCGGTATGACACATACCCGCGCAATGGCGGCATTGCCCAGGACGCCCCAGTTCAATTTCTCAGACATGGACCACCTCCACAGTTCCACCGTGGTCCATACTGCGAGCCGCCGCTTCCAGGACCGCCACCACGCGCATGGAATCGGCCAGCGGTGCCATCAACGGTTCCCCGCTCAGCAAGTGATCGGCCAGGTTTCGATGGAAACCGAACAGCGGCCGCTCGGGTGGTAAGAGCGCGCCGGTGGTCAACTTGCCGGCGCCTTGATGTCTTTGGATGGTTAATTCCGGCGGCATCTCAGTGGCGGGGATATCGTGCTGGTGAAAATAGTGCACCGGATCGATCTTATATTCAGTAACATCCTGCCATTGGCCCATGATCGCGCCTTGGGTCCCCAGCAAATACCACTTGGGCTTGCGCACCGCAGCGATATCCGAGTGAAGGAATTCGGCTTCCAAACCGCCTTCAAAACGCATCTGGATGCGTTCTTGATCCGCATTGGTCACATCGTGCCACACGCGTTTGTGACGCGTGCCGATCACCGTATCAATGCGATGGGGACACAGTCCGACAATCCAATCGATGTAGTGAGCGCCCCAGTCATAGGTCATCCCGCCGGAAACGGTGGCGTCTGAATGCCAATAACCGCATGGGTGAGAAAAGCCGCCCACAAATGTTTCCATATAGAACAATTCACCAATCCGGCCTTGGGCCAGCGCCTGCTTGATGGCCAGGTAATCCACATCCCAGCGCCGGTTCTGATGGCAGCTCAAGTGCACGCCTTGCTTACCGGCTGCTTCGGCCATGGCCGACGTTTCAGCATGGTTCAGCGCCAACGGTTTCTCACAGATCACATGTTTTCCAGCGGCCATCATCTGGAGCGCCAACGCAGCATGCGTATTGGGAGGTGTGGCAATGATCACCGCATCGACATCGGGATCATCGCCAAGCGCTTCGGCAGATGCATGGACCCCCATCTCAGGAAAATCATGCCTGGCTTGTTGCATCCGTTCCGGGCTCAAATCGCAAACCGCTTCAAGCTCCAGGCCGGCGGTTTTGACAATGCCTTGGCCGTGATACCGGCCCACGGAAGGTGCATAGCCAAGAATGCCCACACCCAGTCGTTCATCGGACATCGGGTGTCCGCCCATGTCACGCATCAGGCGATATAAAATCTGGCATAGCACGGGATGGCTGAAATCCTGTAACGTCGTACATGCAACTTTACCCGCACCCTGCAACCTGGCCACCAGCACGGCACGGTGCTGAAAATGCCAATCCGTATATAAGGTCGCTTGGGCGTCATCCGATTGCAGGGCCAATGGATGAAAGTGTTCCTGGACATAGATGGCATCGGGCAGACGCGCACCCAAAGGATGCTCCCGATCGTTGAAAAGCACCCGTAATTCACAAAAGGGCCCCACCGGTTCGGGTTGCGCACCAAACACCAGCGGAATCTTTTCACCGCGCCTCCCGATGCAGTGCAACCAGCCGCCACCAGCGTTCACATACGTTGTCAGTCCCTCGGCCGTTTGCTCCGTGATGTTGTGGTCCAAGGTGACGATCACCTGCCAGCGGGTTAAATCCGGGGGCATTTGGGCGTGTACTTCCAATTTAATGTGGGGGATCTCATCCAAAAAAGAGAGCAGCATTTGCAATTTGGGATGGGCCTTTTCATCGACAATCAGAATGGCTGTGGGCGGATGATTTCGCATAACGGGCTCCTCTATTTGTAGGTCGCTTCGATTTTGCCAACCAGCCGGTCCACCTTACGCACATAAGCCTGGATATCACACTTGCGTTCCAAACCACTAGCCGCCATGTACCGGACCTTGCCGAAGGTGGGCCTTTCGGACCACGCCCGGTCGTGTTTGCCAAAGACCCAGGCCACGCCGGCATACGAGTTGGGATCGCGACCGTCCAAAAAATATTTGTTATTGATCCCCAATGTCGTTGCGAATGCTTCTTCAGGACCCGCGGACCACTCCAAAATCTTTTTACCCCAGTACATACGCATGTAATTGTGCATAAATCCGGTATATTTCATCTCCCGCATGGCAGCATTCCAGTAAGGATCGTGGGTCCGGGCGTTTTCGAGTTCTTCCCGGTCATAAATGGTGTCGCGCCGATCGCGGGCATGGGCTGCCAATGTCTTTCGAGCCCAATCAGGCAAACAGGTATAACGGTCGTAGTCGGAGGTATAGTAGACAAAATTGACGGCCAGCTCGCGTCGTACGATCAATTCTTCCAGGTAGGCCGCCGTATCGATCTTTTGCCCTTCATGAGCCCGACGCACCTGAAGGGCCAGATAAACAGGTGAAATCTGACCGAAGTGCAAATAGGGGCTCATATATGAGACATCCTCTGTTTGGGGCTGGTTGCCATGGGTTTCGTAAAAACATAGGTGGCGGCGAATAAAGCGCCGCAAGCGCTTTTTGGCTTCAGCCGTCCCGCCTTTAAACAAGTGGGATACCGGCAAAACACTGCGATCGATGTCCAGGCGGTCCAGCACTTTATGGATATCGGACAGATCGATGCCCTTGATCTCCAGGTGCAGAGATGCATATTGCGGCCGCACCGTCCGTTTAAGTTTCAGATAGTCGTCCAGATGCTTGTGTATTCGAGGGCGAAGGGTGCGCGCCGCGTATTCGGCTTTGGTCGAAGTGACCGCCACCGGAACCACCACATCGCTTTCCACTTGCAGTACCCGGCACCCAGCTTCAGCGGCCACGGCGCGGCGCCATTGGCGCTGATGGCGGTTATAGCCGACATCACACACCATCATTGCCGCCCGACGGCCCAGATCCAGGGCCACTTCCGGCGGCTCGCCCAGACGCACCACCAATCGGATACCTTTGCGACGCAGGCTGGCTTCTACTTCTTGAAGCCCTTCCAGCATAAAGCAGAAATGCCGCTGGTTGGCCTCGGGATAGGCGTCCGTCAAACCAAAAGCGACGAGTACCGGAAGTTTCAGACGGTTGGCCATGCCGATGGCCAGATCCAGCGCCGGGTTGTGCTCAGCCCGCTGGGATTGCTGCATCCAGTAAAGCACGTAATCGCCGCCAACAATCTCACGATCATTGAGTATCTGAATACGCCTGTCGGAAATCGGCATCGTTACCTCTGTGATTTACAGCGATAAACGCTTCTTCAGCTTAAAAGCCAGTTGCGCGCACCCATCTGGCATTGCGGCGCCAAGCATTAAAAAGTCGATCCATATGATATGGCTATCGCTTGCCTGCCTTTAACTTCTCCATTGCCTCGCGCAGTTGCAACCAGTCGTGCATATCGGCGGTGGTCTGGGAAAGCGGGTAGCGGCCGCCGGCAAAAACACCGTAATCGCCGCCACCGGCCATGGCCGAGGCAAATCGTATGGAGTTGGCTTGAAACAGCCAGGCATCGATCCAACGGCGTTCGATGGACTCGTCAAAAGGATTCTGGTTTTGAGCCAGCCCGCCGGCAAAGCCCTTTTGCCAGGCCTTGCCCATCAATCGCGTCAGGGTCAGAATCTGTGCATTGGTGCGATTGATGGTGTTGTTGTGTCGCCGCCAATGGCCATTGACCCAGGAAGGGTCATGACACGCCAGGCAAGTCGCCTGCATGGTTTGCGTGTGGGCCGCCTGTTGCTCCGGCGTCAGCAGAAACTTATCTGCAAAACCGCCCTCAAAATCGGTGGGCAGGGAAA
The DNA here is from genome assembly GCA_050305555.1 of Desulfobacteraceae bacterium. GTDB lineage: Bacteria > Desulfobacterota > Desulfobacteria > Desulfobacterales > Desulfosarcinaceae > JARRKU01. The sequence continues at coordinate 9,039 of JBNLFN010000149.1, read as the reverse complement.
GACCGTCTTTGTTGCGGATAATGGTGGTGTCCGCCGATTTGGGTTGCGGATGGGCGTAAACCAGCCCGTAGATCCGCCAGGAGAGACGATTTTTCATCTCATGGGTGCGTGGATTGATGACATCGCCATCGGTATTGACCAGCAAGCTGACATGGCAGGTGGCGCAGGTGGGGGCCGTAAAATCTTCTCCCACCGTCCAGGGTACGGCCTTGAAATCCCATGCCTGCTTCTTGGAGGCGTAGATGTTCCCATGCTTACTGGCACTGTAGATTTTATAGGCCGGCACATCCGGACCCACATGACACGATTTGCACGTATGCGGTTTGCGGGCCTCTTCGATGGAAAACGAATGCCGGGTATGACAGGCCGAACACGCCCCCTTGCTGCCGTCTAAATTGATACGGCCCACACCCTGGTTGGGCCAGCCATCGATCACCGGAAATTCCAGTTCCCCTGCATCGGTCTCCCGCATTTCGGTGCCGCTGACTTTGAGCACGGTGCCGTGGCAGGAGTAGCACGCCTCGGCCCGGGTATCCGCGTCGGCGGGTGCCATTTTAAGTCGGCCTTTTTCCAGGGTGCGGCTGTCCAGGATCGCGCTTTCAAGCTGGTTGTAGAGCTTATTATCGGCAAGGTTGGCATACGCATGGGCCATCACATTGCGCGAATACTGATCGGCTTCGGTGGCATGGCAGGTGCGGCAATCCTCCGGGCTTACGACCACATGAATGTCGTAGCCGTTGTGCTCGAAGGTGTCGGCATGGGCTTTGGGCCGCAAGGTATGGCATTCCGCGCACCCTACAACAACCTTGTCTAAGGGCTCAGGAATATTTTGGCTGGATACCTTCAGCGCCAGGCCATCAACTTGTCGGGCCTTGGCCGGTGTGATGGTGGCGTGGCGGCCGGCTTTCCAGCCGGCGACGATACCCGGATGAAAAACTCCATGGCAATCCAGACACTCCTGGGTGGCCTCACTGATAGGGATCGCCTGCGCCAACGCGCCAACGGGAACCAGAATCACCAAGACCGCAAAGCAAATGAGCCGATAAAAAATCACAGGGCCTCCTTTATAAGGTTACGTTGCCCATCAGGTAACAGTGAAAATCTGTTGCAGGGCATGATAGCGGAAATGAAATATTTCGTCCAGCTTACAACCGACAGGTCACGCGATCTTGCGCATCAAATTTTTCAGGGCCCGCCAACACGCGTTTTCCCGTTCTTTGGGCTACGGTTTTAAGCATACCTTGGAACAGCCAGTTGTGGGTCGGCAATAAAGCATACCAGTAGGCCAATCCGGCCAGCCCGCGGGGATGAAAACGCGACACCATCTCCAGTGCCACCCGCCCCTGCCCCCGGGAGCGGATGTTAAATTCAAGGAGGGCATCTCCAGGGGCTTTCATTTCAGCCAGGAGAAGCATTCGCCGGGGAGGCTCCAGGGCCACCACGCGCCAAAAATCGAGGCCGTCACCCACACGCAATTTTACGGGATCGCGCCGCCCCCGTCGCAACCCGGGACCGCCCACGGCACGATCCAGCATACCCCGCAGGCGCCAGAGCGGTTGGGCAAAATACCAACCCTTGCGGCCACCGATCTGTTGCACGGTCTCCCATACCCTGTCGGGTGTGGCTTCAAGCACGATGCGATGCGCCCCGCGCAACACGGTGCCGCCGGCATAATCGGCATCGCCGCACGTGGTCCATTCCGGCGGCAAGGCCCCACCCCCGTCAAACCAGCAAGTGTCCACCTGCTCTTGGCGAATACGTTCCAAGGCCATGCGAATGGTTTTGCGGTTGTCAATCAAATCCACCGGGACCATCGAGAGAATGCGATTCTCCCGGCACACAACAGGAATACTCAGCCCTTCGGCCAGTGGTTGGGCAATCGGGGCCGGTACCGGTGTCACCAGATGAACCCATTTGGCGCTCAGCCAGGGGGTCAGCAGCGGTACGGGGATAATCAGGCGTTTTCTCAGACCGGCCTCTTGGGCATAGATCTGGATCAAATCCCGGTAGGTCAACACATCCGGACCGCCGATATCCAGGGTTTGGCCGATGGTGTCCGGCGCATACAGTACACCTTCCAAATAGTCCAACACGTTGCGTATGGATATGGGTTGACACGGGGTTTGAACCCAGCGCGGTGTGATCATGACCGGCAGACGGTCGACCAGGTAACGCAACATTTCAAAGGAAGCACTTCCGGACCCCAGAATCATGGCCGCCCGCAAGTTGGTGACCGGTATGGACGCGGCCATCAAGATTTTTTCCACTTCATGCCGGGATTTGAGGTGTTTGCTCAGCGCCGCGTGGCCCTGCTCTCCCAAACCGCCAAGGTAAATGATGCGCGACATGCGGGCCAACCCGGCTGCCGCCACCATGTTCAGCGCCGCCGTTCGGTCCGCCTGGGCAAACCGATCTTTGGCTGCGTTCATTGAGTGGATCAAATAATAGGCCAATTCACAGCCGCCGGCCGCCCGGACGAAGGCATCCCGATCCAAAGCGTCTCCGGGCACCACTTCGATAGCGGGATGGCGTCCCCATGGACGACAGAGCAGTCGCTCGGGAGAACGCGCCATGGCCCGCACCTTGTGACCGCTATCCAGCAGCCGCGGAATCAGTCGCCCACCCACATAGCCGGTACCCCCGGTGACCAGTATGGGTTTAGTGGTCATGACAAACTACTCCTTTTAAACATGATTGTGCAGTTTCAAGTCCATGGGATGTGGATTCAACCAGGCCTGCTGTTTGAGATAAGACAGGTTATACTTGCGCACATAGTGCCTGAGCAGTGTCAACGGCACCACCAAAGGGACCCGTGCCAGCCGATAGTGTTGCGTTACTTCTATCAGCTCCTGTTTTTCATCACGGGTCAAATGCTTCTTAAAGTAGCCCATCACGTGCTGGATGACATTAACGTTTTTCCTGACCGTGGCCTTCAGGCGCAAGGCCTCGAGCAAAAGCTTCTCGTATTCAAGGTAGAGCAAACGGCAGCCCATCTGTTTTCCACCCGCCGCCAGGGCGCCCATCTTTTTTAAATGAGCCGGGCTATGGGCCATCAGCACCAGTTTGTTGCGCGAATGGAAATCCACCACATTGCCTACGCAGGAGCGCCGATCGCGTGTTTCGCGCCAACGCCGAAGGGTGAAGACCTGGTCGATGAAATTTTCACGGATCTGCGGATTTCGCAGGCGACCGTCATCTTCCACAGGAATCAAGGGGAACCGATCCATAAATGCGCGGGCAAAAATACCGACCCCCTTTTTTTGAGGCATCCCTTTCTTGCCGTAAACTTTGACCCGCACCATCCCGCTGCTGGGAGAATCGCATTTAAAGATAAAGCCGCACAATTGTTCTTCCGCCAGCTGGTTGAGGCGGCCACGGGCCCATTTGCGCATGTTGTCCGTATGGTCAACACCGGTTTTGGTGGTCACCAGCCGCGGATCATCAGGATCACCCACCAAGCGAAGGGTCTGCCTTGGAACGCCCAGCCCAACCTCCACTTCCGGGCAAACCGGCACCCATTCCACATATTGACCCAAGGTGTCGGTGAGGTAGCGATCGCACTTGTGACCGCCATTCCAGCGCACATTGTTGCCCAACAGGCAGGAACTAATGCCGATTTTGATCTTCTCAGGCATGATCGGATTCCCTTTCTTGGGGAAAAGTAGAACGACAAAATAATTTAGGACCGATACTCACGATACATTCAAAAAGGCACCGCCTTTCCCGGTCCAACTTAAATCTTGGGTCGGAATGAATAATATTTCTTAATTATATCGATTTTCTGAGCCATACCAATGCACTCTCCTTATTATCGAAAACTTGCACATTGTCCTGAAACAAACCATGGAGTTTTGCTGCATGAGCCGATGCGTCACTGTAAACGACAACGGCAAGGGCAGCTATATTTCGTAGCTCAGGTATTTTTTGCATGGATTCATGGGTATGCGAGTATGAATTTACCCGGTTGACAAGAAGCGCAGACAAACCGCTGTACTTTTCAAGCAGACCAAGTTCAATTTGCTCGATATGCTGACTGCTCAACTCGACCCCTTCATTGATGATAATCTCCATGATGTTTGGTTCAACTTCCCGAATAATCCCATAAGTGAACTCGGCTAACATCATTGTACCTCCTTGTCTAGTACACGGCTTCTGCGACAAGTACCGAGAGCTTGAGCACACCGATATCATGTTGATCATCCTGAGCGATGAATGGTGTCAAAGCGGAATTATGATTGCGCTTTGTATTAAAAACAAACTATTTGGAATCAAAATAGCCGGCCGATCGGTTGAACAAAATCTAAGAAGACTATTATCAAAACCCAAAAAACTTCTGCAAAAAGAAAGAGGCAGATAGAAAACAGATAAAAGGACAGAAGAAGAGAAGCTACAAATAATATAAGCTGAAAGGTGCCTGTTTTTGCCCTCTCTTAAAATAAACTGAATTTACAACCCAAACAAGAACGCAATGAGTAACGAAGCAGACAAAAGTCACTTCCCGCGAGTTATATTACACAAAGGTGTGCCCAATGTTTCCCGCACGATGACGACCCGATATGGAATTTTTCGAGGCATCTAGGGCAACAAAGATGCATAGTCTTTAATTTCATTAACATAATTATCATCAAACATCGGGCTGGATATCAAAAAATCAGCAGTGGCCCGGTTACAGGCCACCGCCACATTATAGAGCACCGACATGCGCAACAACGCCTTGACGTCTACATCATGAGGCTGGGAAGTCATTGGGTCCCAGAAAAAGATCAAAATATCCAGCTCAAGATTGGCAATCATGGCCCCCAGTTGTTGATCGCCGCCCAAAGGGCCGCTCCTCATCCGTATAATTTTAAGACTGCTATTATCGCTGATGAGCTTACCGGTCGTGCCGGTGCCAAATAAGGTATGCTTGGCCAGTTGATCCGAATTATGCGTTACCCATTGCAGCAGATCCTGCTTGCGTTGGTCATGGGCCACCAGGGCGATGCGTTTATTTTTTTCCATGCGGCGAGACTTTCCTTTCTCTACGAACGTCAATGATATGGCCGATTATTGTCACACAATTGACTTATACCTGAATATGGACATGAAGCAAGCCAAGATGACAATCACGCCACCATAGTGGATAAGATACTGATAATACATCCTTTTTTAGGTGGAAAAGCCTATAGACTCCAATTACTGGCAGACAATAATGTTAAACTGACTAAGCCTTGCACCAATTTTGCATGTCTACCAACACAAAAAAGCTGGCCGATGGGGTCCATCACCCGCAAGCTTTTGCCCTAACCCCTGGTACACCTGCACGATTGGGGTGTATTGGAATAATATAGAGATTAGGCATGGGTACTGAAAAAAAAACCAGCGATCAAACGCTTTTAAATCCGGAATCACTTTCCAAGCGGCTCGCTGCCCTTGAAACCAGTGAACAGCGCTATCGTGCCACCCTATACAGCATCAGCGAAGGCATCATCACCACTGATACCGAGTGCTGCGTTCTGCAAATGAACCCCGTCGCCGAATCGCTCACTGGATGGACCGAAGCGGACGCATTGGGCCAATCCATCGACCACATCTATCGGATCGTCGATGAGCAAACCCACCAACCCGTCCAAAGTCTGGCCTCCGAGGTACTGGGACGCGGCGTACGGGTCGGTATGTCAAACCACGCTTTACTCATTGCCAGAGACGGCACTGAACGCGCTATTATGGATAGTGGCGCGCCCATCCACAATCACGCAGGCGCTATCATCGGTGTCGTGTTGGTTTTCCGCGATCAAACCCATGAGCGCCTCACCCGTCGCTTTATCGAAACCCGCCTGTCGCTCATCGATTATGCTGCCGGACACACCTTGGACCAATTGCTGACCCGGGCGTTGGATGAGGTAGGCCAGTTTGTCGAAAGCCCCATCGGCTTCTACCATTTTGTGGAGCCGGACCAAAAAACCCTTTCCTTACAACAATGGTCCACCCGCACCCTTAAGGAGTTTTGCCGGGCTGAAGACCAGGGGCAACACAGCAACGTCGATCAGGCCGGGGTCTGGGTCGATTGTATCCATCAAAAAAAGCCGGTCATTCACAACGATTACGCTGCCCTGCCCCACAAGAAAGGCATGCCCCAAGGCCATGCCCAAGTCCTACGGGAACTGGTTGTACCGGTGATACGGGAAGAAAAAGTGGTCGCCATCCTGGGGGTGGGCAATAAACCTACCGCTTACACCCAGCAGGATGTGGATATCGTTTCCTACCTTGCTGATGTGACCTGGCAAATTGTCCGTCAAAAACGCGCCGACCAAGCATTACTGGCCCACCAACGGACCATCACACTCAATAATCGTATTGCCAATGCGTTCCTGACCGCTTCACCTGATGCTCTGTATGCCGATGTTTTGGCAATTGTGCGTGAAGCCTTGGAGAGCCGTTTCGGCTATTTTGGATACATCGATGAGGCGGGTGACCTGGTGTGCCCCTCAATCACAACCGAATTATGGGACCTATTTGAAGAAGATGACAAGGGCCTTGTCTATCCGCGCAGTGCCTGGAAAGGCCTGTGGGGAACGTCTTTAATTGAGAAGCGCCCTATATTGGCCAATGAAAGCCTCGATCAAGCCCAAGGAGATGCCGCACTGCACAATACCCTGGTGGTTCCCATTGTTTTGGGTGATGCGTTGATCGGTCAATTTGGGGTGGCCAACAAACCCGGGGGGTACTCGCCGGAGGATCAGGCGTTGCTGGAAAAGGCAGCGGCCCAAACCGCACCGGTATTGAAGGCGCTGCGCGACGAGGTCAGTCACCGACGCAAACATCAAAAACTCGAGCAACAGTACCACCAGGCCCAAAAATTGGAATCCATCGGCCAATTGGCCGGTGGCATTGCCCACGACCTGAACAACTTGTTAACCCCCATCATCGGATACGGTGAGATCTTGCTGGAAGATACGCCTGATCAGAGCAATAGCCTCAAGTCATTAAAAGAGATCGTCAAAGCCGGCATGCGCGCCCAAGACCTGGTGCGTCAATTGCTTGCTTTCAGCCGCAAGCAAACCCTGGAGTTCAAGCCCATTGCGCTCAATCCCCTGCTGAAAAATTTCAAGAGCTTGCTTCGCCGCACCATTCGAGAGGATGTCACGATTCGATTCATCCCCGGAGATGCCCTTCCACTGATCCAAGGCGATGTCGGCCAGCTGGAACAAGTGATCATGAACCTGGCGGTCAATGCCCAGGATGCCATGCCCGCCGGCGGAACCCTGACCATTGAGACCGCGCAAACCGAATTGGATGAAAATTACGCCAGAAAGCACCAGGGGGTGGTGCCCGGATCATATGTCAAGCTGCTGGTCCGAGACACCGGTTGCGGCATGGCGCCGCATGTCCGCGAACATCTGTTTGAACCTTTTTTCACCACCAAGAGCAAAGACAACGGCACCGGACTAGGCCTGGCTACGGTATACGGTATCGTCAAACAGCACCGCGGCAACATCTGGTGCAAGAGCACGCCGGAACAAGGCGCCACTTTTAGTGTGTATTTACCGGTCGCCAACCAAGCCCCTGCGCCACAACCGTCTTTAAGCAAGGCACCGCATATCGAGCAGGGTTCCGAAACCATTTTGTTGGTGGAAGACGATGAACAGGTCAGGAAAATCGCAAAAGCTATCCTCGAACAAAGGGGCTACCAGGTCCTTTTGGCCGAAAGCGGCAACCAAGCCCTCAGCTTGCTGGACCAGCATACCGGACCCGTGCACCTGCTGTTGACCGATGTGGTGATGCCCGAAATGAACGGCAAAGAACTTCACGAACACTTGATGCAAAAGCGCCCAAACCTGAGAACCCTTTACATGTCTGGCTACACCGGCAACGTGATCGCCCAACGGGGTGTGATGGATGCCGACCTGAACTTCTTGCCTAAACCGTTCTCCATCGCTGAACTGGCCCTCAAAGTAAGGGAAGTTCTGGATCAATAATATCCAAGGCAGATACCTAATCTATAAGACCGCATAATAAGCATAGCGTAATCCTTCGTTTTTGGGCCATACGTCATTTGCCATCTAACCCGTCGTGCATATATTCATCTTAAGCTACGTATTTTTGGTAAACTTAATCGACATATACCTCAACACGCTTACAGGAGGTTCGAATGAATAAACTCAGATGTGCTGCAGAAAAAATGACGCTTAAAACGCTAGGGTATATCCTAATTCCCTTTGTCACCTTCTTCGTTATCGTGGCCAATATCGTTTTACCGGTTATCGGCCTTTTTCTGGCGCTACCCTTGGTTGTGCTCAACGGGCTGTTTATCGCTGCGCCTAAAAGCAAAACGTGTGAGCTGATACTGCCATAGCACGAAAGGATGATATGCCAGGGGACAAGGCAACGGCAACCAGCAGGATAGGTCAACTCAATCGGCAAACCCGCGCAGAAGGGAAGCGCTTGAAAATCCGTCAATCACCGTTTGCTTGTTCCGCTTCCGAATAACGCCCGGCAATTCAATTCGTTCATTTTCTTGAAAAATAAAAAGGCAGAGCCGTTTAAAGCCCTGCCCTGTATAAACCTGTTTTCCAGCGCAATATATCGATCTGATAACCGTTAGCAGGTCGTATCAAACTAGCCCGCGACGTCGATTCCCATGTCGCATCCCAGATTTTCATCTTTTTCTTCACACTCAAAATTATTTTCGCGGGTATCTAAGTGTCCTTCATTGTTGTCATCAAAGTAGTCCTGAGTTTTATTTTCGACCATGATATCACCTCATTTTTTTTCAGTTGATGGTTTATGTTTCGCTTACACACAACATAGTGCATCAGGTTGCCGATACAATAAGAACAAGATAATTGTATGTTGGCAGGCAAAAACTACCACTCTTCGATAAGGACATGCATGGGTCAGAGGATAACGGCAACTTTTTCTTTGGTTGCATGGACGGCCCATCGACCGCCATTTGATTTGGAAGTACATCAGTTTTTCTTATCGCCGGCTCGGATGCATGGCTCCAAACAGTGCATGACCGTGAGTCTTTTAAATGCATCTTCTTACCCTATAAAGTCG
>JBNLFN010000148.1:0-25949 GCA_050305555.1 Desulfobacteraceae bacterium | reverse complement strand
TTTGTATCCCTGCATGTACCGCTGACGCCGCAAACCCACCATTTGATCGGCGAACGGGAACTGGGTTTGATGAAAACCAGCGCTTTTTTAATCAACACCGCCCGGGGCCCTGTGGTGGATGAACAGGCCCTGTTGACAGCGCTGCAATCGAAAAAGCTGGCCGGCGCCGGTTTGGATGTCTATGAATTTGAGCCCCGGGTGACCGCCGGTTTGGAGCAGTTGAACCATGTCGTGCTGCTGCCGCACATGGGCAGCGCCACTATTGAGACGCGCCGCCGCATGGCAACCCTGGCCGTCGAGAATCTGATGGCCGGTCTGGAGGGGCGGATGCCACCCAATTGTATTAATTGCAATGCGATGAAGGGAGTCTGAATCGGATGGAGGATTTTTTTAATGTTCGTGATCTGGAGCAGGTGCTGGCGCTGAAAACGCGCTTTGCCGCGGTGGGGACAGAGACCGCGGCTTTGAATACAGCCCATGGGCGTGTGCTGGCCGAAGACCTCGTCGCCCAAGCCGACATTCCCGGGTTTGCGCGTGCCACCATGGATGGGTACGCCGTGCCGGCTGCAGCCACTTATGGCGCTTCAGAGGCCAATCCCGCTTACCTGACCGTGGTGGGCAGTGTGACCATGGGGGCTCCGGCCGATGTCCAGGTGGGAACCGGCCAGGCCGTGCGCATTGCCACCGGGGCCATGCTGCCGCAGGGGACGGATGCGGTGGTGATGGTGGAACACACGGAGCGCATCGATGAGACCACATTGGAGGTGTATCGCAGTGTGGCCCCGGGTCAGCACATGGTGGCCAAAGACGAAGATCTGGCCCGTGGCCAGTTGCTGCTGCCCCGGGGAAGCCTGTTGCGCGCCCAGGAGGTGGGCATGCTGGCCGCGGCCGGCTGTGAACAATTGTATGTTGCTGCAAGGCCAAAGGTCGGCATTGTCTCCACCGGCGATGAACTGGTGCCGCCGGAAGCAATTCCGGGACCCGGCCAGGTGCGGGATGTCAATACCCATACCTTGGCAGCATTGGTTCAAGATGCCGGGGCCATCGCCACCACCTACGGTATCGTCAGGGATCGCTACGATGATTTGTTAGCGGTGTGCCGGCAGGCCCTGTCACAAAACGATGTGGTCCTGATTTCCGGCGGCAGTTCGGTGGGTAAACGCGATTGGACGCTGAAAGTTCTAGAGGCATTGCCGGAGAGTGAGATTCTGGTGCATGGGGTCTCCATTCGGCCGGGGAAACCCACCATTTTGGCGCAGTGCGGGACCCGGGCGTTCTGGGGGCTGCCCGGCCACGTGGTTTCAACCATGGTGGTTTTCATGGTGTTGGTGCGCCCCTTTCTGGATCACCTTCGGGGGTATAACCCCAGCGCCCCTATGCCGATCAAAGCCCTTTTGGCGCGGAACCTGGCATCGGTGCAGGGGCGCATGGATTTTGTGCGTGTGCGCCTGGAGCGCAAAGCAGACCAGCTTTGGGCCCAACCCATTTTGGGTCAATCGGGCCTGATACACACCATGGTCGAAGCGGACGGGCTGGTGGCCATCGACACCAACAGCGAAGGACTGGAAAAGGGTGCCGTCGTCGATGTGATTTTGATGTGACCCTGTAGAAAAAGGGTGACCTTGAAGTATGCTATCGATCTAAAAAGGATTGTGGTGATCTATAAAGCCCAAGTACAAGAAGAGGTGTTGGATCGCCGGTGATAATCGTCAGGTGGGGTTGCCGGGCACGCCACCACGGTCCAAGTGGGGCTAAGGAGCGCTACGGGCGTCCCCGCAAACTCGCATACGCTCAAACAGTGCGGGGCGCTGATCCTCCGCCGCCCCTAAGCCCCACTAAGACCGCATGGCTAACGTCCGGCAACCCCACAGTTTTCCCATCGGGCATAAGTAACGTCAGCTTGAGTTTTAAAGATAAGCATCAAAATTATTTATAGAGGAGACATTTTTGACCAAGCGACCTGTAACTTTCAGTTATATTGTTTTCTACATTCTTTTTCTACCCGATACCTGGCAAGCCGCAATGGGGTTGGGCGCGGCTTTTTTCTTAACACCGCTCATCACACCGCCGCAAGCCGGCGCCGTAAAGATAATCGTGCTCTTCATCATGATCGCCACCATCGGCTATGCGGGTACGCGGGCCCTGGCCGGGAGCATTACCCGCAAGCTTAAAAAATGGATTTTGGGTGACCGGCTTCCCTGATCCCCGTTTAAGCTTTAGAAGATGACGGATCTGCTGCTACTGCGTTCGACAAAAAAGCGAAAAAAGAGAGGTCGCCCATGACTCATTTTCTTCTATCCGGAAACAAAAACAAACACCTTTCATAACTTGCATACTGATCCCCGCTTACAGCTGAAAAAAATTTGCGTCGATACCCCCTGTTTGATTTATTGGTCCGAATTAAAATGGCTTTGTGCGTCGATTTTTATCTTGAACGCTCTTAGGCGGTATGTTACAAGGCCGTCAGTCACCTCGCCGGTGGATTTTCATGTCCCGGCATAAAAAAGTTCTGAAAAATCATTTCAGAAGAGACGGATTTTACAGCTTCAGCATTTCGACAAGTTCGTTTTACTAGATGCACGCCCAATCAACAGCCTTGTTCTGAGACCTGTGCCGCATTGCGGCCTGATCGATGCACAGCAGCGCGCCCGTTCTGATCGACTGAAAAATCGTGCATTAAAAAACAGTACGCCGTTCAGGCCCTATCGATAGGTCTGACCGCGTGCGGTGGGGTTGCCAACCCTGAAAGCTTTTTAAACCGAAAGGAGAGAGCAAATGGCGTTTGACGCATTTATCAGGATCGACGGCATTGAAGGAGAAAGCACGGACAGCAAACACAGCGGCTGGATCGAAGCGACCAGCTGCGATATGGAGATCAATCAAACCATCAGTGAAACCGCCAGCAGTGCCGGCGGTGCCAGTTCCGAAAAGGCTGACTTTTCAGATTTTAGCTTTTGCAAGCTGTTGGACAAAGCGTCTCCCAAGATGGCGCTGGCCTGCGCCGACGGCACCCATTTCAAAAAAGTGGTGGTGGAACTGTGCCGGGCCGGCACTGAAAAGACAAAGTTTATGGAGATTAAGCTGACCGACAGCATCATCAGCCACATCAGCCTGTCGGCCGGCGGCGACTTTCCCTGTGAAACCATTGGGATAAATTACGGTAAAATCGAGTGGAACTATATTCAGCAAAATCGCCAGGGCGGCGGCACGGCCGGCAATGTGGCCGCCGGTTGGGATCGGCGCAAAAATTGCAAAGCCTGACAACCCTACGGAGGTGCAACCATGGCCCAAGCGGTAACGATTCGACACGGCGATACCCTCACCCAAATCCTCAAGGCCCAAAGGGGACTCCGGGAGCATCAAATCCACTCCTGGAGACCCAAACTGCGCCGGATGAATCCCCATATCAGCAGCCTGGACCGGATCTATCCGGGCGAAAGCATCCTGATACCCGATTCCTTGGCGGAAAACATCCCCGACGACTGGATTTGGCGAAACGCCTTTTATAATATCCCAAAACCGCTCAGGCACCCTTACCCTGGCGCCACGGTGATCTATTTTGCCCAAGCCGGCGACACCATCGACAAGGTGGCCCAGTATATGTTTTCCAAAGGCCCTTACCGCACCCTGCCCGCCGGCAGCAAGCGCGCGCTTTTGCTCCACAACAACCCTTTTTTGACAAAACATCTGCACACCAACCGCATACCGCTGAACAAGTTGGTCAACATCACACCGGCCGTGCTGAGCGTGATGGAAAAAAAGCATTGGCAGCTCGAGCAAAGCCCGCTAAAAGCCATATTGGACCAGATGCAAAAAGACAACCGCGACATGATCAAACAGGTCGGCCCTGAACCGGCCGTCACCATGGCCCGGATGGTGGCGTATCTAAAGTCTTTGGGTGCATCGGTGGGAAAGGACGATGTGGTCAAGGCCGTCAAAGGAGCAGGTTACGGCGTGGCCGGTGTATCCGGCCACGCCGCCGCCGGAACCCTGGCCGTAGGCAACGTCAACACCCTGATGCGTGAACTGTACAGCGAAGCCATCGAAAAGTTCGGCCCCAGGATCGTGCACTCCAAAAGCACCAACCACCTGGTCCGCATGCAGGGCTTTTTAAAAGGGCATCCCAAGTACGCGCAGTTGATGCGCCACCTGCAGGAGCTGCCCCGGCACTTGATGCCCAAGGCAAAACTGACGCCGGCTCACAGCCGTTCATACATCGGGGCCGCGCGCCATTTTCGTAAACACATCTCGCTGCCCTTGAAAAAGTGGAACAACGCTTACAAATACATGGGCTCGGCAGCCAAACAGCTCAACGGCAAGCTCAGCCTGTTCAAAAGCGTTGCCCGCGGCGCCACCTGGTATGTGCCCGCCACCTTGGGGATCATCAGCGTGGCTGCCGCTCCGCCGGAGATGCGCATGCACACCCTGTTTAAGGAGGGGTTTGGGGTTCTTGGTGGGGCTGCTGGAACGATGCTGGGTTCATCTGTTGGTTTAGGAATTGTCTTAGCTTTAGGTTTGGGACCGTTCGGGATGTTTGTGACTGTCTTTATTTGTGCCTCGGCAGTGGGAATTATTGGAATGGAGTCATTCAAAAAGTTCGGCGGCAAGCTTTATGATTATTCTGTACCTTTAGGCGAAGGCCGGGTCTATCACTCTCCAGATCAGCTTTTCGAGGCCCTTTAATGACTACCTTAGATCATTTAGCAGGAGTCCTGAGCATAAGTGCATGCTCTTGGTTATTATTCTACCTTTATATTTCCTTTCAAATTGGGCGATTTATCATAAAGCGGTATGAGCAGGAAACGGACCTATTGGACTCAGTCGCCTTTAAAGAGCACGCCACCTTTACACGGAAAATACCCAATTTTATTTCATTGGCACTATATACATCTCATCTTCTCATGTGCATATGGGGATGGAGATTTTATAGTAAAAGAAAGGCATTTAGGGACATTAAAGATCCTTCGTATGTCACTCGTCATTTTTCGAAGAAAGAGATTCGACAAGCAAAGTGGTTTGCAATCAGCGGTCTTATTATTATCATCCACTGTGTTACATATTATATTTTTGGGTCCATCTGGCCCGAGGTGTTTGATTGATGTCAAAACACTCTAAACCGTTCGTCAAACGCCGCCGCCCGCCATTTTCGCAAACACATCTCGCTGCCCTTGAAAAAGTGGGACAACGCTTACAAATACATGGGCTCGGCGGCCAAACAGCTCAACGGCAAGCTCAGCCTGTTCAAAAGCGTTGCCCGCGGCGCCACCTGGTATGTGCCCGCCACCTTGGGGATCATCAGTGTGGCCTCTGCAGCGCCGGAGATGCGCATGCGAACCCTGCTTGTGTTTCAGTTTTATCGACCTACGGCGATTTTTAAATTGTCGAAATGCTCCCGGGCCGACTGGAAGATAACGTATTCGAGCAACTGGCTGGCGCTGACTTCTCCGTTAAAGGCGGGCAAGCTGCCTTTACGGTCGAGTTCTTCATCGCTCAGTGTGGCGACGTAGGCTGCCAGTTCGGTGCCGTTTTTGCGCAGGTGGTCCAGGACCTCGGTTTTTGTGCAGTCGGCATGCTCACGGCTATCCTTATCGGATGAGGCATGGATCTGTTCCATGGTCAACTGGGGCAGTTCCTTGCCCTGGACGATCATGGTAAGCATGCCGCCGATACCGAAATGCCCGGCGCCCAGGTGGCGCGCCGTGACGCCTGCCGTCCAATCTTCCCAATCGCACATGGCATTCCACTCCTGTTCGGATAAGGTTTCCACATATGCGATGACATCGTCCCTAAAAGCTTCGATTCGTTTGGACAGGTCTTTGGCTTGTTGGCTCATGGGGTCTCTCCTTTCCCTGGTGAGGACCGGTAGAAACTGGGGAGGTCGCAAAGCAGACAGAGGGGTCAGGGTTCCGAATATGGGCAGACAGCTTGCAGGGCAGCTCGGTCCTTGTGGATCGTCTTGCGGGCGAAAAAATATATCCGTAAAATAGGACGGCGGCATGGATTTGCAAGGGGCGAGCGCTATCGCCGGCGTCTATCCCAAAGGTGGGGTTGTGCAATTTGAAAATTTGTCCTTATCTTATCCCGTAACGTAAAGGGCCCGCGTAAAACTATCTCGATATTTCTGTGCTTGGGTGCCTTGCCGGACAGGCGCCTCAATACTATAAAATGCAGATTTAATTTTACGTAAACCCTGATATGAGAAGCCGGGCGAGGCTTTACCGGGAGCGATCGAAATGGATGAAAGGCAAGTGACGGCGGTCATCGACGCCCATGCCCATTGCGGAAAGATGGATCGGAGTTGGCCCCAGGATATTGCGGATTATGCGCGGCAGGCGGCTGATACCGACATCGGCGGGGTGGCGGTTTTTTCGCCGGTGATGGAGATTTATGACCGCTATGATTTTAATTTTATCGACACACCGCAGTGGCAGGAGAGACGTCGGCGGAGCAATGCCTACCTGCTTTCGTTACACTCGCCGTTGCTGACGGTATACCCCTATTTTTTCATCTGGAACGATTTTGCTGTGGACCAGCTTTCCCCGGCCCACTGCGGCATCAAATGGCACCGTCATGCCGATGAGCCGGTCTACCATTATGACGCTTCCCGGTGCGCTAAAGCCCTTGACGCCATTGGTCGACGGAACCTGCCGGTGGTGCTGGAGGAGGAACTGGACAATACGGTACGTTTTATCAAGGAGCTGGCTCGTGGCATAAGCGTGATTATTCCCCACCTGGGTGGGCTCAACGGCGGTTTCAGGGCCATAGCAGACGCAGGCTTATGGGCAAGGGAGAATGTATGGGCGGATACGGCCCTGGCATCCCGCAGTGAGATCGAGGCGTATATAGAGAATTACGGGCATGGGCGGTTGATGTTCGGCTCGGACTTTCCCTTTGGTGATCCGGCGGCCGAATTGCGCAAGGTGCGCAGCCTGGGGCTCGAACCCGGCATGCAGACAGCCATCTTGAGCGGAAACTTCCTGCGGCTGCAGGGGGCGATACGAAGCGAGTGAAGGGACCAACCATCCATCGGCCTGCAGAACGGTCATTGGTTTTAGGAGTAGGGTATGAATGTTATTGAAGCCCGGGATGTGGTCAAGTGCTACGGTGAGTTTGTGGCCGTGGACGGGATCAGCTTTGGTGTGGCCGGTGGCGAGTTCTTCGGCCTGCTGGGTCCCAACGGCGCCGGCAAGACCTCGGCCATTCGCATGATGTACGGCTTTTCTCCGGTCACCCATGGCCGCATGAAACTATTCGGCCTGGATATCGAGACAGACTGGCGTGAAATCCGCACGCGCTTGGGGGTGTGCCAGCAGGAGAACACCCTGGACCCCGACCTGACCGTGGAGCAGAATCTTCTGCTCTATGCGCGCTATTTTGAAAAGGACCGGGTCCGGGCCCGTGAGCGGGCCGAAGAGCTGCTGGCCTTTTTTGCCCTGACCCACAAACGCAACGCCCGGGTCATGGAACTTTCCGGCGGACTGGCACGACGGCTGCAACTGGCGCGGGCGCTGATCTCCGATCCCGAACTGCTGATTCTGGATGAGCCCACCACAGGCCTCGACCCCCAGTCCCGGCACCAGTTGTGGGACCGTTTGGCCGAACTCAAAAAACGCGGTCTGACCATGCTGCTGACCACGCACTATATGGACGAAGCCGAAAGCTTGTGCGACCGGCTGCTGATCATGGACCACGGCCGGATCATCGCCGAGGGCCGGCCGCGGGACCTGATCGCCGAGCACGCCGCCGAAAGCGTCATCGAAATCGAAGCGCCGGACGCAGCGCTCAAGGATTATATTCGGGAACACCGGGTTAAGCACGACGATCTTGGCGAGCGCCTGATCGTCTATGCCCAGGCCAATGGGGCGCTGGAAAACGAGGTGCGGACCAAGTTCTGTTCGGCGGCGTGCCTCTTTCGCGCGGGTAACCTGGAGGATGTGTTCCTGCGCCTGACCGGAAGGGAGCTGCGCGAATGAGCCAAGTCGACCTGCATGCCATCTCTTTGCGCTTCCGCCATGTGTGGATACGCAACCTGATTACCTACCGGCGTATCTGGCGCGTCAATTTTCTGGTCCCGCTGCTGGAGCCCGGATTTTATATTCTGGCCTTCGGTCTGGGGTTTTCAGGCCTCATCGGCTCCGTGCAATACGCCGGTCTGGACCTGCCGTACACCCGGTTCATGGCCCCGGCCCTTGTGGCTACAGCCTGCATGTGGAACGCGTTTTTCGAAACCACCTATGCCTCATTCGTGCGCATGTATTACCAGAAGACCTTTGACGGCATTCTGGCAACGCCGGTGAGTCTGGAGGAGATGATCGTGGCCGAAATCGTCTGGGCGGCCTCCAAGTCCGCGGCGGCGGTGAGCGTGATGCTGCTGGTGCTGATTCCTCTGGGCTATGCGGCATTTCCAGGGGCCCTGATGTGCGTTCCGCTGGCTTTTCTGGCCGGGCTGGCCTTTGCCGCCATCGGCATGTTCTTCACCGGCGTCATTCCGACCATCGACATGTTCAACCTGCCCATCTTTCTGTTCATCACGCCCATGTTTCTGTTTTCGGGTACCTTTTTTCCGGTGTCGGGTATTCCGGATTGGGCGGGTATCTTTACCCTGCTCTTTCCGCTCTACCATCTGGTGGAGCTGACACGCTATTTCTGTATCGGGGCCATGGAGTCCAATGCGCTTTTCAATCTGGCTTACCTGGTGTTCTTTACCTTGATTTTCGGCTATCTATCGCTGCGGGCCATGAAGCGGCGTTTGATCAAGTAAGGAAAATACTTGGTAAGGTATTGACATTATTATTTTTTTACATCGTTCTTGTGGGTTGCAGGTGTGCGGTTACCCAATGGTTGTCGTACCGGGGGCAGATGGCGTAAAATAGACCCGATCTCGCAAAAGGAGGGGGCGTTTGCGGACTTTTTACGGTTTTATCTTTTTTTGAAGGGTCTTAGACCGCTCATCAGCAGATGGTCTTCAGGAAATATGCGACCGTCATTTTTATTTACGTATTGGACCAGATGCTTTGTATCTTCTGTCACATAAGCGGTTTTTGTTTTCAACATTTCACCTTTCAGCACACCCTTTTCAATGTCTGTTTCGATCACTGTATCATCGGTGGCGTAAAGGTGAAGATTTCCATCTTTAACCGCATATTTGATCAGCATGTACCCTTTGGTTTTATTTTTTGGGGGCAGGATCCATTTCAGGTTCAGGTAGCGTCCTGATGGTAAAACGGATGTGTGCCCGGACAGGGAGGAATGATCGATTTCTCCATTGTCTTTCATTTCTGTCAGAACGATGAGAAGCATGTGTGTATCCTCATCTTTTCCAATGTGAACAAACATGGTTTCATCACCATTTGCACCGATCCAAGTTCCCAGAAGCGTCTTGTCCTGGGGATGGGCGCCCGGATCCGTCAATGGATGCTCAAATGTCGCAACGCATCCACCCAGCATTATCAGCAACGCAATGAGAACAATCGCATTAAATGGAGAATGTCTTGGTCTTTTACTGAGAAATAGCATGGATTCCCTCCCTTTCTAGCCAAACACGCCTGCAAGCCATCTCAAAATAAAGATTTCAGGTCAAAAATACGACGACCGGACCCGGGTTTCAACCCGCAGGCATACGGTCGTATGTCCAGGACTTGAAACAAGGGGCCAACGCCGAGTTGGGGTAAAAAGATTATTCTGAGACCGCTTGTAATGTCTGAATGCCATAATAGATCAAAGCAACCGCAAATAAAAATAATAAAGGTGCGCTTAAAAACCGGATGATGAGCGGGTGGTGCGGCAGTGATAAACCCCTTCTCGGGAGCGTCGCGGCCACTTCCGGCCAGATAAAGAGCCCCACACTGATGAGCAGGGCACAAGCGCCGAATATCAGGAAAAACCCGCCTTGGAAGATTTTTTCCGCCTCAAGGTCCTCAATCGCCTGTTCATGGCCCTGGACGGCTGCCTTTTCATAGATGGTGTCTGCTGGATGAATGTATGCATCCGGGTCCTTTTCAAGGGAAGGGATGGCATCAGGATATGACAGATCGAACTTTTTTATTTTACTTCGCAATACCGGGACAAGCCGATACTTAAAATCCCTTTTAAAGATTTGCCCTGCATGATGGGTTGTTGTAACTTTATACCGGTATTCGATGATTTCTCCCTCTTTCAAGACAAAATACGCCTGGTGCCCGGTATCTTCTGGACCGGTCAGCCAGACCCGCTCTTTTTCCATCAATCGGTTTTTATGGTGTCTGATCAGATGCGCTTCATATACGGCTTTTGAATCATCGTCACTGGCCTTCCAGATCACAAAAGCCATCTCATGCGGTTCGATTCCTGAAAAAGTACCCTTAACGAGCTCAAAAAATTTGGTTTCAGGACACGGATTATACAATCCCTTGGTCAGTTCGCATTCGCTTTCAACAACTTTGTACAACCCGAGATGTTTTTCCAGATCATACGCATCGGCCGACGAGGGGATATGCAGCATCAGAATCAGCAACAGCAAAAGCCGCCATCTGCCGCTCGATTTTTGTATCGAACCTTGTGCCGCCAAAACAATTGCCTTGCTTTCGTGAATTGATCCGATCCTGTTAAAGGTATCTGAACTGCTGGTTTTTTCCCATTCAAGATTGTCAGCGTTTATCATTTTCCAGTGCCTGAAACCTGCGCATAAAGCGCCGGTCGATATAGTCTTTGATCCAAAAGGCGAGCCGCCCCTTTAACAGCATACCGTTCTTATAATAGAGGCCTGTGCCGTCGCCCATGTTGAGAATCAACAAATAGTCGCCACCGGGGGAAAAAGCGGCCAGGGGGGTGCCTTCCAGGCAAGCCATAAGATTGTGGTAGAGAATGGGGTTCTGGCGCACGGCATAGACGCCGACTTTGTCCAGGGGGTGGTCCTGGAAGTAGATGCAGTCACCTCCACCAAAGATATTGGCGTGGTCGATGCTTTGGAGATGGGCATTGACCCTCAATCCGCCTTGGGGGCCGGTGGCCAATCCGGAGGCGGAAAAGATGGGGGAGGGGCGCACACCGGTGGCGAGGAAGATCAAATCCGCCGCATGGCGTTGTCCGCCTTCAAGGGTAATGGCGTTGGCGCTGATTTTCGTGACGAAACTGTCTTCTATCAGTTGGATGTCGCGGCGCTGAAGTGATTTCAACCCCGCAGCTCGAACTTTTCGGGGGAACGGGCCGAGCAGGCGGCCCCGGGTGAAAAGCTGTATCTGAAATCCATGATGCCCGTAACGCGAGAGCAGCCGCCAGGCGTTGCCGGCGATCTCGACTGCGGCTGCACCGCCGCCCACCACCGCCACGCGGATGCTTTTCTCTGCCGCTTGTGCCACAAGCTGTTGTTGGGCGACGCGCAGTTTTTCAATGGGCTTGGCCTTAAAGATGGTGGGTGCGGAACCGTCGGCCATGTCCGCCGGTACATAGCTGCCGGCATTAAATGACAAAACATCATACGGCACGCTCAAACCGTCTTGGGTGAAAACCGTCTGTTTTTTAGCGTCGATGTGGGTGACTGCGGCCTTGATGAAGACGGCGCCCTGTTTTTCCACCACCTGGCGGGTGGCAAAACGAATTTGCCGGGCCGTGTAGATTTTGCTCAGCATGCCCGGTCCCATACCGGAGTAGTAGTGGTGTTCAGACGGGCCGATTACGGTAACCTGATGGCCGCGCTTGCGGAATTGGTCCAGATGGGCCAGGGTGACCATGTGGGCATGGCCGCCGCCGACCAGCACGAGATGCTTTCCCATTGAATCTCCCTTCATTGTTGCCTGTTCGTCTTGTTGTCGTCACCCCTACCGCTGGTGCTGAAAAAACGCGCTACCATGGGCGCATGACTTTCGATATCTTTCCCGCGCAGTTCGATATAGTGGATGCCCACGGGGATACCTAAAAAAGTTTTGGCTTTGGAGTAGATGGTATCGATGGCCATGGTGCGGTAGGCATGGGTGGGGCCCAGTGCCAACACGGCGCGGCCATGGCACGCCCCCTCGGCGTCGCGCTTAATCTCTACATCGATGGTGTCCGATGGCAGGTCGTGAATCAACTCTTTCAGGTCGGCCAGCAAGACCTTGAACCGTCGGTCCCGGATCGATGGTTTCAGAAGCACAAAGCGTTTGCGAACGGCCTTTTTAATCAGGCGGTGCGTGGGCTTGAAACGGGTCCCGTCCATCAGCCAGTAAAAGTCGAACAGATGCGGGCCGGCGGCGTCAACGATGGGTTGAATTTTACATGCGGCATCGACGAGGGCATAAACCACTAGAATGTTTTGCGGGTTTTTGCTTTTTTCAACCACAAAGAGGCGGATCTCCTGGTTCGGAGCGGCCATGGTCCTGCCGCAAAGGCAAAGGGCGGCAATGATGGCGATGAGAAGAGCGACGATTCTGTTGGTGGTTGTGTAATGGCGGCCCATGTTTTTTCCCCCGGCCCCTGACGGGCAACGCCAGCATAAGCAAATAAGTACCAAATTGCAATGGGTTAGCGTCTTGCGGGCGGGTCGTCTTCTGTATGCTTACAAAACGAGGTGCTGCGGGTCCGATTGGGGTAGTGTGCGTTTAAGATGTGGGAGCGGCGTCTCGCCGCGACGGTTACTCGGAAAAGTGGGCTTGTCGCGGCGGGACGCCGCTCCCACAATGTGCTTAACACTATCTGCTTATTGAAAAACAAGAGTGGAAAGGAAACACCCGCCACCGCTGCTGCCACCGCCGCTGCCGGTGCCACCGCCGGTACCCGGGGTTGTCGCGCTGGTTTGGACATAGACCGAGGTATTGCTGCCGTTCTCGCATCGGATCCGATAGGTGTAAGTGGTCCCCGGGCTCAAATTGGAGGTGTCGCTGTAGCTTTCGGTATCGGCCCCGGGTGTGGCGAGCCAGGTGAAGCTGGTGGAACTGGTGCGGCGATCAATGGTGAAATTTGCTTCCGCTGCTGAATTATCGGTCCAGGTCAAATCAACCTGGGTGCCGGACGCGGCGGCTGCCGCCACGGCACTGGGTGAGGCCAACAGGGTGGTGTCGTTGGCTTCGGCGCTGTAGACAGAGTTGCCGATGCCGTTGTAGGCCCTGACCCGGTAGTAGTAGGCGGTCTCTTCGGTCATCGATGCGCTGTCGCTATACGTGGTGGTATTGACGTTCACATCGGCGATCTGGCTATATGTGCCGCCGGCGCCGGTTTTGCGTTCGATTTTAAAGCCCTGCTCATTGTTGGAATTGTCATTCCAGCTTAGATCGACTTGATTCCAGTCGCCGGCAGTGGCGGAAAGCCCATCCGGTGCATCCGGAACCACCGTGAGCACACCGATGGCATTGTTCACATTGATGCGCGGCATGGGCAGGGTGATGCCGCTGTTGCCGCAATTGGCGCTGCCCGTGACCGTATCGCCACCATCCAACAAGGCTTCCAACAGAACGGTTACCGATGAGGCTGCATCGGCTTGTCGCATGAGGGCAAAGGCGCCGACCACATGCGGCGTGGCCATGGAGGTGCCGTTCCAGGATTCATAGCTGCTGTCTGAATCGCCTACGGAAGCATAGATGGCGGAACCCGGGGCAAACAGGTCCACCAGGGTTGGATGGTAATTGCTGAAATAGGTCATCACATCCGCATCGGTTGTGGCCCCCACGGAAATGGCGCTGGAGACGCATGACGGCGAACCGATTGCGTCGCAATAGCCGTCATTGGCCGTCGCCACCACCGTGGCGATACCGGCGCTGCGCAGCTGGTCAATGGCTGTTTTATATGCTGAGCCGTCGCAGGTGGTGGTGTTGTAACCGCCGCCCAGACTTAAGTTTGCTGCAGCGATGTTGTAGGTGGTGCGCAAAGAGTAGACATAATTGAGCCCGGCGATAACGTCGGAGCTGTAGGCCAGCACGCAATCGTCATTGGGGCTGCACAAGGGCGAATCATCGAAGCGTGAAAAAACCTGAACCGCAATGATGTCGGCGTCCTTGGCCACACCATTCAGGGTCGGGTTGTTGTTGCCGGCAGCGATGCCGGCCACATGGGTGCCGTGGTCCCAACCATAGTAGGTATCGGGATGGTGGGCGGCGGCACCGGCGCCTGTCATGGAGGTGCCGCTGTTGGGGCAATGGCTGTCGGCGGAATAACACGCCTCCACTATGGTTTTCCCGCTGAAAAATTCATGGGTGGCTCGGATGCCGGTATCCAGGATGGCCACGTACCAGCCGGCACCGGTATAGCCACTGACCCAACTGTCCGAAGCGCCGATAATGTTTACTGTGTTGTCCAATGCCGGCCGCACAAAGTGGTCTTCCGTAATGTAAAGCACCTGGGGGTCTTGGGCCAGGTTGTTCAATGCTTGCGGCGTGACATTCAGGGCCACCAGGGGAAAGGCACTGTAACGATGGGTTAACTGCATGCCATTGGAACCGATACGGTTGAGCAAATGATCGGCCGTGGCGGCGATCCGGTTGGCCATGGCGCTATCGGCAGCGGCGGCCTGCGCGATGGTGTCCTTGTCTGACATGCCTGCCTTAAATTGGATTGATGCCGCCTTCACCGCTTCGAACTCCGGTACATCCATTTGGACGATGACCCGGATGGATCCCTGATCGATGGCTTTTTGGGCCATCTGGGCATAATTTGGATTTTTGGCTGTTGGTACGCTGCCTTGGGCGGCAACTGGACTGCTCAAAACGGCTACCCAAACTATCAAAGAAAAAAAAAGCAAAGACGCGCGATGCATGCAGATCTCCTCGTGTCAAAATTGCAATCGAATCCCAACAACTATCATCGTCATTGTGTCTGCAATCTTTAGACCACGATCCACATGCTTCTATAAACCCGGCCGGGCTATCGATATGATAGATTTACTGAGCCGGCCGGCTGGGCGTGTCGACCTCAATGGCTTGGACTTCGGACATCGATTTTAAGATGGCCATTGCGGGGTGGGGCACTTGCAGTGCCAATAGGGGCAAGGTGTCATAGCGACGGATAAGCCTGGCGCCTGTGGGTTTAACCCGTTTTAAGACCCGGTCCGCCACAGCGGAAATCCGTTGAGCGATGGTCTGATCCATGGCTTTGGCCGCAGCTGGATCCTTCAATTTGGCGGCCTGGGCCTGCAATTGATCCAGGCCCTCCACATTCAGACGCACGATGATGCGGGTCCATTGATCCGGGTTATCCGGATTATGGGTTTGCAAAATGCTGTCACTGTTCCGCTTTTTGTCAGTCATGGGTGCACCGTTCGGGGAGCAGGCCGCCAATATGACGAACAGCAGCGCGGCCAGGCCGATGGGAATGGTTCGGTATTTGGGGCTCAACCATTGGAAAAACAAATAGTTTTGCGCCTTTGTGCTCATTTTTAACCCCATTATTTCTATTTGGAAATATGCGTGTTTTGGACTTCAAGTGAGCGTATTGCCGGTCCGTCTTTCAGGCTTTTCGATTTTAACACCATACAAAGAAAAATAGTCAGCGTCAATTGGCGATAGGCGATAATGAGCGGGGTTGTCATGCAAAGGATGTCCAATGGCGCCGATGTGAACCAGATCCGTATTTCGTTCCCAAGGTTTGAGATGGTGGGTTTGCATTTTGATGATTTTATTATTAAGAGGGAGCCTGCTGTTGAATGTGGAGTGCTAAATTTAGACTGGAATGCCAATGCGGCAAGGATGTAATCGCTCATGAAGATACTGGTATTGTATTATTCCCAATCGGGGCAGCTTAAAGAGATTATGGATGCCATGCTTAAACCGCTGGCCGGCAATCGAGAAATTACCATCCGTTTTGAGGCCCTGAAGCCCCAACCGGCCTATCCTTTTCCTTGGACCACCTATACGTTTTGCGATGCTTTTGCGGAATCGTTTCAAGAGACCGCCTGCGATTTGGCGCCGCTTGAGATCGACCCGGATGAACACTTTGACCTGGTGATTTTAGCCTATACGGTCTGGTATCTCTCCCCATCGATTCCGATCAGTAGCTTTTTGCAATCCCCCCTGGCCCGCAAAGTGCTCAACAACCGACCGGTGGTCACGGTGATCGGGTGCCGGAATATGTGGCTGATGGCGCAAGAGAAAGTCAAGCGGCGCATCCAGGATGCGGGCGGCCATCTTAAGGGCAATATTGTTTTAGCCGATCGCGCCATGAATCTCGTTGGGGTGGCCACCATTGCGTATTGGATGTTCACCGGCAAAAAGCAACGGCCCTTCCATCTTTTACCCCGGCCGGGGATATCGGATGCCGACATTCAAGCCGCCCAACGCTTTGGGCCTTTGCTTCAAGATCCGGCCGCCCTGGATCAGGCCCACTTGAATGACCTGGGCGCCGTCCGTGTGATACCCTCCTTTATCCTTTTTGAGCAGCGCATCGAAAAGGTGTTTGGGCTGTGGTCTGCCTTTATTCGGCAAAAAGGCGGCCCACTGGATCCCAGACGCCGACTCCGGGTACGCCTGTTTTTCTACTATCTACTGGTCGCCATTGCCCTTATCGCCCCCTTGGCGGCTGTGGCGACGATGCTGGTCAAGCTGTTAAAAAAAGAGAAACTCAAAGCGGCGGTGACCTATTTTTCACAAAATAGTTTGAAATCCGATCCTTAATTTGCGTTGAGGTTGAACCGGTAGAACTGGAAAGAGAAAAGCCCGCATGCCCGACAATCACTCCATTCGTGCCCACGGTATTCGATGCCTGAGGGTTCAGCATCCGGCGATTCGAAAACTCAAAAAGGTGCACCATCCCTCCAGCCACGGCAACAAGATCTGGAAGACCAGCTGGCTGTTGATGGACTATATTTTAACAAGCAACAGCATTGGTCGATCCAGGGTGCTGGACATCGGATGCGGCTGGGGGCTTACCGGCATATTCCTGGCCAAACGCTTCAATGCGCAAGTGACAGGCATTGATATCGATCCGGATATTTTCCCCTACTTGGAGTTGCACGCCAAGATCAACAAGGTGAACATTGATTTTTATAATATGGGTTTTGATGAACTCAAAGCCGGGTTGCTGAAAAAAGCGGATGTGATTGTGGGCAACGACATCTGTTTTTGGGATGAACTGATCGATCCCTTGCGCCGCTTGATTAACCGCGCCAGGCGTTGGTCCGTCAAAACAATTTTACTGGCCGATCCCGGCCGCCCCACCTTTGATGATCTCAGTGATTTTTTTATTCACCAGAAGTGCGCTGAGCTCATTGAGTGGGAAATTCAAAAACCCTGCTTTGCCAGTGGGAAGATCTTGAAGCTGCAATTCTAGTGCTTCTTATTTACTTCATGGCGTTTCGGGTGTGGTGACTTCTACGGCATCCACATTGCGAAAACCGCGCGGCAGCTTGCGACCGCGCCGGCCGCGTTCACCCATAAAATCAGCCAGTGCTTTGGGTTCAAGTTTAAAGTGACGCTTGCCCGCATGGACGGTCAATGCACCCGTTTCAGGTATCAGTGCCATGGCCGCGACAAACTCTTGCCGGGTTTTAACCCGTTTGGGTGGGATTTGAATAATTTTGTTGCCTTTGCCCTTGGGTAAAAACGGCAATTCGCTTAGGGAAAACACCAGCATACGGCCTTCGTTGGTGATGGTGGCCAGCCGTGTTGTTTTTGGCGCCGGCACCACAAGCGGATGCAAGGGTACGCTCCCCTTAGGCAGGGACAAGAAAGCCTTTCCCTTTTTATTGCTGGTATAGAGGTTCTCCAATTCGGTGACAAAGCCGTAACCTGCATCGCTGGCCACCAATATGATTTGATGGGGATCGCCGAAAAGCACGGCTTTGAATGTGGCTTGGGGTACAGGGGCAAACCGGCTGGACAACGGCTGACCGAATCCGCGGGCCGAGGGCAGTGTGAACCCCTGAGCCGCATAAGTACGGCCGGTGGAGTCTAAAAAAACGACCATTTGATTGCTCTTTCCCAAGGCCGAACTTAAATAGGCGTCTCCGGATTTGTAGTTGAAACCGAGGGGGTCCACATCATGCCCCTTGGCTGAACGCACCCAGCCGTTTTTAGATAGAACAATGGTCAGCGGTTCGGAAGGGGTCAATTCGGCCTTGGAGATGGCTTTGGCCTCAGCGCGCTTGACAATGGCGGTGCGGCGGGGTGAATCAAATTGGGCGGCCGTTGCCTTGAGTTCTTTCTTGATTAAGGTCTTGAGACGCGCGCCCGAACCCAGCAATAAGGTCAATTGTTTTTTCTCCCGGGTCAGCTCTTTTTGCTCGCTTTCGATTTTGATTTTTTCCAAGCGGGCCAGATGCCGCAGGCGCAATTGTAAAATGGCTTCGGCCTGGGCATCGCTGAGCTTGAAGGTTTTTCTTAAGACAGGCTTGGGTTCATCATGGGTGCGGATGATCTTGATCACCTGGTCGATGTTCAGATGGGCAATGAGCAACCCTTTTAAAATGTGCAACCTTTCGTTGACCTTTTCGAGGCGGTACTCCAGCCGCCGGCGAACGGTGGCGGTACGATAGGTGAGCCACTCCTTTAACAGGGTAAGCAAATCCTTAACACGTGGTTTGCGGTCCACGCCAATGACATTGAGATTGAGTTTATAGCTTTGTTCCAGGTCGGTGGTAGCAAACAAATGGGCCATCAAGGCCGCTTTGTCCACCCGGTTGGAGCGTGGGACAATGATCAGGCGGATGGGCGCTTCGTGATCGGATTCATCTCTTAGATCAACCACCATGGGCAACTGTTTTTTGGTCATTTGGGCGTGAATCTGCTCCAATACTTTGGCTGGCGACACGTGGTGGGGGAGTGCCGTGATCACGATTTCCCCATTTTCAAGTTCGAACGTGGCGCGCATGCGAATCATGCCGCGGCCCGTGCGATAGGCTTCGACAATATCGTTGCGGGGGGTGATGATCTCGGCCCCGCCCGGATAGTCGGGCCCCTGGATGTGGCCGCACAAATCTTCTAAAGTGGCCTTGGGCTGATCCAGCAGATGGATGCAGGCAGCGACCACCTCCTTGAGGTTGTGGGGCGGGATATCGGTAGCCATGCCCACAGCGATGCCGGTGGCGCCATTGAGCAGAATGTTGGGCAATCGGGCAGGCAGCGCCAGCGGTTCTTTCAGCGTGCCGTCAAAGTTGGGTCCCCAATTCACCGTTCCCATTGCCAACTCCGCCAGCAAAATATCCGCATACGCGGACAGGCGGGCTTCGGTGTAGCGCATGGCCGCAAAGCTTTTGGGATCTTCGGGGGCACCCCAATTGCCTTGCCCATCCACCAGGGGATAACGATACGAGAAAGGCTGAGCCATCAGGACCATGGCCTCGTAACAGGCGGAGTCGCCGTGGGGATGGAATTTGCCCAGGACATCACCCACAGTGCGCGCCGACTTTTTATATTTCGCGGTGGCTTTTAAACCCAGCTCGGACATGGCATAGACAATACGCCGCTGAACAGGCTTAAGCCCATCGCCGATAAACGGCAGGGCCCGATCCATAACCACATACATGGAATAGTCCAAATATGCTTTGCGGGCGAAATGGCGTAGCGGTATGATTTCCGTTCCGTTGGATGTTGTTGGGGGTGTTTTTGCTTTCATTATTGAGATCCTTCAATAAAGTCCTTAGGCCACTTCTGCATGATCGCCCTCTTTTTCCAGCCATTTTTTTCTATCGGCGCTACGTTTTTTGGCCAGCATCATGTCCATGGTTTCTGTGGTTTTTTTTACCGAGTCCACTTGCAACTGGATGAGCCGGCGGGTCTCCGCAGCCATTGTGGTTTCACGCAACTGCATGGGGTTCATCTCTCCCAAGCCCTTAAACCGCTGGACATTGATTTTAGACTTTTGCTTCTTTTTTTCAAGGCGCTTCAGTATGGTGGTCTTTTCTGCTTCATCTAAAGCATAGTAAACTTCTTTGCCCTGATCGATGCGATACAAGGGGGGCATGGCCACATGGATACAGCCTTGCTCCACTAAGGGTTTGAAGTGTTTTAAAAACAAGGCACAGAGCAACGTGGCAATGTGGGCCCCATCGGAATCGGCATCGGCCAGGATGCATATTTTGCCGTAGCGCAACCCATTCACATCGCTGGCGCCCGGATCGACACCGATGGCAATGCTGATATCATGGACCTCTTTGGAGCTCAGGATCGTTCCCGAGTCCGCTTCCCATGTGTTGAGGATTTTGCCGCGCAAGGGCATGACCGCCTGAGTCCGGCGGTCGCGGGCCTGTTTGGCACTACCGCCTGCAGAGTCACCTTCGACCAAAAAAAGTTCGGTGGCGTCGCGATCCTGGCTGACACAGTCAGACAGCTTGCCGGGGAGGGCGGGGCCTGAGATTATTTTTTTACGGGTGACTTTTTTGCTGGCCTTTTGCCGACGTTGGGCGCTCTCAATGGCCATCTCAGCCAGTTTTTCTCCTATATCGGTATGATGGTTCAGCCAGAGGCTGAACTTGTCTTTTACGACGGTGGAGACAAAGGCGGAAATTTGGCGTGATCCCAGTCTCTCCTTGGTCTGGCCGGCGAATTGCGGATCGGTCATTTTTAAAGAGAGCACAAAGCTGCAGCGTTCCCACACATCTTCAGCAACTAATTTGAGGCCCCGGGGCAGCAGATTCCGAAAATCGCAAAATTCTCGCATGGACGCCAACAGGCCGCTGCGCAAACCGCTGACGTGAGAGCCACCCAAAGGTGTGGGGATTAGATTGACGTAGCTTTCCGTGATCGAATCTCCCCCTTCGGGTTGCCATAGCACGGCCCAGGCCACCATTTCATCTGCACCTTCCATCTCGCCCATAAAAGGCGCTTCAGGCAATAGGGCGTAGCCTTCGAGACCTTCCAGCAGATAATCTTTAAGACCGTCCTCATAATACCAGGACTCTTTTTCGCCGGTGTTTTGGTTGCTGAAATTGACTTGTAATTTGGGGCACAATACCGCTTTGGCCCGTAGGCTATGCTTCAAACGGGGCACTGAGAATTTGGCACTGTCAAAATATTTGGGATTCGGCCAAAAGCGGATGGTCGTGCCTGTGTTGCGTTGGCCCACGGTACCGATCGCTTTAAGTTTTTGGGTGCGTTTGCCATTTTCAAAGGCCATGGCGTAATGTTTGCCTTCGCGCTTGATTTCTACAGCAATGTGACTGGAAAGGGCGTTGACCACAGAGACACCAACGCCATGCAAACCGCCGGAAAAGTGGTAGTCTTTGTTGGAAAATTTTGCCCCGGCATGCAGTTTGAGCATGATGACTTCCACCCCGCTGGCTCCTTTGACCTCGGGGTGCTCATCGATGGGCATGCCGCGGCCGTCATCGGAAACTTCCAGAGACCCATCTTTGTGCAGCACCACGTCGATGCGCTTGGCAAAACCGGCAATGGCTTCATCCACACTATTGTCGATGACTTCCTGGGCCAGGTGGTTGGGTCGGCTGGTGTCGGTATACATGCCCGGACGGCGTTTGACCGGATCCAGGCCTTTGAGCACCTCGATGGAGGCCGCGTTGTAATCGTTGTTGCGTTGGGTTCTGGGGGTACGCTTTTTCAAAAGTTAAACCTCACTGATCTTTATTTTGCGCGATTAAAGCACTATTCATTTGAAACCGCAACCGAAGGCCCATTAGCAAAAATCAGGATCCGGCACAACCCTGACCGCAATACCGAGCGCACCTTCCAGATCATTCGCTAGTTTGGGGCCACCCAGAATACCAAAAAAAGCAGCGGTTAACCTGATGCCAGGTTCACCGCTGCATGTATGAGAAACTTTCAGAAAGTATTTTGGGTTTTAAAACCGCTTCTATTGAGCCGGCGCCGGCTGCGTCGTCTCAATAACTTCATACTGAAAACTGCCCAATTCCAGATCCTTGTCTTCCAACTCTTGCATCACCGATACGAGCCACGAGCCGGCCTTGTCGGTGGGAATTTTTTTCCAGGTGCGGAAGCGCGTGGCGCCGGAAAGCTTAACGCTGGCGGTGCGGCGCACCTTGCCCTTGCGGCTGAAAGTGACAATGATATCGGCCTTGTCTTCGGAGGGCACGAGAAAGCTCATCCACACAAAAAGTTCCTGGCCTTGGGCGACCTGACCCGGATCGTTGTCACTGATGCATTGGTTTTTTTCGGGCCCCTCTTGACCGACCTCCTGGCACAGGACATGGTCCATCAAAATTGCCCCGCTGCCTTTGCCATCGTAGTAATAGGTGATGACCTTGCGTGCCTCTTCAGCCGAGGGTCTTTCCTGAGCCGCCACTGGACCGGCAATCGATATAATCACTGTTAGCCAAACGAGTAAGTACTTCATAGTGCCCCCTTTGTTTTATGGTTGAAGCTGAACGATTATCTATCCTTTCCTCAGATGGCGCAGTGAAGCAAATATCCAGGTTCAGAGCGCCGGGCATTGGGTCAACCCCGTAAGGGGATGCTTTTAAATGCGTTGCCGGTTGCGGCTGCTGCGTTTTACCGATCTATAGCGTTCCAACAGGCCGGCGCAGAGGCCGGCCCTACGCTGAACCAGTGGTTGTCCGGCAGATGATCTTCGTAGGGCCGGGCTCTGTACCGGCCTGTTCTGACAATGTTACGGCAACACCGTCTGTCGGTAGCCCGGCCTTGAGGACCAGATTTCTTTTTGAAATAAAAGAATAGAGCAAAGAGCATGCCATGGGGCCGGCCGATGGAGATACGGCGCTAACCTAAAGTAATTACGTCGAATTAAAGATCGGATAGAAGCACGACGCTATCCTTTACTGTGCATGTGGGCCTATGAATGAACCATCTTGGTTGTGTCAAGCCTCAATTTTTCCCGCGACTTTGGTCTATTGTCTCAAAGCTGGGCTAAAAATTGAAACGCAACCGTTGGTCTACGGCGACCATGATCTTGTATAAAGGTTCGCCCAGAATCTGATTCTGAATATTGAGTGACTGCCTTTCATTTTCTGCATAACCGGTATCGTTAAATCGAACCGGCCGTTGATGAACCTGGTAAAGCGTCAGCATCATCGTTACTGCCAGGACAATGGATGGCAGATACCTGAGGATGGGTTTTTTGCGAATGTGACCCCACATCAGCAGGACCAGGGTGGTCAAGCAACATACTGCAAAAAGAATAAAAATATCGTAATTGTTCCACCACCACAGATGCCCCGTCCCCCCGACGGGTACGACCATGGGCCAAAAAAGCTTGATGCCGCGCCAGGTATGCCCGGGCGTTGGCAAATCTCCCAATAAATGCATGCTGTACCCCAAAAAGAATGCCAAAAGATAACCTGCTTGGGTTCGGGCAAATGAGGATAAGGATGACGTCTTGGCGAAGAAGCAACGGCCGATGTAAGCTATCAGCCCAATCATCAAAATGCCCAACGCCCCTGCGGCCAAGGAGTGGGTCCAATTATGGTGCGAATACCAGTAGTTGCCAAAGTAAATGCTGCTGCCATGCGCAGGCATGTCCAGGCAGGTACCGATAACCGCATCAAACCGCGACCAAAGCGTAATGGTGTCGATATCCGGCAAGATTGCGCCCATGGCGCCACAACACAGGAGCACTGCTTTTTTACTCAAGGGTTTGTTCGATAGCGCCGCCACAGCCCCGGCCACGGCAACGCCTGACAAGGTATGGGTAAGAATATCCACTGTTGGACTGTCTCCGAATTTGTTGATTGCACCTATGCCGTCTGGACTGAAAACTCGAAAGCATGACCCGTGGATGTGTCAGCCGGCCGGTAAAGTTAATAGTGCTGCTACGCCTTTGGGTTCTCTGTTTTTAAGCTCGATGCTGCCGTTATGCAGCAAGGCGACCTGCTGCACCAGATTTAGACCCAGGCCGGTGCTTTTGCGACCGCTGTCGGGCCGCTTTAGCGAGTAGAATTTGTCGAAGATTTTATCCAAGGCGTAGGCGGGTATGGTGCTGCCGTTGTCTTCGATGCAAAGTCGCACCATGGGGCTCTCTTTCCGGGCGGAAAGGGTAATGGTACCCCGGGTTTGGCTGAAATCGATGGCATTTTGCACCAAATTGGCAAGGGTCTGATGGAGCCAGAAGGGGTCGCCTTTCACCTGGATACCTTCTGGAATATTCAAAGTCACTACAATTTCTTTGGCCAGAACCATGGACTGTTTGCTTTCCAGCACCGCTTTTACCATGCCTTGCAGGTCGATGGGTTCTGTCTGGGTAAGTTGGGTTTTATTTTCCAAGGCAGCCAGGGTGAGCATACGATCCACGATATTTTGAATCCGATTGGCTTCGGTGCGGATATGCATCAGAAACTTTTTACGTCTTTCCAGCGGCATGTTCTCTTCAAGCAGTTCGGCCGATCCGCGAATGGCGGATAACGGGCTTTTGACCTCATGGGTCAGCTGCTGGACGTAGCGCTCCACATAGGCTTTGCCTTCCAAGGCGGCCTGCATTTTTTTTAACGCGCGCCCCATGGTGCCGATCTCGGTCTTGTCCAATTTGGGGAACGCGGCCCGCTTCCCGGCATGCACGGCATGGGCGTAGTCGGTCATGCGTTGGATCGGCCGTGTGATCCACAGCGCCACCAGATAACCCAGCACAACGGCGGCCACAACGGACAGGGCGACCACCTTGATCAACTGGGGTTTGGCCTGTTGCAGAAAACTGTTGATATTGGTGGTGGGTTTGGCCACGGTCAGCACCCCGGCCGTTTGACCTCGAACATGAATCGGTGCCGCCACGAAAAGGACGGATGAAGTTTCATCTTCAGGGTCGGCCAGGGTGGTGCGCGCCCCGTATCGGCCTTGCAAAGTGAGTTCCACATCGCGCCAATGGGTATAGTCGGCGCCGATCTCTCCCGGATCTTGGGAATGGAAGAGCACCCGACCCTTTGCATCGGTGATATACACCGCCACATCCACCTTGCTTTTGGTCAGGTGATAGATATGTGCGTTAAGATCGCGGCCATAAATCCCTTGAAAAACGTCATAAAGCTTTTCAGGCGAAAAGCGCTTATCGGCCATGTCCTGTCCGACCCATTGCGCCAGAATATTGGCCTGATCCACCAGGGGATCTTCCACCCCTTCCAGGTAGCGGGTGCGCAGGGTATCCAGCACCCAACTCACCGGGTAGGCAAAACACAAGCAGAAAATGACCAGGTAGCAGCCGAAGATCCTGAGTCCCAGTTTCATAAATCCTCTTTCAATGCGTAACCGGTACCGCGATGGGTGGCGATGGGATCGACGTCCGGTTTGACCGATTTGAGCTTGGCGCGCAGGTTCTTGATGTGGGCGTCCACCGTTCGATCCATGCTGGCTTCAGGCGCATCCCATACCGATGCCATGAGTTGTTCCCGTGTGAAAACCTGACCGGGGCGTCCGATGAATGTTTTCATCAGATCGAATTCAGTGCGCGACAAATCCAACAGTTGACCGAAGTAGGCAATTTGCCGCTTGGCGCGGTCCACTTGCCAGGGAGTGTCGGACACCGCCTCAAGGGGGCGCTGATGGTTTTGATGAACACGGCGCAGGATCGCTTTGACCCTTGCAGTGAGCTCCCGGGGGCTGAAGGGTTTGACCACATAATCGTCGCCGCCAATCTCCAACCCCACCACACGGTCCACCTCTTCACTGCGGGCAGTCAGAAAGATGATGGGCACCTGGCTGGTTTGCCGAATCTGCTTGCACAGTTCAAAACCGCTGATGTCCGGTAACCCGATGTCCAGAATGATGACATCCACGCTGGCGGATGCGAAACACGCCAATGCTTCCTGGCCTGAAGCGGCCAGCACCGGCGTGAAGCCCTCGGTCTCCAGCGCGTATTGGATGGTGTCGGCGATGGCGCTCTCATCCTCGATGATCAAGACAGTGGTCGGCATGATGTTCCTGTTGGCTTGGATCAACTTTTAAATTAATGAATTCTGTCTGTTATATATATAAGCAAACATCATCTCGCAACGAGAAAGATAATAGACCTACCGAGTATTAAATGTATCGGTTTCTATCCGCCATTTAGTATTTCATGCTTTAATTCGACGAGTTGTTTGTATTCGATAGCGCTAAGCCGTCGGCGTCAGGGTTTGTTCTGCCCACCGTGAGCTGGAGGGCTTCGTTATTTCAGTG
>JBNLFN010000147.1:0-7054 GCA_050305555.1 Desulfobacteraceae bacterium | reverse complement strand
GGGCGCAGCACAGGCCCCCATGTGCACTCTGAAGTGCGGCTGAACGGCGTGCCGATCAATCCGTCCAAGTACATTCTCAATTAATTTCCGGGCCGCCTTTTACGTGCCTTGAAAGCCGATGCCGCCGGCATCGGCTTTTCTGTTGTTACGCAACAGAAAGGGTAAACTTGTAAGGAGATCGGTAGTCTTGCAACGTCAATTTGCCTTGAGAATAGCCTTAAAATAATTTAGGATATCTTCCCGATGCGCTCCATATTTTGAGTGCAACGGGGTCTCACCCGTCTGGGAAAAGATCGTTTTGCCGGTTGTCTAAAATTGCAATGACAGGGCAAGCATCTCAGACGGCCGATGACATAATAATGGCGTAAATGTCAGGTCGTCAGGTGTAGGAAGGGATAAACAAAAAATGGTATGGAACATGCTGACGCGCGTTTTTGGCAGCAAGAACGAGCGTGAACTGAAACAATTGGAGCCGGTTATAGCTCGAATTAATGATCTTGAGGCCGGCATCCAAGCTTTGAGTGATGATGCGCTCAAAGGCCAAACTGCCAAGTTTAAAGAGCAACTGGATCAAGGCGCCGGCTTGGATGAGTTGCTACCGGAGGTGTTTGCCACTGTCCGTGAAACTTCGGTTCGTGTGTTGCAGATGCGCCATTTTGATGTGCAACTGATCGGTGGTATGTTTTTGCATCAGGGTCGTATCGCTGAGATGAAAACAGGTGAGGGCAAGACCTTGATGTCCACCTTGCCCGCATATCTCAATGGATTGACCGGCAAAGGTGTGCATATCATTACGGTCAATGACTACTTGGCGCAACGCGATACCGAATGGATGGGCCAGATATACACTTTTTTAGGTTTGTCCGTAGGCACCGTCATCCATGGCTTGGATGATAAAGAGCGCATTGCATCCTATGGCGCAGATATTACGTACGGCACCAACAATGAATTTGGATTTGATTATCTGCGCGACAATATGAAATTTGAGGTCGATGCATTGGTTCAGCGACCGCTGCACTATGCCATTGTGGATGAAGTGGATAGTATTCTCATCGATGAGGCACGCACACCGTTGATTATTTCCGGCCCGGCTGAAAAATCGACCCAGTTGTACTACCAGGTGAATGGCATTATTCCCCAGCTCAAAAACGAAATCCACTACACCATTGATGAGAAAGCACGCAGCGCCACACTTACCGATAGCGGTGTGGCCAAGGCTGAAAAATTGCTACAGACCGATAATTTGTACGATCCACGCAATATTGAATTGTTGCATCATATCAACCAGGCGCTAAAGGCCCATACCCTGTTTAAGCGTGATGTGGATTATATCGTTAAAGAGGGCCAGGTGACCATTGTGGATGAGTTTACCGGCCGCTTGATGCCCGGACGGCGTTATAGTGACGGATTACACCAGGCGCTGGAGGCCAAAGAAAATGTTAAGATCGAAAACGAGAACCAAACCCTGGCCACGGTGACCTTTCAAAATTACTTTCGCATGTATGACAAGCTGGCAGGTATGACCGGCACGGCGGATACGGAGGCGGCAGAATTTAAAAAAATCTACAACTTAGAAGTCAATGTGGTGCCCACCCACAAACCGATGATTCGTGAAGACTATCCCGATGTGATTTATAAAACCAAACGAGAAAAATACGAAGCGGCTATTAATGAGATTATTGCGCTGCATAAAAAGGGGCAACCTGTATTGGTCGGCACCATTTCAATCGATGTGTCTGAGCAGATCTCGAAAACATTAAAAAAACGCGGCATTAAGCACGCGGTGTTAAATGCCAAAAACCATGAAGGCGAGGCCGAAATTATAGCCATGGCCGGTCAAAAAGGAGCGGTTACCATCTCCACCAATATGGCCGGACGCGGGACCGATATCAAACTGGGCGAAGGGGTGGTCGATTTGGGCGGCCTGCATATTCTGGGTACTGAGCGACATGAGAGCCGCCGCATCGACAACCAACTGCGGGGACGTTCAGGTCGCCAGGGTGATCCAGGTTCCTCCCGGTTCTACCTTGCACTGGAGGATGACCTGCTGCGAATCTTCGGCGGTGAGCGGATACGCAGTATCATGGAGCGGCTGGGTATGGAAGATGGCGAACCTATCGAAGCAAGTTTGATCAGTCGGACCATAGAAAATGCCCAACGCAAAGTGGAAGGGCACAATTTTGATATTCGCAAGCACCTGCTGGAATATGACGATGTGATGAATCAGCAGCGTGAGGTGATCTATCGACAGCGTAGGGAATTGCTCAGTGGCGATGATATTCATGAGACCATTTTGGATACCATCGGAGAAAGGGCTGAAACCATTGCAACCGGATTTGCGGATGAACGCACACCACCCGGCGAATGGGATATGAAAGGTTTATCCGATGCGGTGTTCAAGCAATTTAATTTTAAATTAACGGTATTGGATGCAGACACCCTCGACGGTTTAAACCAAGATGGTCTGGCCCAGGAGATATACAATCAGGCCGTGGCCGCTTATGGGATGCGGGAAGAGACCATCGGCAAGGGGCCCATTCGTCATTTGGAGCGCGTGGTGATGTTGCAAACAGTGGACAATTTGTGGAAGGATCATCTGCTGAGCATGGACCACCTCAAAGAGGGCATCGGGCTGCGCGGCTATGCCCAACAAAATCCATTGCTGGTCTATAAAAAAGAAGGGTTTGAGCTCTTTCAGGATTTGATAGAGCGCATCAAGGAAGAGACCCTGGGAATTTTGTTTCGCATCCAGTTGGCTGAGCCGGATGCTGTGCAGGAGTTGCAGCATCCCCAAGAGCAGGATTTGGTTTTTTCAGGAGGCGAATCCGCCCCGGCTAAAAAGAAGCCTGTCCAGCGCCAGGCCAAAAAGGTGGGGCGCAATGACCCATGCCCATGCGGCAGCGGGAAAAAATACAAAAAATGCTGTGGACGTTGAGTCGGTAGGGTTGATTTGCCATGATCATTGGTGTGATTTCAGATACCCACGGGGTGTTGACCCCCAGTGCACAAACAGCCCTTGAAGATGCGGATCATATCATTCACGTGGGTGATATCGATGGGCCTGCCGTGCTCAACACCTTGGCGCGCGTTGCGCCGGTATCCGCTGTACGCGGTAACATGGATCAAGGACATTGGGCTCAACAATTACCCGTGACCGATTTGGTTGTCTTTAACGGGGTAAATTTTTACCTGTTGCATAATCTAGACATGCTCGACCTTGACCCTTTAGCTGCCGGTATTCGAGTGGTTGTCAGCGGCCATACCCATCAAGCCGAAATTAAAAACATCCAAGGTGTTCTCTATTTCAACCCGGGATCTGCCACTTATGGTCGCCATGGGGGTTTGTCGAGCGTTGGCCGCATCGAGGTCAACGCTGAAGGGGTGCTTCCTGAAATAATATGGATCGATAGATGAATTTTAGCGTATCGCGCCATTGAAGCCTGCGCAATTACTCTGATATGCGGTTAATAGGCCCTGCCCAGCGGCCTTGCCGACGCACCTGGGAAGAACAAGCATCAATAAAAGCATTGACATCTATGGTTAAATTAGCATCTTGATCTATACACGAGATCGTTGGTGCCTCCGTTGGAAGGGGGAATAGAAGTGGTTTCAAAACCTTCAATCGGGCTCAAAATTAAGGCGGGTTGCAAATTTAAACCGGAGGAATAGTATACTATTTCGAGGATTTAAATTTACAACCCAACACAGAGTTTAGGTTCGAGGGGAGGTTTTGAAGCCACTTCTAAAGAAACGTGGATAAAATGGCGATATAGTTTTTGCAGGCTTTTGCCCGACATTGATTAGAATGGGGATGCTGACAATCATGCCTAAATCAAATCGGAGTTGGGTTTAGTCTCTGTTTGGCGCTTTGATTGAAAACTCAATGCCAAAAAAGACAACCAAGACTGGAAATACACAATTTGATCTTTAATTTGTTAAGCATCGCAGGTCTCAATCCACTTTACAATGTCTGGTTTGGATGCTTATAATCACTATCAAGTGGTCAAGAGGATAACAGCAACCTTGGCTGTCGGAACGCATGGGTCAATTTTTGCCTGAAACCAAACAGGAGAGTGAAGTCAGGACCGAGGACGACGTCAAAGAACCGTCTATGTATAAGGTCTTGCTTCACAACGACGATTACACCACCATGGAGTTTGTGGTCCACGTGCTCATGCGGGTTTTTCGAAAATCAATGGGCGAGGCCACGACCATCATGCTCAATGTGCACAAACTTGGTATCGGCTTGTGCGGTATCTATACCTTTGAAGTGGCCGAGACCAAAGTTGAAACTGTCGTTCGGATGGCCCGTGAAGAGGGGCATCCACTCAAATGTACCATGGAGAAAGCATAGGCCATGATCAGTAAAGAGCTCAGTGTAACGTTAGGATTTGCTGTACGTGAAGCCAAACGCAGGCGACACGAGTATGTGGGAATCGAACACATCCTATATGCGATTTTACATGACAACAATGGTGTGGAGATTGTCAGCGGCTGCGGTGGCGATGTGGAGCACTTGAAATCGGTTTTGGAATCCTTTTTTTCCGAAAAGATGGGGGTTATCCCTGAAAGTGACGAGTACGTCCTCCAGCAAACGGTTGGCTTTCAACGCGTTATTCAGCGAGCTGTAAATCACGTACGCTCAGCTGAAAAAAGCGAAGTCGCCGTGAGTGATATATTGGCGTCTATTTTCATGGAGAAGGATTCACACGCTGCATTCTTTTTAAGTGAAGAGG
This sequence comes from Desulfobacteraceae bacterium, assembly GCA_050305555.1. Lineage (GTDB taxonomy): Bacteria > Desulfobacterota > Desulfobacteria > Desulfobacterales > Desulfosarcinaceae > JARRKU01. The sequence goes on along the minus strand of JBNLFN010000147.1, from coordinate 2,318 downwards.
GCATCACCCGTTTGGACGTGCTCAACTTCATATCCCACGAATTTCCTTCGGGACCGGCTGACGATGATACCGAAGGTTTTGCCAAGGCCGATCCTGATTCCGATAAAAAAAGAAAAAAAACGTCCCCCCTAGAATCGTACACAGTGGATATGATGGCCTTGGCGGCCCAGGGTAAGATGGATCCTCTCATCGGGCGTGAGACCGAACTGCAACGCACCATGCAGGTGCTGTGTCGGCGGCGCAAAAACAATCCGGTGTTCGTGGGCGATCCAGGGGTTGGCAAGACCGCCATGGCTGAAGGACTCGTACAAAAGGTGTTTAACGGAGAAGTCCCAGATATCTTAAATGATATGCGCGTATATTCCCTTGACCTGGGCGGTATGCTGGCCGGCTCGAAATTCCGTGGGGATTTTGAGCAACGCCTCAAAGGCGTGATCAATGAACTGCAAAAGCGGGATAACGTCATCTTGTTCATCGATGAGATCCACACCATCGTAGGGGCGGGTGCCACCAGCAGCGGCTCCATGGACGCTTCTAATATTTTAAAACCGGTCTTGGCCAGTGGTGATATCCGTTGTATTGGTTCCACCACCTATGAAGAGTATAAAAACCACTTTGAAAAAGATCGTGCCCTGTCCCGGCGTTTTGAGAAAATTGAGATTGCCGAACCTTCGGTTTCCGAAAGTGTCAAAATCCTAAAGGGATTACGATCCCGATACGAAGAGCACCATGGGATTATTTATACCGAAGCGGCTTTGAAATCGGCTTGTGAGCTTTCAGCCAAATACCTGAATGACCGGTTTTTGCCGGATAAAGCCATTGATGTTATTGACGAAGCCGGTGCCTATGTCCGTCTGAGCGGTTCAGCCCGGCGGAAGAAAATTAATCCCTCGGACATCGAACAGATTGTGGCCAAGATGGCAAGGGTGCCCAGTGTCAGTATCTCAACGCCGGACAAGGCCAAGTTGGAGACCCTCGAAGAGAGAATGCGCACTGTGGTTTTCGGTCAAGACGATGCCCTTGCAGCTTTGGTGACGGCTATCAAGCGACAGCGGGCCGGCCTGGGACAACCGGAAAAACCAGTAGGTTCGTTTCTGTTTACCGGCCCCACCGGTGTGGGTAAAACCGAAGTGGCGCGCCAGGTGGCCAGCAACCTGGGTGTTGAATTTGTCCGTTTTGACATGAGCGAATACATGGAAAAACACGCCGTGGCGAGACTGATTGGTGCACCGCCGGGGTATATCGGATTTGATCAAGGCGGGTTGTTAACCGATACCGTGCGCAAGCATCCATACAGCGTGCTTTTGTTGGACGAAATCGAGAAAGCCCATCCCGACTTGTTTAATATCCTGCTGCAGGTCATGGACCATGCCACTCTGACGGACAACAACGGAAAGAAGGCTGATTTTCGTAATGTCATTTTAATGATGACCTCCAACGCCGGCAGCCGGGAAATGAGCGGCGCCACCATTGGATTTGGCGATCCCAAAAAGGACAGCACCGGTAAGGGAAAAAAAGCCTTGGAAAAATACTTCAGTCCTGAATTTCGTAACCGCTTGGATGGCGTCATCACTTTCAATGGACTCGACTTGGATATTATGGAGCTTATCGTGGACAAGTTCATGTCTGAGTTTGCCGTCCAATTGGCTGCCAAGAAGGTGGAACTGGCTTATACGGACACGACCCGCAAATGGATGGCCCAAAAAGGTTATGATCCCCAATACGGCGCACGACCATTAGCACGGGTACTTCAAACTGAGATTAAAGACAAGCTTGCGGATGAAATTCTGTTTGGCCGACTCGTTAAAGGAGGCAAGGTGACCATTGATGTATCGGATACTCAGCTTGTTTTTGAATACCAATAGAAGGATAAAAGTTTTGCGAATCAGTTGGCTGCCCTGCTTGTTGCTCCTATGGCTTCCGGTGACCGGGCATGCCGAGGTGGAGAGCCATGTGGTTCAATCCTTTCGTACAGATGCTCCCCTCCTTGACATGGCCGTTACCTCCGACGGAAAATATATATATGTTTTGACCAAAAAGGCCACACTGCAAGTATTTACCGCCAATGGAACGCTTAAGGAACGATTGAACGTGGGTAAAGATGTGGACCGCCTCCGTGTGGGTCGTAGAGATGATTTGGTTTACCTTATCAATAGCAGAGGGAACCGCATCGAGGCCTTGCAGTTGACATTTGTGCAGCACTTTACCAGCACGGGCTCCCCTGTCAAAGGCCCGGAAAATGCGCCAGTCACAGTAGCGGTTTTCAGTGATTTTCAATGAGGCTATTGTGCCCGGCTGGTGCCGGTACTCGAGCAGGT
>JBNLFN010000146.1:0-11999 GCA_050305555.1 Desulfobacteraceae bacterium | reverse complement strand
AGATAGGGGCTGCGCCACGCCCGCCGGTAATCCCACCTTTGTAGGCATCCCGCAGACCCTCCTCACGATCGAATCCCACCCACACCGATGTACTCAAAGTGGTTGTAAAACCGGTAAACCATGCGTCTTTGTACCCATTGGTAGTGCCTGTCTTGCCGGCCGCGGGTTGGGTAAACCCCATCTTGCGAATGATGCGGCCGGTGCCTTGATCGATGACACCTTGCATCATGTCCACGACTTGAAAAGCCACTTGAGGATCCAAAACGTTGCCACCGCTAATGATGTGCTCTTCAAGCACTTGACCCAATGCATCTTCCACTCGCCAAATGGCAAACGGCGGGTAGTGAACCCCTCCCGTGGCAAACGTTCCGAAAGCCGAAGCCATCTCTAATGGACTTACGCCCGATGTGCCCAAGGCTACGGAGTAGACCGGCACCATGGGACTTTGGATCCCGCAAAGGCTCGCCGTATGGATAACCGCGTCCGGACCGACCTGGGCCACCAGCTGGGCAGCTACCGTATTGATCGAACGGGTGAAGGCAAACTTGAGAATGACCGGTCCCTGGTAAGCGCGTTCAAAATTTTTAGGTTGCCAGTCGGGCGCTCCCGCCACGGGAATATCCACGGGTTGGTCCACCACCACGCTTGCCGGCGATAACCCCAACTCTTTAAAAGCAGTGTAGTAAAGGAACGGTTTAAATCCTGAGCCGGGCAACCGGTTTCGCTCGACTGCCCGGTTGAACTCGGTCTCCACATAGCTGCGACCACCCACCATTGCTTTGATGGCGCCCGAGTTGACCTGCACCGCCACCAACGCCCCTTGGGGCCGTTCATCAGTTGTGTCCTGCTCAGTTGCGGGCGTCATACCCATAACGGCATCCAGGTCAGCCAATCCTTTTTGCAAGCTGTCTTCGGCCAGGCGCTGCAAGGTCAGATCTAAAGAAGTAGTGATTCTAAGCCCACCGTGGTAGACCACCTTGGCACCATAGCGCTCCTCCAATGTTTTAAGCACCCAGTCGACAAAATAACTACCTGTACGCGCTTCACGGTCGCGTTTTTCAAATGACAACACTTCGTTAAAGGCGGCTTCAGACGCGTCGTTCGATATAAAACCAGCCGCGCGCATCCGCTTAAGAACCACTTGCTGGCGTGCCTTGGCACGCTCAAAGTAGCGCAAAGGATTGTAGCGGGTGGGGGATTTGGGTAGCCCTGCCAGCAAGGCTGACTCGGCCAAAGTCAACTGCGCTGCTGATTTGCCATAGTACAGCCGTGCCGCCGCACCGATACCTTGAGCACCCGGGCCAAAGTAGATCTGGTTGACATAGGCTTCTAAGATCTCTTGCTTGCTGAATTGCGCCTCAATTTGCATCGCCACCAAGAGCTCTCGAAATTTGCGTGTATAGGTACGCTCAAAGGTGAAGAAGAGATTTTTGGCCAATTGCTGGGTGATGGTGGAAGCGCCTTGAATTCGGCCTTTTGAAAAAATGGTAACCCAGAGGGCTTTTAGGGTTCTGAGTTTATTGATGCCCTGATGATCATAAAATCGGTGGTCCTCGGTGGCCAAAATCGCCTCAACAAAATGCCGCGAGACTTGATTCAGGGGCACGTACTGCCGCCCGCCCACTTGAAATACCCGTTCACCATTGGCAGCAAATATCTGTGTCGGTGGTGTTTCGATGATGCGACGCAGGGGTTCGGGCACTTGCGGCAGATCGCTGATGATGCCAAACAATAACACCGTGCCGCTAACGGCCAAAACTCCGGAAAGGGCCAGCCCAAAAGCGACCAATCCCACCCACCAACGCATGACGCGAACCCCTGGGGTCATGGCTGATTCTCCTTATCGTCTGGCCAGGTAGGGTTGGATTGGGCTTCAAGATGCCACAGCAAACGTTCAACATCCGCCTGCCGGCCCTGCATCAGAATCACCTTAGGTCCTTGTATATCCTCTACTTCAAATCCCAAATCAATGGTGCCGGCCACGGTTTGGCTGGAGATCCCCACCCGCACCAACCGCCCGGACAGGCGCAGCAGCTCTTCTGGATGGGCGATGACACCTTTGCGAACCCCATCCGGCAGGTTGTTGAGGTGGTTGAAAAAGGTTTCAGCCGAATAGATGTGCGATGCAAAATCAGCCAAATGGTAGAGGCTGGACCGGATCGCAACTTCGCCGCTTTGAATGTGCTCTATCAATCCGGCACCCACCACCAGGCGATGCAGCACTTGATTTTGCGCGTCCAAAAAATAGATCGTTAGTTGTTGATCCTGCCGCTCGAAAAAGACACGCCGCCATTGGCCTTGACTTAAATGGGTCAACAGGGTGAAAGGCGAAATAATTTCGTGAGAGAGCACCGGGGGCAATTTCAAATAAAGCTCGATAAAGTGTGTGGCGGAGATCATGGCACCCTGATCAGATGCTATGCCGGCCACGACTTGACCCAGTGAAGTGGCCCGTCGGGCCTCCTGTTGGGCGCCCTGAATCTGCGTAGCATATTGAGACAATGTCTGCCGGGCTGAATCCGCCTGGTGCCCCTGATCCCAAATTGCGCCGGATTGTGGCCGTTGGCCGTTGGTGCTGACCAGATAGGTCCCCACCATATTCTCACACCAATTAAAATAGAATTCCGTGGCCACCAGAACCAACAAGACACTCACTGAGACCAGCGCGCGCAATGTGACCAGGCGCCGTCCCCAAGCTTGCATATTTTCCGGTGCATACCACTGCATCTTATATCCGATCAACCGTTGGGTTACAGGATAAATCAAGACACTATTTACGGCCAATTTTGATTTTGCGCAAGGGGTTGGGCTGGAATAGTGATTTGGTGTCTGGTATCTGGTGTTAAAACAGTAATTACCAGATGTTGAGGTTGACCTCTTTTGTTCAATTGTTCGCTTAAATAGCAGATGTATGCAGTCCGCCAAATTTTGGAATATGATTTGGCTATTTGGAACGTAAGCTCTCACCAGTGAGGGCCGCACTGCGGCCCGAATCTGGTGCTGAGCCTTGTTATATTTTTTTCACAATTATTGCTTTCACAGCAATGTAAGTTTTTGTTATTAATTCTCTCTTTTTATTTTTTTAATTAGAATTTCGAACTGCCTCTCTCCTTCGGCAATTTCTTGTGGCGTCATATTGTGCCGAACGATAAAAAATAGCTTTTCGAATTCTTTATTGTGCTTGAAAGTGAGAGATGCCTTAAAATAAGAATATGCCTTGATAATATCGTAGGTAACAACCTTACCCTTGTAATACATAAAACCCAACCAGTACAAACCATCGGCATCACCCTTCTGAGCTGCCAATGCGCACCATTTAAACTCTTCTTCGTAGTTTTGCTCAACGCCATCTCCATTTTCATACATCTCACTCAACTTGACCTGCGCCCTGGTATAACCCTGCCGAGCTGCCATAGCGCACCACTTAAAAGCTTTAGAATCGTTTTTCTTTACACCGTGACCAGATTGATACAGTATGCTTAAGTGATACTGTGCGACAGCGTGTCCCTGCTTTGCCGCACGGGTATACCATTTAACCGCCTCAGAAGGGTTTTGCGTCACACCTTGCCCTTCTAAATACCTCACAGCCATCTTGAACTGAGCCTCTGCATCACCCTTTCCGGCATTTTTACTGCTTTCCTCAGTGGATTCACTACACGCACCAATAAGAAGCACGATAAAAAATACTATTGAAAGTCGGCTATGCAACCTTTTTAGCATATCTCCACCTCCGGTTATCTCTCTCATTCAGCTTCCTGCAGGTGAACGTCTACTCATCAAACGTCTCAAGCACCCCATCTGCCACCGAAGAAATATAACCAGTTTATTATTTGACATGCCTAAATGTCACGATGGAAAGCCTAAATCAAAGATTTGCACTATTTAGCCCCAATCAGCCCAATTAATCAATATATTTAGATATCAAACAAATTCTATATGTTGCCACTAAATTGAATTCAACCGCTGTATTAGCATTCGCTCGAATCGCCTAAACAGCTCATAATTCTATCGCTTATTGGGAAAATACGAATAAGTACGGATTTTAATTTTCATTGGCAGGTATCTATCGAATACCACCAACATTTGTGCAGAATTTAAACTGCAGACATCTTGCCACAACTACCAGTTCTGTATTGTGAAGTGTCCAATTGTAAGATTATTTCCCGTGTCCATACAAAACCCGTTTCATTTTGGTGCCGGTGCCAAATCTTTTAGAAATTCCCTTGTAAATACATCGGACTGTTTTAGCAGCATCCCACCCACGGCAATCAGTTCATCCACGGCTTCAGATGGCAGGTCAAAATTGGTGCCGTAGGATTTTACGCGTTTTCTCTGGATCGGGTTTTCAATGCTGTCAAAACGCAGGTGCACTGTATATGTTTTGAGTATATCCGGGTCTGTGTGGCGCTGCTCCATATAATCGGTGAGCAGTTGTACCGTTTCAAATGAGTAGTTGGCCATGGGTGCTGAGGCCACCGAGTTGACGACCTTGGCCAAACCTGGCGCTTTTCGCGAATGGTCCATACTCAGATTGTCACCGGGTTTGGCATCAACCACGATAATAAGCAATTTTCGTATCTTCCGATTAGCAATCATTCGGATTAAGTTGTATTCGCGGCTGTCGGTGATGAATTCCAGATCGCCGGAGATCAGCTCATCGGGAAACATCAGCCCATATAGCGTGCCCCGCAGGCCGATGTTGTCGGCCACACCACCGTCCATCAGGTGGATATATTTACGATCGGTGTTAAAATAAGCGCGCACCTCTCTGGCCCGCTTATAGCGTCGCGGGGAGCTGTCTAAATCGTTTTTTAGAACGGTGTCTACCCATTGGGGTTCAACGAACTCGGTTTTGGGATAATTTTTTAAGGTCAAGGGGGTCAGCAGACCAGGGAAGGCTGAGGAAGATGCGACGGCTCGGCCAATAGAAACACCTCCGAGATCGGACTGCAGCAGATCGAACTGGCCCTGGGAAAATTCGAAACGCGCCCCCAGGGAGAGGTCCGTGGCGTTGAGTAAAATAAAGGGTCGCCGCCCTGCCTTTTCCAAATCGTTGTAGTTTCGATTTTCAAATATCCGATCGTCATAATAAGCGGCTGCCATGTCGATACGAGAATAGTATGGCGAGAGCAATTTGAACCAGTTCCATGGATAGAACAGGCGTGTCAACAGATCGCCTTGTACGTTATGCTTCAAAAAGCGCACTTCGAAATCCGTAAAGATGCGCTGACCGAACAATCCGAAATAGGCCGCTGTGAAACTGCCGCCGGAAATGGATGAGATGACGTCAACTTCATCGATCAGCTTGCGCCTGGTACCGTCCAAAGTCACTTCGATCTCGTTGAGCGCCTTGAGAACGCCGTAGGAAAAGGCGGCAGCCCGAGTGCCGCCGCCGGAAAAAGTGAGCACAATGAACAAATCGTCCGAATTGCCCGGTGTGGCGCAATTGCCGAAACGATAGCCCTGTCGGTAATCGTAATGATTCAGCCTGGGGTTTAGAGGGGCACAGGCTACCATCGCCAAGATTAGGGCCAATAGCATCAGAATTCTGCGAGAAATCATGTATCACCCCCCAGCTCTTTTTCAAAGGTCAACTCGAGTGGATTTTCGAGGGTGGTGTGTTTGATGGTGGGTCGACGCCATTTGGGTCGATAGTCCAAGGGTGGTCCTATCTTGATGGTGTAGGTGCCCCTGCCGATTTCGATTTTCTGGTTGGTCTGCCCCATCTTGATCCCATCCACAAAAACATCCTGCTGCTCCGGGAACAACACTTTGAAGTATTCGGGCATTAAGAGCCTCCTTTCGTTTGAAAGATGAGGATCAGTAATTCTCCGTTCCGAATCGACCTTGTGCGCTTGTTTTGATATTTGAGATCAAAATCAAACCGATTGGCAGTTTAGCTTATCCCCTTTTTAGCAATGACAAAGTTGGGCTCTGCCGGCCCTCATTCGCTCTTCATGTGTATTGATAAAGTCACATGAAGCTACTCACAAAGGGTTTCATCGGTTTTGGTAGTTGGGAAATTGGGAGGGCAAGCTATGATGCTAAATTGTGGAGACCAGAGTCAAGTGCAGACCTAATACAAGGAGATCATTATTAACACATGGCCTGAATCGATGGAGTATGAGTTTATAAGCCTGTCGAGGGATTACCTTAGCTTCCCCGCCCCCAGCTCAGGAGATACGAAATTCAATGTATACGCTACCAATTTATGCCAGCCTGTAGCTCAATAATCAAGTCTTGTATGTGACCTAGGTCACACTTTTTCATGCTTTTATGAAATATTCCTACATTAGTCAGCATTCTAATCCCAATGTCAAAGCCCGAATGTCAAATGATTGTATTCTACCGATTTTATATCCAATCGGTTCCCATCCGCCATTTGACATTTGGACCTTGGCATTGGATATTTTGGTCGAAACGATAACAACAAAATATATCACTTAGTTCTGGGACACAACGCTTGGAAGGGGCTGCTAGCGCTATTTATTTGTCAGTTTCTTCTGTGATTTTAGTTACTTCTCCTGATTCGTAGAGGCCTCTGAAAATGTCGATTATGTCCGGGTCAAACTGGGTGCCGGCGCCACCGTACATAATATCCAGAATCTTAGCTTCTTCCATACGCCGGCGGTAGGCACGATCAGAGGCCACTGCATCATAAACGTCGGCCACACTTAAAATGCGGGCCAAAATGGGAATCTCTTGACCTTTGAGCCTGTCCGGGTATCCTGTGCCGTCGAATCGTTCATGATGGCCGCGCACGATCTGTTTCTCACGGTGCCAGAGCCCTAAATTATCCATGATTTCAGCACCAATGACCGGATGCTGTTGGATGATGCGGTACTCCTCCGAATCCAGACGGCCGGGTTTCAGTAAAATTTCATCCCGAATACCGATCTTGCCGATATCGTGCAACAAACCGGCCACATTGAGAATCTCACGATCTTCGTCGCCGCATCCCGCCGCATTGGCCAAAGCGATGGCCAATTGGGTGACACGGGTTGAATGCTGATGGGTATATGGGTCGCGGGCTTCAATGGCTTTGACAAAAGCAAACAGGGTGGCCAGCAGATTGTTGTAAATGTTTTCATAAAGGGCCAAATTTTCGATGGCCGATGCGGCCTTGTTGGTCATCGAACAGAGGTAGTATAGATCTTTTTCATTGAAACGCCTTTGGCTTTTGCACAACGAAGCGCTCAGCACACCCAATATCTTGGAGCGAATCTTTAAGGGGGCCAGCATAAACGAACGAATATGGGTGGGTAAACAGGCGTTGCCGTTATTACCGGCAATGATCAGGGGCCGGTCATCGTTTACCACATCCGAAATCAAACCTTGAATGTGAGGGGTGTTGAACAAGGTATCGGCATCGCGGGCCGCAGCGTTTTGATTACCTGTCTCATCGTCGGGAAAAGAGCAGCTTTCACGGCTATCCGGCGCTGAAGCAATGACCATAGACTGATTGCCTGATTCATTGATCAGGTGAAAACAGGCCCTATCGGCGTGGGCAATCTCTACGGCCAAATTCACCAATTGCTTGAACACATCGCCACTTTCCCTGAGTGTCTCAAAATCAGCCATGATGCGATTCATTATATTTAAATCATGGTTTTTGGCCATCAACTCTTGGTTGAGCTGTTCGATTTTGGCCTTACCCTCCACTTCTTTACTCAGCAGGATGTTTTCAACAAACAGCTGGCGCTCGCGCAATACGCGGCGAACGCAAAGCTCCATCTGGCGAAGATTGATGGGTTTGACCAAAAAATCCACCACTCCGTTTTTCAATGTCTGAATGGTGTTGTCCAGAGAGGGAAAGCCGGTCATGATCACCACCGGTAAGGTGTTGTCGTGTTTGCGAATGTATTCGGCCAAGGCCAAGCCATCCATCTCGGGCATGTTGATGTCGGTAAAGCAGCAATCAATGCGGTGGCAGTCCATCACCTCCACCGCTTGTCGACCATTGGTTGCTGTCAGCACTTCATATCCCCGGCCGGAAAAGTAGGTCCGGGAAATATCCAGAATGCTCTCTTCATCATCAACAAAAAGAAGGGTTTCTTTTATTTGCGTGCCCATTTTTTTCCCAAGCAGACCCTAACCCTTAATCGCTTTTGCAAGGACCGATGGGGTCTATTAACGACTTTTATTCGCAATGGCAAACCCTCATGGTCTTTGTGGGTTGGCAAGCACTCCCAATCATTGGAAAGGCCCATAATTTCATCGGCGTATATTGGAAAAACTTTACAACCATTTTGGGCATATCGAAAATATCCATGCTTAAAACCATCTTATGCATGCCTATCAAAATGATGGTATGGAGGCACTCCCCATTCAAAGATTGGAAGTCCAACTCTTTGCGGGCAAAAAAACGGTTGCGATTATGCTTGACGCCCAACGCTTAGACCGGTATCTGAGGCCATTTGGCATTCCCCTTAAACGTCAGAGATCTGCGGTGAATCCAACACAACAGAATCGTCCCCTTCGCATCGCCCTGCTCAGTTATCGCAGTCACCCCAATTGCGGTGGCCAAGGGGTTTATGTACGCAACTTGGCCCGGGCCCTTCACAACTTGGGCCACCTGGTTGAAGTCATCTCCGGGCCACCTTACCCGCATTTGGTCAACGGCCTAAAACTGCACCGTTTGCCCAGCCTGGATCTTTACAATCCTGAGGATCTTTTTCGAACCCCCACGGCCACAGAGTTATGCGATCCCATTAATCTGCTGGAATGGTTGGGTGTCTCCACCATGGGCTTTCCCGAACCGTTGACCTTTGGTTTGCGTGCCAGAAAATTTCTAAAAGCAGCCAAGGGCCGCTACGATATTATCCACGACAATCAGAGCCTCTCATACGGCATCTGGGCCATTGCGCGCCAAATACCCACCGTGGCCACCATTCACCACCCCATCACGGTGGACCGAAATTTGGCCGTGCGGGCGGAGCGCTCGATTTGGCGCAAAGCCAAACAACTGCGCTGGTATAGTTTTATTGAGATGCAAAAACGCGTTGCACCTCGCTTAAAGCGCATCATCACGGTCTCACAGTGCGCACGCAACGATATCAGCAAAGAATTCGGTATCGCGCCCTCAAAATTCCATATCATTCCCAACGGCATCGATACGGATCGATTTCATCCGCTGACCGGTGTTGAACGCCAACCCTATCGCCTTATCGTTACAACCAGCGCCGATACACCGTTAAAGGGACTACGCCATCTGTTGTTAGCCATTGCCGAACTTGTCCGCAAGATACCGCGCCTCCATCTCGTCATTGTAGGGTCCCCGAAAAAGAGAAGCCCCAACCTGGACTTAATCAAAACTCTCGGTCTGGAAACCCGGGTTCGTTTTACGGGTCCCATCAGCCATTCCGAATTTGTGCGCCAATATGCCCGCGCTTATGCTGCCGTCACGCCGTCACTCTACGAAGGTTTCGGATTGCCCGCCGGTGAAGCCATGGCATGCGGTGTCCCGGTCATCAGTACCACCGGCGGCGCATTACCCGAAGTTGTGGGGGATGCCGGCATACAGGTACCGCCGGCGGACCATAAAGCCCTGGCCGCAGCAATCGCCAATCTTTGCACGCGACCCGAACTGGCTGCTGAATTGGGTGCGTTGGGCTATCAAAGAGTCATGAAAAAATTTACATGGAGACAGGCTGCCCAAAAAAGTGTGGCCGCCTACCGGCAGACCATTGATGCTTACCGTTGATTTTAAATATTTGTCCATAACCCCTCGCAGTCGGATATTGGACATAGGCTGCGGCAGCGGCCGGCACACCGCAGCCGCATATGAACAGACCGGTGTTCACGTCGTGGGTGCCGATCTCGAAACGCCGTCGCTACAAGAAGCCCGCCGACGTCTAAATTTCCATGAATCATTCTGTCCGAGCGTTGAAAGCTGTTGGTCATTGGCAGGCGCGGAAATAACAAACCTGCCCTTTGAAACCCACAGTTTTGACGTGGTGATTTGCTCCGAAGTACTGGAGCATATCTCTGATCATCATCATGCGACTCGCGAATTGTTGCGGGTTCTCAAACCCAAAGGCCATCTGGCCATCAGCGTTCCGCGTCGCTGGCCCGAGTCACTATGTTGGGCGCTATCGCGCCAATACCGCCAGAGTAGCGGTGGCCATATCCGCATATATGCCCGTGATGCACTCATCCAACTCATTCAGGACCAAGGTGCTGTCCATCATCGCACCCACCATGCCCATGGCCTCCACGCGCCATTTTGGTGGCTCAAATGCCTTTTGGGACTTGACCGCAATGACCTTTGGCCTGTGAAACTTTACCATCGGTTCTTAATCTGGGACATGATGGACAACCCACGCCTTACTCAGATTTTGGATCGTATACTCAACCCGTTGATGGGAAAAAGCGTCGTCCTCTACTTTTATAAACGATGATCCCCATCGTTTCTGTGCCAGGATTTGCGCGGGTTCTTGTCAAATTATTGACAAATGCGCGCATGGGCAACTAAACATATAACTATTTGTTTTATTTAATTTAATCAGGCAAGCAATATACCCAACGGTTCACCCGGCCCCCTGTCCGGCCAGCACTTCCCAACCACCTGAGTAACTGTATTCACACTATATTTTATTTTTCAAAACTTTGCACTGTCTATGGCACAACCATTGCTTTACCATTTGCATGCTTTTGCCGTTAACACTGCCGGCAGCGCTGGATGGTATTCGTTTCAGGAACCCCTGGGGAATAAGTAACCTCAATCGCACCATTGATGACGATGTCTAATGTATTGATAATAGATGATGACAGCGCGCTCACGGAACTGCTGAGTGAAATTGTTGCCCGTATGGGACATGACTCCCAATGTGCCAGCAATGCCCATGACGGACTGGCCTTCGTCAATCAGGGCGATATTGATGTCGTCTTGTTGGATGTCGGGCTGCCCGACGGAGATGGATTGCTGGTGCTGCCTCGGATTCGAGAAACCCGCCAACCGCCGGAAGTCATTATCCTCACCGGCAATGGCAACCCGGATGCGGCGGAGTTGGCCATAAAAAGCGGTGCCTGGGATTACCTGGTCAAACCTTCGTCGGTGGACAACATCATGCTGACCATTCGGCGAGCGCTGGCCTTTCGCCACGAAAAGCGCAACGCTACACCACTGGTGGCGCTTAAGCGGGACGATATTATCGGTGAATGCACACGCATGAAAGAAACCCTTGATCGGGTTGCCCAGGCGGCTGCAATGGAATCCAACGTGCTGATCAGCGGGGAAACAGGCACCTGCAAGGAGTTGTTGGCCCGAACGATTCATAATAACAGCTCCCGCGCCAAGCATCCTTTTGTGGTGGTGGACTGCGCGGCTCTACCGGAATCTTTAGTGGAAAGTGTGCTTTTTGGCCATGTTAAAGGCGCATTTACAGGCGCAGAAAAAGAGAACCAGGGTTTAATTCGTCAAGCCCACGGTGGAACGCTGTTTCTTGACGAGGTGGGCGAGTTGCCCATGACCATCCAAAAGGCATTCCTGCGGGTCATTCAGGAACGTCGCTTTCGACCGGTGAACTGCCGTCAAGAAGTAGAAGTCAACTTCCGGCTTGTTGCCGCCACCAATCGAAATCTCGACGAAATGGCAGCCGCCGGACATTTTCGAAGTGACCTGTTGTTTCGCTTGCGCTCTTCTGAAATTGAGGCGCCGCCGCTGCGTCAACGCCAAAGCGACATTAAACGATTGACGATCTATTACCTTGCCCAACTGAGCGAAATATACGGAACGCAGATCAAAGGCATTTCGAACGATTTCATCGAGGCCTTGGGTCGTTACCATTGGCCCGGTAATGTTCGTGAGCTTTTCCACACCTTGGAAGAGGCCACCTCGCTGGCCGGCAGCGAACATACCCTATACCCCCACTGTTTACCGACACGCATCCGGGCCATACTCACGCGTCGCAAAGTCAAAGCATGCACCGCACCTGCGCCCCAAACACCAACCTTGGACATCAGCCAATTGACCAGAGACAATTTTCTAAAAATCCATA
>JBNLFN010000145.1:0-6210 GCA_050305555.1 Desulfobacteraceae bacterium | reverse complement strand
ATGGAGATCAGATCCATGGCCGCTGTCAGGGCAGCCATCCCGTAAAGGCTGTAAAGGAAGAACCGGCGGCTCACATAGCGCCAGCCCAGCAGGAAAATGGGGATATTGATCATAAAGTACAGCACGCCGGGTGAAAAAAGGCCGGTCCAATAGTAGATGAGCAGGGCCAATCCCGAGAAGCCGCCGGAAATGAAGTTGTGCGGCACGGCGATGCCTTTCAAGCCGATGCCGAATATCAAGCTCCCCACCGTAATCAGAATCAGATTGTACGGTATGCTGAAGGTATAGTGTCGTTCCCTTGATCCCATTTTTTTCTCCTAATTTCAGATCATCAAGCTGCTTGCGCGTTGAAAATTGCCGGATGCGGTTCTCCCGGTGTTCCGATTATCCATCAGTTGGCCAGCCCCGGCATATTATGACGGTTGCCAAGCAAGTGGCGTCCGGGCGCCATTAGGAGCCGTTCTTACAAATTGATCGATGGATTATCAATATGTAAAATCAAGCAAGCCTTCGAAATCGTCTGTCCGCTTGTACCCCATTTGGATTGACAAACATTCGCAACTTGTATATGGGATGTGAACCTGAACATGCTCTATTCTTATTGACCCATCTTCAAGAGTTCAGGCAAAAAAGAGTTCCATTCAAAAAAATCAATCAAGTCGGCTGAACGAACCTTCTGCATTGTATAGCTGGGCGCTCGCCCTTGGAAGGGCTATACGAAACCGGATCGCATCGGCAACCAATGCCGTTCATAGCGTGGAGCAGGCCTGATGAGCCGCTACGACAAATATTTTCTGCAGCATATTTTGTACCTGGAAGACGATTTCTGCCAATACTATGTTCAGGACGACTTCTGGGGCCGCCAGGAGATCCTGGATGTGGAGGACGTTGTCTTCGACTGGGAAGAGGACGCAGAAGAGTGGATGGCCCGGTGCATCAACTGGGACCGTTATGACACAATAAGCCGGCTGCGCAGGTTTCTGGCCGCGGACTGCCTGACCCAATACCCGGTCCACCGCATGAACGACCGCCAGGTGATGCGCATCGCGGCGCGCGAGCTTTGTAGTTATGCCATGCGCACGGTGATCAAGCCCAGGATCGGCTGGGCCGTACAGGTGGATCCGGTCACCCGGCAGCCGGTGCCGGCCATCGCTGTGGCGCCTGCCGATGATATAGACGGAATGCTGGCCGAGTTGAAGACCTACCTGGACGCCATGGTGGCCGAGGCGCAAAAGAAAAAAGAGCAACACCTATCCGCCCTGGCCGGCAGGAACTCGGCCGAAGTGGCGTTGTATTACAGCGGTAACGCCGGTGATGCGGTTTATCAGAACCAAGTGGCCGATACCTGGGATGACCTGGTATCAGCGGTCAAGAAATTCCCCGGCTTTTATAAAGGTTTTCTCAAAGCCCATTTGAAGCTGTTTCAGTTCCCCGGCCAAATGGCTCAGCTCACCACCCAGGCGCTTTACACCGGCGACATAAATCCGCTCAAGGAAGAGATCGACAAGATCGTGGATCCGGTGGTCCATGGCTACGAGCAGGCCATGCACTACAAGTCGATACTGACCATCCTGCTCGGCGATCAGCAAACATACGCGCTGTTGTGGGATTTTGCTCAACGCTACTATGATGCAAGCCATCCGGTAGAACTGGCCCGCCTGGGAGCGACCGCAGCGGCCGAAATCGTAGTCACCATCGTGCTGGCCCTTGTCAGCTACGGCATCGGCGCCGCCGCCAATATCGCAGCAAAATCCACCCGACTGATCAAAGTGGCCAAACTGCTGGAAAAAATCGCTTTGGCCATCAGGAAAACCAAACAGGCCAGGGCCCTGGTCGAAAACGCTGAAGAAGCTGCTGCCAAGACCCCCAAAACCGTAAAAAAAACCAAAAGGGCAGGAAAGCATATGCTCGATGTCGATAAACCCAAGGCAGTGGAAAGGCTTGATGATAAAACGAAAAAAGGTTATGAAAAAGGTAAAAAGAGCAACGGCCCAAAGGCGACAACTAAAACACCTGATGAACTCTACAAAGCTATTAGAAATTCAAAAAAAGACGTAGCAGACATTGCTAAGCACAATAATCTAAAGCCCGAGAGAATCCAAAAGATAAAAGATTATGTGTTTGATAATCCAAATCACACTCCTCATAAGCCGACAGCTGAGGCATGGGAAAGACTTAGTAAGGGTAAGGGAACAGAACATGATAAGCTGTTGCTTAAACACGAAACTGCAGAAATGTTTTATAACGATTGGATTAAGCATAATCCAGAAAAGTATATGGAAAGATATGATCCGCTTACTTCTCATGATATTACAAATTACAAAGGATATGATTGGGAAAGTGGACTACCAACAGAATAAAATGTTGTTCTAATGATACTGGATGTAGACAATGGAAAGAGAAATGCAGGAAAAAATAATTGAAGCAATCAATTTTAATGGCAATGAGCTAAAAATAAACATGCAGGGTGGAAAAATTGCCAATTTAAAAGCCGTTACTTTCGTTCAATTAGGTAAAATTTTAGATGTTGATAATACAAAAGGCATTGAGCTATTGCGTGAAATTAAGAGACAATTAATAAAATTAGTTGATCGTGGTGTGCTTGTGGAATTAGAATCTGAGCCCTCTTTCTATTTGTTTGCCGATGAATTTGATAGAAAAATCGGATCAAAGTCAAATGTACTAGGTATAGAAGGTTTTGCTTAAGAAAAGGGGATCAGGTTGAGCAAAAAAACACACCCTCGCTATTTATGTATTGATCACCGGCGGTTTAAGATTGCCGGTGTTGTGAAGCAACGAGAGGTTATGCACCTCATCCGTCAGGTGGTTCTATATCCAATCAGTGATGAGATATTCGGGACGCTCCCAACCTTAGATTTGTGAGAAGTAACTCGCATTTAAGTAATTCACACCGATTTATGATGATAAATACCTCCGATATGCGCTTAAATACGGTGAAATTCTACTATGTCTTTCGCAATAAATTCAAAAGGCGGAGTTACTTCTCACGAGTCACCTTAAAACTTTTATCGTTCAATGTTCAAATATTGGGAGCGTCCAATAAGGGCCTGCACACAGGAGCGCGGATGTATGGCAATTGATTATTTTCTAACATTCCCCAAATTCGGCTCGGACGATAACAAAGAGCGGGTACGTGAGTTCTTGCTGCAAGAATTCTCGTTTGTAGATCATGCGGATACAGAGATACTAACAAAACCAGGCCTAAGTGTGAGCGTGTTTGTAGATGATGACACTGAAGATTCGGCCGACGTATCGAACCGTCAGGATCTGGTAGTAAGTTTCCGCATTCCAAAGCATGAAGAAAGTATCCGCCTCGGGTACATGACTATGCGACGCATTGTAAACCGGTTTGTACGAATGTTTGATGTGGATCTACGCATCGGCGATGAGCTTGATCAGTATATCTACTTAACAAAGGTGGCTGATAAAGTGGTAGCGCAACACCAGAATCACGACTTTTGGACTCTGGGTGTTGAATTGGAATAAGAAAAAAACATCTATTCGATGGGGCCAAAAATCACAATACTGGAGAAATACCAAGACTGGTAAGTGCGCTAAAGGCCAAAAGATGCCGGAAGAATTTGGTAAACCTTCGGCATGGAAAGAGGGGGCTAAAGATGTGCCTGGTGAAATGATAGCACCCAAAGAAGCTCGCAGGTTGGGCTGAGGAACGAAGCCCAACAACTTAATGAAATAACAGCGTCGATAAGGGGCATCGATAGGGGGCAAGTCGTCCCATGACTCAATTGGCTCAGCATTGAAACCGGTGCGAATCAAGGCATAAAGGCATTTAATGCCTACCAAATGTAACGAAATACTGCAATGAGGAAACAGAAAAAAGACTGCTGAATGAAAGGATAGTACTATGATTATTTTTGGATGGGGAAAGGTTACCCACAAAGACTATGGCGCCACCATGTCCACAAAATGCCCAAATTGCAAAAATGATACTTGGCTTCAATTGAGCCGCTATCGCAAGTGGTTCACATTGTTTTTCATTCCCGTGATTCCTTATTCATCAAAACACCTTCTTTTGTGTGAGGTGTGCTCACAGGGGGTGGAAATGAAAAGAGAAAAAATTCAAAGCGCAAAGCAGCTCAACGAATTGACACAAGGAATGTTAAACGAAACAATAACAAAGGATGAATATTGGGGTAAAGCTAATGAAATAGAGCTTTTTGTGTAAAGGTGTAAAAAGATGACCCATAGACGACAGCTAAGGCAACTAAGAAAAAATTCGATAATCTAAAAGCTCAAGGCTATGGCCCTCAGAGACATGAAGGTGATGTAACAACGAAACAGTTGTAAGAGCGATGCACCAAAGGTAATGGTAAAGATCCTGCGCTGGACATGTTCACGATCTGACCGGTTCTGCCGGCACAAAGTCATTTTGCCCGACTGCCTGGGGCCGGTAATGGTCAATACTGGATATTGCCGGCTCAACTCGAGTGCTTTGGATGCTGCATTACGGGGAATCATCGCGCCGTCCTGTTCCTACTATTGATGCATTCGTAAAAAACATATTTCCCCTCCCCTTCCGACAGCCGAAAAACGATAAATCAATGGACCTTCACGCCGAATTGATGTGTATGGATTGTAAAGACAATACACATTGGTACAAAAGGGGGAGGCATCATGAGGACCAATGTTGTCATTGACGATAAGCTCATGAATGAAGCCATGAAGCTGACCCGTTTGAAAACAAAAAAGGCTGTCGTCGAAACCGGTCTCAAGCTGTTGATCCAGCTAAAAAGGCAGGAAGGCATCAAGCGCCTGCGCGGGAAACTAAAATGGGAAGGGGACCTTGAAGAAATGAGATCGGACCGGTGATCCTGGCGGATACTTCTGTGTGGAGCGGCTATTTCAATGGTGATCTGACAAGGCAGACGGACCTGCTGGACTGCTGCCTTTCCAGGGAACCCATTGTCATGGGAGACCTGATTCTCACCGAGATTCTTCGTTGTCCATATTTTCGTAAATTCTCGCGTCCGCATCATGATGAATGACAAAAACATCAAAATGTGGCATGGTAAAAAAATCCAGTCCAACAAACGTCAGCACGCCGATTGATAGGATATCAACGGAGGGAAATCCATGCCGGTCTTCCCCCAGCTTGAACGCGTGCTCTGGTTCCACGAACAGAGCAAAGCAGGCTGTTTCCCCAACGCCGCCCGCCTCGCCGAACAGCACGAAGTCTCGCAAAAAACCGCCCAGCGCGACATCAACCTGCTGCGCGACCGATTCAAGGCCCCCCTGGAATACGATGCCGGTCGCAGGGGCTTTTTTTACACCGACGATCTCTTCGAACTGCCCTGCCTGCCCGCCGGCCAGCAGGAGATCCTCTGCCTGGTTCTGGCGCGCCGCCTGCTGGACCATACCGCCGGCGGCTATATCAGCCGGGAGCTTGAAATCCTGAGGGATAAAATATTCTCAGCCGCCCGCCGTATCGGCTTTTCACCCGAAACCATCGACCAGGCCTTTTCCGCCACCTGGAGCGGATACTCCCCGGCCCAGGAAGCAACCTTCCGCCAAACCGCCTTTGCCCTGCTCAAACACCGCCCGATCCGATTCACCTACCAATCCCCGGCCACCAACGAAACCACCCGGCGCATGGCCGAACCCTATCACCTGCAGCACTACATGGCGTCCTGGGTCCTGACCGCCTGGTGCCGTCACCGCAACGACTGGCGCAAATTCTATTTGGCCCGCATGAGTGACCTGCAAGTGCAACCCCAGGACTTCACCCCCCGCCCCGAATCCCAGTGGCGCCCCCTGCTCGAAACCGCCTTCGGCCTGTTTCAAGGCAACGCGCCAATCCCCGTCACCCTGCGATTCTGCGCTTTCCGCGCCCGCTGGATCAAACAACAACACTGGCACCCCGACCAGCAGCTTTGCCAACAGCCCGACGGCTGCCTGGACCTCACCCTGCCCGTTTCCGATTTCCGCGAAATAAAAATGAAAATCCTGCAATACGGCGCTGATGTTGAGGTGCTGGCGCCTGAAGCCCTGCGGAAAGAGATCGAAAATGAAATCAAAAAGATGGATGCGCTTTACAAAAAAGGGCCGCCCGATGCATGTCGCAACGATGAAAAAAATAAACAAGGTGGGAACCCGGATGTCTGAGCAACCATGATATGCAGAATTATGAAAAGCTACCGTATCCTTGTCGTGGATGTTGGCTGCGACGTT
>JBNLFN010000144.1:0-35274 GCA_050305555.1 Desulfobacteraceae bacterium | reverse complement strand
AACTTTAAACTTAACACCTAAAATTTAAAACTTACCTGTTTTGTAGCTGCCGAATCCGTCAATAATCTATGCGATATACCAAAAGAGAAGAGGTGGTCCATCATATTATTTCAGCCCAATGTCCCAGTTCCACCGGCCGGGTCGTTGTTTGATATTGACTGTACGCGGGACAGGCTCGTCCAGATGCAAGAACAGCCGGAAACCGAATTGGTGAAGCTGTTCCTGTACCGACCGCAAATCCAAGGTCCAGTTGGGATACACCCAGTAGAGTTGCCCATATCGCTGCACCCATCCTTGTTCACCCTTGGGGCTGACAAAGGGTGCTTCTGTTTTCATCGCTTCGGCAAGCACTCGAGATACGCAAAAAGGCCAGTGCCCGGATATCACCACCCCAAGCGGCAGCACACTCTTTTGACCCATGGCTTCAAAGTCAGCCTTGGCCAATTCAGGGCTGACAATGACCCCCTGGCCACCTAAGATTTTAAACGCGCGAACAGCCAACGCATTAGAAATATTGCAAAAGGGTCCGGCCCAAATATTCAATGGGTTGGATTGATGAAACAGGGCGATCTGCCAAGGTGCATTGATTACAAATCGACGCGCCCCCTTGCGCAGAAGCTGTTTGATCAAGTCCAGCCACACGGACGCTTCGGATGGCCAAATCACCGGCGGCAACCACCACCAGATACGCTCGGCATCTTCAGCCAACATGCGCTCGGGCTGGTCCACATCCAACCACAGGGCCAGGCTGGTTTTACGCATCCAGTGACCGGATCCCCGCCGCACATGCATACGATGCACATAGGGTTTGCGGGGGCTGCCGGGAGGCAACCGCAGTGTGAAAGGGACAGCGTTTGGGCCCCCTGTTTCCGTCTTTGCCAATCTCTGCTTTAAATGCTGAATTTTCTCTGCCAGGGCCGGCTCTCTGCGATCAATCAAAAAAACGGCCGTCCCTTTGGCCGGTGCGCGGCCCCGCCTTAATTTAATCCGGTATTCACCTTGTTTGGGGATCCCTTGGGTCAAGTCCAGGGTCTGGTGCGCGGCATCGTCCTCATAGCCGATACGCAACTTGTCCTGGGGAAACAATTCGATGCGCGGCGAGAAGTAGGGTTGGTTGTGACTGCCGCGAATCTTGCCCACCAGCATCCCGGATCCTGACGGCGCTTGGGTGTCTATGGGATTGAAGGGGCGCTGGGGTAAAAAATGGTAGTGAGTGCCCGCCCTTCCCAGAGATTGGTCCAGCAATTGAAGGGCGGCCTTTTTCATTTGCGGATCGTGCCCTTCATCCCGCAGCATCTGATAGGCTGTGGTGGTGTAGTAGACGTAATGGGGTCCTTTTTTGCGCCCTTCAATTTTCCAGGCGCGAACCTGAGCCACAGAGGCCATGACCTTGGCCAGCACATCCAAGCTTAAATCCTGGCAGGCAAAAGAGCGCTGCGCCTGTTTATCCTGCTTGTAGCGCCGCCGGCACGGCTGCACACACCGGCCCCGCAAGCCGCTTTTACCCCCCAAGTAACTGCTCCAATAACACCGGCCGGAAACCCCATAGCAGAGGGCGCCGTGAACGAAGATCTCCAACCCCAGATCCGTGGGACACGCCGCCGCCATGGTTTTAATCTCATCCACATCGAGTTCTCGCGGCAGCACCACCCGCTGCACCCCAAAGGCCTTGGGCAAGCGGGACAATATATGGGGCAGGGTCACGTTGGCCAAGGTCGAAAGATGAATCTCACCTGCAAAACCCGCTTGTTTGGCCAGCGCCGCAACCGCCAGATCCTGAATGATCAATGCATCGGGCTGGAGGATATGATTCACCTGGGCCAACAGTTGGCCCACGGGTTGTAATTCATCGGGTTTGAGCAAGGAATTAAAGGTCAGATAGAGTTTGGTGCCTTGTCTGCGAGCCAGATCGGCCAATGGGGCCAGCTCATCCACGCTGAAGTTCCTGGCGGCCATGCGGGCGGAATAGGACTTGAGTCCGCAGTAAATCGCATCGGCGCCGGCCGCCAAGGCCGCCAGAAAGGAATCTTGATTGCCCGCAGGAGCCAATATTTCAGGTTTGGGACCGGCAAAACTGCCGGCTTTGCGTCGAACGATCTGGGACATGGTTATCTCAATCTTATTGGTGTCCATCCGGAAAATGGCATTCATCGAGCCTCTCTTCTATCTTTGCCGCATGAAAGCGTCAAGAGCAGAAGCGTCCACCACACTTTGACGGTGCATATTTCAGTCGTAAAGGGTTGATGATCCAACAGGCTCCCTTCAGATCATACGCCCACCAGCTATTCTCGGTAAAATTTCTGAGCCACCGCCGATAAGTCTTTGGGGCAGATCGCAGAATAATTTTTCGCGATGCTTTAGGCACGATTTGGTGTCTGTGGAAGCGGCGTCTCGCCGCGACTGGCCATGCGCAAAGCGATGATGTCGGGGCGGGACGCCCCTCCCACAATGACCTGCCAACGTTCACAACCCCCAGGTGCTTCACCGAGAATCGCCGGCGCCTGCCTTCCAAGCTTGCCGAATGGATAAAGCTTGTTATATTGTCAACGGCTTAAATGTGTTTGGTGTTTGGTAAAGCACAAACCCGGGTGAATTTTACACTGCACGGCTTTATTTCAGAATCGAAAGCGTAAACACCAAACACTAAATACTAAACACCAAATACCAAATACAGAACACCATCCATTCGAAAGGCGATTAAATGAAACTGGCAATCAGCGGCAAAGGCGGTGTGGGCAAAACCACTTTTTCTTCCTTATTGATTCGAACCCTCAGTGATTCAGGCAAAAAGGTGCTGGCCATCGATGCCGATCCGGATGCCAATCTGGCGGCGGCTTTAGGCATCGATAATGCCGACCGGATCACCCCCATCGCCGAAATGAAAGAGATGATTTATGAACGCACCGGTGCCCAACCCGGCTCCATGGGCGGATTTTTCAAACTCAATCCCCAGGTGGATGATCTGCCCGATGCCCTCTCCGTGAAAAAAGATAATATCAAGCTGATGCGCCTGGGCAGTGTAAAAAAAGGCGGCGGCGGCTGCCTCTGCCCGGAGAGCACCTTGCTCAAGGCCCTGGTAATGCACATCGTGCTGGGCCGGGATGAAGTGGTGGTCATGGATATGGAAGCGGGCATCGAGCACCTGGGCCGGGCCACCGCCTCGGCGGTGGACAAACTGATTGTGGTGGTCGAACCCGGCCGGCGCAGCATCGATACGGCCGAGCACATCCGTCGCCTGGCGTCCGAGATCAAACTTGATCAAATTTTCATTGTGGGCAATAAAGTGCGCAGCGAATCGGATGAAGCCTTTTTGCGCAAGCATCTGGCCGATTTTGATATCCTCGGATTTTTGCCCTACGCTGATGCCCTGATCGAAGCGGATCTGGAGGGCCAATCCCCCTATGATGTGGACTCGGCAGCCAAAACACGCGTACAGGAGATGATTGCCAAACTCTAAGTCGCCGGCGTCCTGACCTATCACCACCAAGGAAATCTGTTATCATACGATGAATGGATCTCGCCGCTACCGCCCGGGCCCCAACCGTTATCACCGCCGGCCCCTGAAGCCTAAAGTCCGGCAGGCACCGATGCGACCCGGCGCCGACCCCCGGTTGCAGAAAATATTTGCCGGGATCGGGCGCCCCGCACCCAAAGCCTTTGCGCCCGATCCGTTCCAACGCACTGCCTTGGCGGCCATTGCGCAAAATGATTGCCTGGTCACCGCCCCCACCGGCTCGGGCAAAACCTGGATCGCCCTGCAAGCCATTGCACGCATTTTTGAACAAGGTGGGCGCGCCTGGTATGCCACGCCCTTGAAAGCCCTGACCAATGCCAAAATGCTCGAGTTCTCAAACCATTTCGGCAAGGCCCATGTAGGCATTCTCACCGGCGACCGCAAAGAGAACTTTACGGCCCCCATCATTGTGGGTACCACCGAAATTTTGCGCAACCAGCTTTACGATGCCATGCACCGGGGTGAGCAGCTCTCCACGGATTTGGTGGTATTAGACGAAGCCCACTACCTGGGCGATGGAGACCGCGGGGTGGTCTGGGAAGAGATCATGATCTATCTACCCCGGCGCATCCCCTTGCTGCTGCTTTCCGCCACCGTGGGCAACGCCCACCAGATCGCGGCCTGGCTGACCCGCATCCGCGAAACGCCTTGCCGGGTCGTCGAGGAAAACAAGCGGCCGGTGCCGCTCTATCCGCTTTTTCAGCATCCCGGGGGCACCCTGCTGCCCTTGATGGAGAGCGCAACGGCGCGTCGCAAAAAGCGAATCTATAAAAAAGTGCAATCCCTGCTGCAAGGTCGCCCGAAACCGTTCCTGGCGCCACCCGGCCGACTGCCGCCCTTTGGCATGTTGCTCAAAATTTTACGTCAATACAACCTGCTGCCGGCGATTTTCTTTCTAAAATCCCGTGCGGATTGCGACAGCGCGCTGGGTCTGTGCCAGGAGAACCGTATCCAAAACCCTGAGCGAGCAGCCGCCCTGCAGCAACGCATCGCCGAATTGGTGGAAGATTTTCCCCACATTCGACGCCATCGCCAGCGCCGCCCATTGGAGCATTTGGCGGTGGGATCACACCACAGCGGCCAGTTGCCCGCGTGGAAGCAGGTGTTGGAACACCTCATGAGCGAGGGTTTGCTGGACGCCATTTTCGCCACTTCCACCGTGGCCGCGGGGGTCGATTTTCCGGCCCGTACTGTCGCATTTCTAAATTCCGACCGTTTTAACGGCCGTGAATTTGCCCCGCTGGACGCCACCGAGCTGCATCAGATGACCGGCCGTGCCGGCCGACGCGGTAAAGACCGCGTGGGCTTTGCACTGGTTATCCCCGGAAAATACATGGATGTGCGCCATGTGGCCCGCCAGCTAAATGCACCGCCCGAAGTGGTGCACAGCCAGATCCGCATCGATTTTTCCATGGTACTGAACCTGATGCTTTCGCATACCCCAGGGCAAATCAAGGCCCTGCTTCGTCATTCATTGGCGGCCTTTCAGCGCCATGGCGAAAAATCAGGGGGCCACGGTGCGGCTCATGACCACCTGTGGCAGGATTTCCAACGCCATCTGACCTTTTTAAAAGAGACCGGCTTCGTGGATGCCCATGATCGACTGACGGCTGACGGCCGATGGGCCTCGCAGTTGCGTATCGATCACCCCCTGTTGGTGGCCGAAGGATTGCGCCATGGGCTATTCCCCCAGCAGGACCCCACGCTGCTTGCCGCCATCATGGCCAGCTTTGTGAATGAAAAAGAGACCGATGAGCACCTGGAGACCAAGCGCCTGCCCAAAGCACTCGTTAAAGCTGTCCATAAAGTATCCCGGGGGCTGAAGGGATTTGCCAAACAGATGCAGGTGTGCGGCTTTGACACGCGCCCCCTTTACTACCGCCCTGCCCTGCACATGCGGGCCTGGGCCTCGGGTCAGCCCTGGGAAGAAGTGATCCGCAAAGGCCTGATGGCCGAGGGCGACCTGGCCATGCTGGTGCTGCGCACGGCCGATCACCTGCGCCACATCAAAAACCTGCATGAGGTGTTCGCGCCTACGGCGGATTTGGCCAGACAGGCCATCGATCTGATCCTGCGCGACCCGGTTATGCCCGACAGGCCAGGCCCGAAGGTGGTCCTTGCACAAGCGGACTCCGGTGCCGATGGTGATAACATGGCCGCCGACACTTGACCCCACCGGTATACCTCTCTATATTGATCCCGATTATGGATATCCACCCAGACCAGCATACGCAAGGAATTGATATGCAGACAAAACAACCGGGCGGCCTGCAACGCCTCATCCGTGCCACGGGTTACTCCATTCAGGGCCTGAAATCCGCATGGCGTCATGAGGCGGCGTTCCGTCAGGAACTCTTGCTCGTGTTGATTCTGCTGCCGGCAGCATTCTGGATAGGCGTCACTTTTGCCCAGCGCGCCGTGCTGCTCTTCTCGCTCTTGCTGATATTGATTGTGGAGTTGCTCAACTCCGCCATTGAAGCGGCCGTTGACCGCATCGGCCCGGAGCGCCATGCGCTTTCGGGACGCGCCAAAGACCTGGGATCGGCTGCCGTCATGCTCAGTTTGATCGCAGCAGCCGCAGTGTGGGCATGGGTGGCCTGGGAAAGGTGGGGTTAAACTGGCACGGCCGGCGTATCGATTTCTTTTCCTGGAACCCTTCTACGGCGGCTCGCACCGCGACTTTGCCGACGGCCTGGTGGCCCACAGCCGCCATACCATCGACCTGATCACCCTGCCGGACCGTTTTTGGAAATGGCGCATGCGCGGCGCCGCGCTCTATTGGGCGGATCGCATCTCGCCCCAAGGCTATGACGGCTTGATCGCATCCAGTATCTTGAGTCTGGCGGAACTCAAAGCCTTGTGGCCCCATCCCTTCCCGCCCAGCCTGGTCTATTTTCATGAAAACCAGCTCACCTACCCGGCCGCACCCGCTGAGCGGGCGGACCACCAACCGGGTTTTACCCATATCACCACGGCCCTGGCCGCCCGGCAACTGTTGTTCAATTCCCAGACCCATCTGGACACCTTTATCAAGGCGCTGCCGGATTTTATCCGTATCATGCCGGACTTTCGCCCCAGGTGGGTGGTCGAAGCCATTGCCCGTAAATCAATCGTGGCCCGTCCGGGGTGCCACTTTGCCAAAGATCTGGCAATGCAACCCCGGGATCTGTCCCAGCCCCCATTGATCATCTGGAACCACCGCTGGGAGCATGATAAAAATCCGGATGCGTTTTTCCAGGCCTTAGCTGCGATGGTTGCCCAAGGTATCGATTTCCAGGTGGCCATGCTGGGAGAAAATTATGCCCAAATGCCCGATGCGTGCCGCCATGCCCCGGACCTGCTGGGAGCGCGCCTGGTCCGGTACGGCCATGAACCGTCGCGGGAAAAATACTACCAGTGGTTGCACCGCGGCAGCGTGGTGATCAGCACCGCGCGGCAAGAGAACTTCGGTATCGCCATGGTGGAAGCCATGGCCCACGGCTGTCTGCCGCTGCTGCCCCATCGGCTTTGCTATCCGGAAATACTACCGGAACCATTTCACAAAGATTTTCTCTACCACAACCAAGAAGACCTGGAAGCCAAACTGGCGCAATTGCTGACCCATCCAGCGGCATACGCACCGCAGTGCGCGGCCCTGGTCGAAGCCATGCACCCGCATGCGTGGGAGAACGCCATCCATCCATTCGATTCTGCCCTGACCCGCCTGGTCGATCTTTCCGTTGACACCGCCGACCCGCTCTCTTAGAATCCCCCAGTTAATAATTGACGTCCATGCAACCGTTGCGTAATGCCTAGCATTTCATAAATGCCGGCGCAGCGGCCGACCGGACATCCAATGTGCATTTGTTCGCTAAGGGTTCGCGCAAAAATAAATTTACACTTTTAGGTGTTGAGGCGCCTGCCTGGCAAGGCGCCGAAGCGCTGGAATATCGTGATATTTCTGCGCTTTGGCAACGCCGCCAGACAGGATGCATCGGCGCATAAAAATGTGAAGTTATTTTTGCGCGAGCCCTTAGCAAATGGTTTTCGTAGGGCCGGGCTCTGTATCGGCCCGTTGCTGACATCAAAACAAAAATGACCTGAACCCAACCCGGTTTTGCAACATGTAAGGAAATTCAAAATGATCAAATTTACGACTGCATCCGTAGAAAAATTAAAAATCGAGATATTGGCCATACCGGTGTGTGAAGATAGTCAAATTCATGAGAATACTGGCATCCAGGCCTTGATATCCCAGGCCTTGGCATTAAAAGAGTTTGCCGGGGAAAAAGAGCAGCAGTTGATGCTTCATCACCTCGCCGGCGGCAACATCCAACGCTGCCTATCCATGGGCGTCGGCCCGCAAGCCAAGCTGAGCGCAGAAACGCTGCGCGCATTTGCAGGCCTGGCGGTGCAGGCCGCCATTAAAGCCAAGTGCCGCAAATTGGTGGTGGCGGTCCCGGTCGCCCCATCGCCGGACATCGCCCCCCGCGAGGTGATCACCGCCCTGATGGAGGGGGCCATCCTGGGCAACCACATTTTTGATCCCTACAAAGAAAAGCGCACCCAGACGCCGCTCAAGCAAATTGCACTGTTGATGCCGGCTGCGACTGCCCGTCGCTACAAATCCCTGATTGCCCCGGTGACGGCAGTTTGCCGGGCCGCAACGCTGGCCCGGGAATGGGTCAGCACACCGGCCAATGACAAAGTCCCGGCCCGGTTGGCCAAAGTCATTGCGGCGGCCGCCAAAGAGTGCGGCCTCCAGGTCAGCGTGCTGGACCCGGCCCAGTTGAAGAAAAAGAAAATGGGCGCGCTGATGGCCGTGGCCGCGGGCAGCCACAATCCGCCCCGGCTGGTGGAGATTAAACATGCCCCCAAAGGGGCCCGAAAAACCATCGTGCTGGTGGGCAAAGGGGTCACTTTTGATACCGGCGGCATCAACCTGAAACCCGCCGCCGGTCTGAACATCATGAAAATCGACATGTCCGGCGCCGCCGCCGTGGCCGCCGCCATGACGGCCATTCACGCCCTGAAACTCAAGCACCGCGTGGTGGGGGTAACCCCCCTGGTGGAAAACATGTGCTCGGGCAAAGCCATCCGGCCGGGGGATATCGTGACCAGTTACAGCGGCAAAACCGTCGAAATCGGCAATACCGACGCCGAAGGCCGCCTGATCCTCATCGACGCCATGGCCTACGCCATCAAAAAGTACAAGCCCGATGTGGTCATCGACCTGGCCACACTGACCGGGGCCTGCGTGGTGGCCCTGGGCGGTAAAATCGCCGGCGTCTTTTCACCGGACGACGCTTTGGCCGAGGCCATCCTGGCATCCGGCGAAGCTACCCACGAACGCTGCTGGCGCATGCCGCTTCCCGAGGATTACAAGGGACTGTTAAAAAGCGATCTGGCCGACATCAACAATTTGCCCAGCAGCCGCTATGGCGGCGCCATCACCGCCGCCTTGTTTCTCTCTGAATTTGTGGGCGGCACCCGCTGGGCCCACATCGACATCGCCGGCCCCGCTTTCGATAAAAAAGCCGGCCCCTATTGCAGCGCCGGCGGCACCGGATTCGGGGTACGCCTGCTGTGCGATCTGATCCAGAAGCTCTAAGCGACTCACACGTGGTGATGGTCATGCATCAGACCAAAAACTGATGGATTCATATCACCTGAAATTGATGAGTTTAAGGAGGTATGGCGGGCCATCGGCCACCTAAGGCCCGAACGGCTAAAGGCGCTAAAAAAGATAGCTACTATCGAGTCGGTGGGATCTTCAACGCGGATTGAGGGCGCAAAGCTGACCGATCAAGAAGTGCAAACGCTGCTGACCAGCATGGAAGGCATCTCGTCAAGGCGCTGTAACGCCGTTAAGTCAAGGGCCTCAAAGGTCCGTGATGAGGTAACAATCAACTGTATAAGCGCGTATATGCTTCAGGCATACTTCCAATGGGCCTGAATCTCACTTAAGGGCAGTACGGTAATATACCGGTTTAAGCGATATTTTGTTTTCCCTGGATAAACGACCCACAGGTGGGACAGATCAAGATCTTTGGCAGCGACCGTCATGGACCGCTGCAAGGTGGGTGCGTCCGCATATTTGAATTCAGCGCCCCAGTTCCTGCCGCCATCCTGCCAAAACAGATCGACTTCCGATCCCGAGTGGACCTGCCAGAAAAAGAAGTCATTTTCATCTTTTCGCGTGCTGCGGATTACGCAATCCAAAGCAAAACCTTCCCAGGAGGCGCCGATTTTGGGGTGGGCCTGCAATTGGTCAAGGGTATCCAAATCAAGAAAGGTGTGGAGCAACCCGCTGTCCTGCAAATAAATCTTCGGTCGTTTGACCAGGCGTTTGCCGATGTTGACATACCAGGGCTGCAGGGTGCGCACCATGAAAGTACCTTCCAAGATATCGATATATTTGCGCACCGTCATATCAGAAATTCCAAAAGCTCTTGCCAGTTCGGCATAATTGAGTACTTGGCCGTGAAAATGGCTGAGCATGATCCAAAATCGTCGGAGCGTTTTTGCCGGAATCTGAATGCCGAGCTGAGGGATGTCTCTTTCCAGAAATGTGGTGATATAATTTTCCCGCCACAATCGACTTTGTTCCGTGTCGGCCAGATAGGAAAGAGGCAAACCGCCTTTAAGCCACAGCTGCAAAAATTTATCCGATTCAAAATCCTGGAGGCGAAATCCACCCAACCGAAAATAAGCTATGCGACCGGCCAGTGACTCAGCGCTCTGACGGATAAGATCCTGCGAAGCACTTCCCAATATGAGGTATTTTTGACTGGGGCGCGTATCGACCAAATAGCGCAATAGCGGGAACAGCTCAGGAATACGCTGAATTTCATCAATCACAATCAGACCCTTCAGATCCTCGAGCGCCAGCTGGGGCTGTTCGAGTCGGGCAGCATCGCGCGGATTCTCCAAATCGAAATAGTGATCGGCATCCAGCCGGCGTGCAAGTGTCGTTTTACCGCATTGCCTGGGGCCAAGAATGGCTGTGACAGGAAACCCATCAAGCCGCCGGTTAATTTCAAGGGTATCGATATCTCGGTCAATGGTCTGCATAACGATAACTTGCATACCATTTAAAACATGAAAAATCAAATAGAACATATGATTTTTCATGTATAGTCAGGTTCTCAAGTGTTTCCAATAGAATTTAGGTTTTAGGGGGGGGGTAACCGGAGCAAGGGTCTTGTTTAATCAAACACCCTACCGTTGCATTTCCCTGGTTAAGCCAGTATGGTATTAGGGTATCGGTTGTTTCGTTCTATCCTTTCAACAGATGGGTCTGGCATTTTTCAGTGATGATGGAAGCGCCCGGGATAGAAGGATGGTAATATCAGCACCATAAGGCCTGCCGGCCTTGGATGACCTGATTCATCTACCAATCCGCGTAAAGTGAAGGGATAGAAGATGGGTGTGGACTCCGACCCAAAAAAGTTGTTCGAGTATGAACCCCATGAGCTTAATTTAGATGCTTTGAAAGATCTGCAGACCTCATTGATTGCCAAACTGTTTCTGGTCAATCAGGAATTGATAGCGCGCTATAAAAATATAACCGATTTGGATCCCGGCATTCCTCAAAGCGAAGACGCCATTACCACAATAAAGGCCGGTGTGGATCATTTGGAAAATGTGAACACCTTCCTGCAAGCGGAAATCGCACGCATTACGGGCAAAATTAATTGATCGGCACCCCTGTCGGATACAAGCCGTTTGGGTAGCGCCCATCGGGTCAACGCATTATATTCGAACCGCTTCTATTCAGTCGGTGCAATCAAAGGGCGGACATCGGTAATCTTGAATCGAATGGCGGCCACAATCGCATCGGCGGATTGGTTTCCGGCCACCTTGCGAATATTCTCCCGGAATGAATCCAGTACTTCTCCATATCGTTCGAACGATTCCACTTCCAGATACAAGCGCGCCCCTGCCCATTCTTTGGGGGATGCACCCGGTTCGATGACGATAAACGTGGCTTTGGGATTCTCTTGCAGATACTGATAGGAGCGGTTATCACCGATGGCCATGATGATGGTGTTTTCATCGATCATGCGCGGGGACCCAAAGACGGCGGTGTTGACATCTCCATTTTTGTTGGCCGTTGCCAATGCGCCGACGCGCGTCTGTTTATTGAACATGGCCATTACTTTTTTTCTATCCATGCCGCCTCCTTGCTTGTGGGTTAAATTTTTTCTCCAAATCATTCATTCAACGGCAATTGTTAATGAAATTAAATTTTGAACAATTGAGAGAAAATTATTGGGCTTTTTGATTTAAAGCTTGATGACAGATAATAATGCACAACCCATCCCATGCAACCACCTGCCCTATATGTGCTGGACGCTATAAACGATTCCGATAGGGTGCACCTAAATAAAAACATGGGTATTGGGTCAGGGGATACGTTTCAAAATGCATGGCCCGATATGGCCATTGCGCTTTGCTGTTCCATGGTGTTCCAACCGGCCGGCGCAGAGGCCGGCCCTACGCTGAAGCGGTGGTTGCCCGGCAGATGATCTTCGTCGGGCTGGGCTCTGCGCCGGCCGGTGCTGACGATGTTAAAGCAAAGCCACCTGTCGGTAACCCGGCGCTAAGGACTATGTTTACGCAATCAACAAGCCGTTGGGTTTTGCGTGATCCCCAACGGCTTGATTGAATAGGTCGGAAGCACGGCCAAAACCGCGCTGATGTTAAAAGCTGAATCAGCCCTCCTGAATTTTCTCAGTCAATTCAGGCATGAACTCCAAGATGTCATCCACGATACCCACGTCGGCCACCTGAAAAATGGGCGCCTTGGGATTCTTGTTGACCGCAACAATAAAAGGCGAGCCTTTTAAACCGCCCAGATGCTGGAACGATCCGCTGATGCCCATGGCCATGTAAACTTTGGGTTTGACGGTCTGGCCGGAAGTGCCGACCTGGCGGGATTTTTCCAGCCACTTGGCATCCACGATGGGCCGTGAGCAAGAGACCACCGCACCCATGGCTTCGGCCAGTTCTTCGGCCAGCTCGATGTTCTCCTCGTCTTCGATACCGCGACCCACCGAAACCAGCACATCGGATTTGGTGATATCCACATCGCCGACTTCAGCTTCCACGACTTCGAGAAAGTTTCGTTTAACGGTCAGGTCCCCGACCTCACCGGATTTATCTTCAACCTGGCCGGCCGCATCGCTGTTTTCCTCGGCCTGGAACGATCCGGGGCGCAGGGTCAGTACGGCACCTTTGGCCAGATCACAAGTGACATGGGCATGGGCCATACCGGCGTACTCTTGCCGCACCAGCGTTGCCGAACTGCCC
Organism: Desulfobacteraceae bacterium; assembly: GCA_050305555.1. Taxonomy (GTDB): domain Bacteria; phylum Desulfobacterota; class Desulfobacteria; order Desulfobacterales; family Desulfosarcinaceae; genus JARRKU01. The sequence continues at coordinate 22,466 of JBNLFN010000144.1, read as the reverse complement.
GTGGCGCTTTCAATGCCCACCACATCGGCGACAAAGGCAGAATCCAATTTGATGGAGAGCCCCGGACCGAGATCCATGCCGAAGGTGTCGTGGGCCATCAGGACAATGCCGTCTGCCGGCAAAGCACCCGCTAAGAGCTTGCGGACTTTTTCAGCGTTGGGATAGCCGAGTTCGGCATGATCGAATTTCCATACCGCAGGATAGATCTTGGCGGCTGCCTGGCAGGCGGTGTCCAACGCCTCGCCACTGCCGGTTACGATGGCGGTCACCTGGCCGCCGGTATCGAACTTTGCGGCGGCGATGGCCAATTCGGCGGCACTGTCTTCGAGCAACCCGTTTTTATGTGCGATATAGGCGAAAAGTTGTGCCATTATTTTAGCCCTCCTTTGGCTTTCAACATTTCAATCAGTTTGTCGATCTTCTCTTCCATGCTGCCTTCAAGCATTTCTGCGCCTTCTCCCAGTTCCGGCATGAAGTAATCGGCCCGTTTGACCTGGGCAGCGGCAGCGCCCACCGTATCGCCGGCCAAACCCAGATCGCCGGCCCCATGGGTTGGAATCTCCACCGAGGCGACTTTGCGGATGCCTCGGATGCCCACATAGCGCGGTTCATTGATGCCGGTCTGGATGGAGAGCACGCAGGGCAAGCCGATCTCATTCATCTCCTGGTTGCCGCCCTCGATTTCCCGGCCCACTTTGATTTTACCGCCGTCCTGGGCATCGATAAAATTGACCAGGGAGGCATAGGGCCAATCCAGCATCGCCGCTAACATGCCGCCCACCTGTCCGGCACCGTCATCGGCTTGGGCGCCGGTGAGCACCAGATCATACCGGCCTTTTTCAATCTCGGCCTTCAGGATCGCAGCGATACCGCGACCGTCGGAACCTTCAAAGGCATCATCGGAAAGCAATATGCCCTTATCGGCGCCCATGGCCATCTCGCGGCGCAGCACCTCTTCCGCCTCTTCATCGCCTACCGTCAACACGGTCACCGATCCGCCCACTTTGTCGCGAATCTGGATGGCTTCCTCGACCGCGTAGTTGTCCCACTCATTAACCGAGTAGACCAAATCTTCTTCTTCGATGCCGGTTCCATCCGCCTTGATTTCGATTTCATTTTCAGCCGTGTCAGGAACCCTTTTGACACAAACGAGAATCTCCATTTTGTCCTCCGTATTAATAATTCAATTTGCTGATTAAATTATTTTCATTATTTCATTAGTGGCCAACGCCAAATGGTAGGTTGTGGTTCAGATCAAGGCCGCAGTGTTTTTGATACCGCAGGCGTAGCATGGGCTACGTCGAGAATATCAAAAACGCGAGAACGCCGATAGGGACCGCAAGATGCCGTTTAGGCAGGGTTACGACTCTAATTGCGCCGCCACCAGCTCCGCCAAATCAATGGCCTCCATCTGCCCTTCCAGGCCGGCCACCTTGATGGCATCTTCCATGTTCACCAGGCAGAAGGGGCACGCCGTCACAATCACATTGGCACCCGCTTCAGCTGCCATTTTCACGCGCAGCACCCCCATGCGCTGATCTTCCTCAGGTTCGTAAAAGAGCATCAAACCGCCGCCGCCGCAGCAAAAGCTGCGATCCCGGCTGCGCAGCATATCCACCCGCTTGAGCCCGGGAATCGCATCTAAAACCGTTCGCGGATCTTCATACACTTGATTGTGGCGGCCCAGGTAGCACGGATCGTGATAGGTAAATACCTTGTCTTCTCCGTCGTCCAGGGGTTTGAATGTCAAGCTGACTTGCCGCACCTTACGCGCCAAAAACTGGCTGATGTGTTCCACTGGGGGTACATCGTCGTAGTCATTTTTCAGTGCATTATAGGCATGCGGATCAGCAGTTACCATCTTGGATACGCCCGACGCGAGAATGGCATCGATGTTTTGATCGCGCAAGTCCTGGTACAGCATCTCTTCACCAAAGCGCCGCACTTCATGGCCGCTGTCTTTTTCCTTTTTGCCCAGGATGCCGAAATCGGCATGGGTTTTGTGTAAAATAGTGGCCGTGGCGCGGCCGATAGCCTGCATGCGGTCATCATATGAAGTGATGCTGTCCACAAAATAGAGCATATCGGCGCTTGCCTTTTTTCCATCCAGTACCTTAACCGCAATTCCGTCGTCCAGCGCTTTGGTCCAATCCCCGCGTTTTTTGTCCAATTTACCCCATGGATTACCCCGTTTTTCCAGGGCACTAAGCGGTTTTTGCAAGGATTGCGGTACATTGCCATCATCCACCATACCGCGGCGCAGATCGACAATCTTGTCGATATACTCAATCCCCAAAGGGCACTCCTGCTCACAGGCCCCACATGTGGTACACGACCAGATCTCATCCTCTTCATAAATGGAGCCCATAACGGGCTGACCATTGGACGCCTCGGCAAGTGGATTCAGGGGATATTTGCGATACGCCAGATCGCGCCCTTTTATGGATATGAAACGCGGTGACAACGGGCGACCGACGGCATTGGCCGGACAATTGTCCGAGCAGCGACCGCAATCGGCGCAGGAATAAAAATCAAGGATATGTTTCCAGGTAAAATCCTCTAATTGTTTGACACCAAAAGTGTCCAGATTATCCAGTTGTTCATCGCTCACCCCATGGCGCACGGGCTTGAGGTTGCCGCGTTGGAGGCGCATGAAAAATACGTTGAACAGAGATGTCACCACATGGAAGTGCTTGCCCAGAGGCAAAAAACAGAGAAAGGTGAAAAAGGTCAGCTCATGGATAAAATAAGAGACTTCATAGATCCCTTGGAGCGTTCCCGTTGCGGCATCGGCCAGCAGGTGATGGAACGCCCAGGCCAAGGTCGCAGGTGCCAGGTATTCGGCATGCCCACCTAGTTGAAGTTGCGCCGATACCCCAACGCCCTCAAACAACGACTCGCTGATCACCAAAGTGCAGATCATGCACAACACAAAGATGGCCTCACCGGTATGCGCTTTTCCATATCTAGCTGGAACGGCATAGCGGGCAGGATTAAACAGTCCGCGACGCACCATCGCCACAATCGCCACAATTAAAACCCAGGTGGCGGCATAGGTGCGCAACACATTGTAGGAACCACCCAGCCCGGGAAATTTAAAGTCGGGAAAAATACCGATAAAAATCATCTCAAGCGAGCGCAACCCCAGGATGAGAAATCCGGCAAATAAAGGAATGTGCAGGGAACCCGCCAACAGATAGCGCGGGTGACGGTATTGCAGCAGCCAGATTTTAACGACTTGACCGATGCGCTTCGGCAGCATGTGCCATCGGGCATCGGGTGCGGCTTTAAAAAGAAGCTGGGAGCGCATATAAACCATATATAGGAAGATGGCCACGCCCAAAATCGGCAAGGCAGTATAGACCACTGGCGCCGGAATGGATAAAAAAGTCGTACTGGCTGGACTGATTAAAGCGGATTCCATTGTTAATGCCTTGTCTTGGATAGCATCGATATAAAATTGAATGAGTCCTCATTCATTATCAACACTCCTCTTTTGTGTCAAGTGAATTTTGCTCAAATCTACTCGAAATTTTCCAGTTTAGGCATCCAGTACCTACACCATTTTTCGGGGAACGCCAACCCCATATAAAATCATAACCATAACAACTCAACGAGTTTCTTGACAAAGCTGACCTTGCCGTTTTAATGAGTAAGTAACCCCCTAAGTTTTACCATCACAGGCCATCGATGCGCACCGCAAGTATGAAGAATCCTTAAATAAGGAGGTCGTAGTGGCAACCTACCAGGACAAACCTTGGCTACAATTCTATCAACCCGGCGTCCCCGAAAAAATTGAATTCGATAACGCCTGCCTGCCGGAATTCCTCCAACGTTCGGTTGATCGCTTTCCTGACAAAATGGCACTGAATTTTCAAGGCTATGAAGTCACCTATGGTCGACTCAACGAAATGGTTAACCGCTTTGCGACCGCATTGCGCCAATTCGGCATTGCCAAAGGCGATGCGGTGGCTCTCCTGCTACCCAATGTGATTCCTTGTGTGGCGGCCTATTATGCCATCTTGCGCATGGGCGCCATAGCCGTGATGAACAACCCCCTCTATTCCGATCGTGAATTGGAACATCAATTCAACGACTCGGGTTCCAAACTTCTCGTCACATTGGATTTATTGGGCAACCGCATGATCGATTTGCGACCCAAAACCAAAATCCAACAGATCGTCATCACCTCCATCGGTGATTACCTGCCCTTTCCAAAAAACCTTCTCTTTCCCCTTGTGGCCAAGAAGAAAAAATTGGCGGCCGCTGTCAAACCGGCGGACAGGGTCTATCGATGGAAACCTCTGTTGGCGCAGCACGCGCCCGATACTACTACGGAAAAACTTTCCTTCGACGATGTGGCCATGTATCAATATACCGGCGGCACCACGGGAGTGAGCAAAGGGGTGGAGTTGACCCACGGCAACTTAAGCAAACAAGTTCAACAAACCGCTGCCTGGTTTCCCGGGTTTGGATCGGATGAAATTATGCTGGGCGCCCTGCCCTTTTTCCATGTTTTCGGCCTCACCACCGCCATGAATTTGGCAATTTTCTTCGGTTGGGGGGACCTGTTGATCCCAAAACCCCAGGCGCCCCAGCTACTGGAAGCCATCGCTAAATTCAAGCCCACTTTTGCACCCTTGGTGCCCACCATGTACATCGGTATTTTACAGCATCCGGACATTGACAAGGCAGATTTGACCTCTATCAACGGCTGCTTTTCCGGAAGCGCCCCTTTACCGGTGGAAGTCATCAAGGAATTTGAATCCCGAACAGGTGCAACCATTGTGGAAGGCTATGGATTGACCGAATCCTCACCGGTGACCCATGTAAATCCTTTTAACCCGGAGGCCCGCAAGGTCGGCAGCATCGGCATTCCCATCTCCAACACCCTATGCCGCATCGTGAGTCTCGAAGACGGCACTACGGATGTGCCCTTCGGCGAATCCGGCGAATTGTTGATCAAAGGGCCCCAAGTGATGAAAGGCTATCTCAATCGGCCCGATGCCACCAAAGAGACCCTCACGGATGGCTGGCTGCACACCGGCGACATCGCCACGATGGATGAGCAGGGGTTTGTCTTTATCGTGGATCGCAAAAAGGACATGATCATTTCAGGCGGCTACAACATCTATCCCCGTGATGTGGAAGAGGTTTTTTTCGAACATCCCAAAGTGGTCGAAGCGACTGCCATTGGCGTTCCCCACCCAAAGCGGGGTGAAGCCGTTAAAATCTTTATGGTGCTCAAACCCGGGGAACGCGCCACCCAGGAAGAGATGATTGCCTACTGTGATGGCAAATTGGCTAAATATAAATGGCCGACAGAAGTGGAATTTCGAACGGAACTGCCCAAAACCAACGTGGGCAAAGTACTCAAAAAGACTTTGCGCGCCGAAGAGTCGGAAAAACGGGACGCATAAGACACCGAAAAAGAGGAACCGGAAGCCCACCCCCTCCCAAAGGCTTCCGGTTCCAGCGCACCCCATAACGATGATGCGGGTTGCCCCTTTATTTGCCGCCGAAGCTTTTGTCCTCCATCTCTACAGCGGCACCACAACTGGCCATGATGGCATCCATCTTTCCCATCGTGACCGGTAAAACACACTGGGTAAAAAACTCGGCGCTTTTTATTTGCCCCTTGTAAAAAGCTTTATCTTTGCTCTTGGCCCCGTCGCTCAATTTTGCCGCAGCGATGCCGGCCCGCCATAATAACATCCAGGCCATAACCACATCTCCGGAAACCTCCATAAACGGGTGGGCAAAGGCAAAGGCATTGAGCACCTTAGGCGACATGGCCATGGCGCCCAAGTTCATGGCGGCCTCTGCCAACCGGTTCAAGGCTTTTTCCAGCGACTCGGCCGGTGTTTGCAATACTTCTGATGACTTGGCCTGGGCGATGGTCTTTTGCACCTCGCCCATCAGGTCCATGATGGGTTTGCCCTGGTTGAGTCCAAGCTTGCGGCCCAGCAGGTCCATGGCTTGAATCCCGTTGGTGCCTTCATAGATTTGCGTAATGCGGCAATCGCGCACCAACTGTTCTTGGGGATATTCGCGTACGTAGCCATAGCCACCATACACCTGCATACCCATATTGCAGACATCCGTCGACCGGTCACTCACATAACCCTTGGCGATGGGGATCAGCAAATCAACCATGCCCTGCAAGCGCAACTTTTCTTCTTCATCGTCGGTCGTATGCTTTTGATCGGTGAGCAAACACACGTAGTAGAGCAAGCTGCGCATGCCCTCGACATAGGCTTTCATGGAAATCAACATGCGCCGCACATCCGGGTGTTGGATAATGGGCACCGACGGCGAATCGGGTTCCATCATCTGGAGCAGATTACGCCCCTGAACCCGCTGGCGGGCATAATCCAAGGCATTCAGATACGAATTGCTGGCGCACACCATGGCCTGCAGTCCCACCAGCAGACGCGCCTCATTCATCATTAAAAACATGGCCCGCATGCCTTTATTCTCTTCGCCCAGCAGATATCCCCGGCACTGGTCTTTGCTGCCCAAGGTCAGTGAACAGGTGGCATTGCCGTGAATTCCCATTTTTTCCTCAATGCCGGTGCAGGTGACATCATTAAAATCTCCCAGAGAGCCGTCATCATTGACCCAAAACTTGGGTACGAGAAATAGCGAGATGCCTTTGGTCCCCTGCGGGGCCCCTTCGATGCGAGCCAATACCGGATGAATGATGTTTTCGGACAGGTTGTGTTCACCTGAAGATATAAATATCTTGTTGCCGCTCAGGGAATAGGTGCCGTCGTCATTTTTCACGGCCGTGGTGGTCAAGCGGCCCACATCGGAACCCGCTTCAGGCTCCGTCAGAAGCATTGTGCCGGTCCATTGGCCGGTGAACATCTTTTTCAAAAACAGGTCTTTAATTTTACTGGAGCCGAAAGCCTCTACCAGCAAGGCCGCACCATGGGTCAGACCGGCATACATCATCAAGGCATAGTTGCCCCCTACCAAATAATCGTTGGCCGCCAAAGACAGCGTGCGCGGCATTCCCTGACCCCCGTATTCCGGATCTTCGGGCAGCGCCAGCCATTCACCTTCGAGGAACATCTCCCAGGGACGATGATAGCATTCGGGCACCGTCACTTGACCGTCATTAAATTTGCAGCCTTCATGGTCACCCTCTTGTTGGGTGGGCAAAATCTCTTTGATGGCCAAATTGCGCGCTTCGGTGACCACCAATTCCATGGTTTTGCGGTTGAACTCAGCAAACTGTTTGTGAGCACTCAAAGTATCAACCTCAAGTTGTTCGAACAGCACAAAATCGACATCTCTGCGATCCGCTATTTTTTGTGCCATGATTCCCTCCCCTTTTTTGTTGCCAATTTAGATAATCTATTGCGCTAAACCTGTTTTTTCCCCAAAATACCCGGTATGGAAACGAGAAACTGTAAAAAATTTCTTCAAGCCCGAGAAGCCCCATCTTCATCTGCTTCACAAACGCCGATGCCGCGAAGAATCAAATCCACCAAGGGGTCGGCCATCGACACCAGGTCATAGCTGCCTCCGGAATGAATCCAGGCGTTGATGGCTTCATTGACAGCGCCGATAATCAATCGCATCACCAGCCCCACGTAAAGATTGCGACGCATGTGGCCCTCTTGCTGGCCCAATTCCACAATCTCGGTAATGATATCCCGATACCACTTAGACATCTCTTTGATGACATCCTGAGCCAATCGCCGATGTTGATGGGTCTCAGCCTGATAAACGATGGCCATATTGATATCTTTTTGAAATTCTTCCAGATGGGTGTGAACCAGTCGATGCAGTTTTTGTTCGGCGCTATCGGCCCGGTCCACTGCTGTACGAAAACGATCAAACACCTGCCCGGTCTTGTATTGGTAAAATTGGATTAAAATATCGTCTTTATTTTTAAAATAGAGATAGATGGTACCATCAGCCACGCCTGCTTTTTTAGCGATCTGTGCGACAGTGGCTTGAAAAAAGCCTTGCTCGGCAAATACGACGATGGCAGCTTCCAGGATCAGCAGGTACTTATCAGAGTTCTGTTTCATAGTGCCGATGGGGTCCTCTCATTGGAAAATAATTATGAATGAATACTCATTCAGTATCAGCCTCCAACCGACCTGTCAAGCAAAAATTATCAGCTCCATCTGTCAAGTTGCCTGTAAAGAGAGTGAGCGTTAAAATATGAAAAACCCATTATATCCAATTAATTAACCTTTGCGCCGGCAGCTAAAAAGACTATGCTTGAGGATGGAAAAAGGCGGGTGAAGCTTTGTTCAATTTTTATTCATCGGCTTTTGTAGTAAAGCTCGCGGAGCGGATCAAGCAAACCATGGTGAAAAGATGCGCTTGCTATTGACACATTCCAACCGATTTGGTTTATATGGCACCTTTGCCTTTGCCCATTTTTTCACTCGATTGGATGGGATGATGGGTGCTTGGTGAGTTTGATCTAAGCACGGAAGCCAAAGGTTATAGAAAGTGCGGTGCACGCTGTGGAGGCACCCCCAAATTTTCCTTGTAATTTGGACTCGGGTTTGCCTTTATGCTAAATCGTAGCGTAACAACGAGGGGGAGTATCATGTTTACGGAGGAACCAAATGGCTGAACAAGCAATCAAACTTGGCGGCAAGAAAAAGAGCACCTTTATAGATAAGGTCAAGGAACTGCTTCCCGAAGGCGGGAATTTGAACCTTTGCCTGACCTGTGGGGCGTGTTCATCAGGATGTCCGGCCACCGGACTGGACGGGATGGACCCACGCAAATTTTTACGTATGGCCGCCCTGGGCATGGATGAAGAGATTATAAATTCCAAGTGGCCCTGGATGTGCAGCATGTGTACCCGTTGTATGTATGTCTGCCCCATGAAAATTAATATTCCCCAATTGGTATACAATGCCCGCGCGCTCACGCCACGCGAGGAGCGACCCAAAGGCATTTTGGGTTCTTGCGACATGGCCTTGCGAAATGATACCTGCAGTGCCATGGGCGCCACTGAAGAAGATTTCCAATTCGTTGTAGAAGATGTCTTGGAAGAGTACCGGGAAGCGCAGCCTGAATTTGCGGAAATGAAAGCTCAGGTCAACCAGCAGGGTGCTTACTATTTTCTAAACCAAAACTCTCGTGAACCGGTGACCGAGCCTGACGAGATGGTGCCGTTGTGGAAGATTCTTCATCTGGCCGGCGCCGATTGGACATACGGCACCAAAGGCTGGGCAGCGGAGAACTATTGCATGTTCCTGGCGGACAACGAAAACTGGAAGCACATTGTTGAGATAAAAGTTAAAGCGGTGGAGGATCTCGGCTGTAAAGTCTGGCTCAATACAGAGTGAGGGCACGAACTTTTCGCAGTCCGGTTCGGAATGCAAAAATTCGGTATCAAAGCCAACTTTGAGATTCAAAGTATCATTCAACTTTATGCCCAGTGGATTCGTGAGGGTAAACTCAAACCCAGCTCAAGTTGGAACGATGAACGCAAAATCAAATTTACTGTTCAGGATCCTTGCCAATTGGTGCGCAAAACCTTTGGAGACCCAGTTGCTGAAGATCTGCGCTATGTCGTAAAAGCTGTGGTGGGAGAGGATAACTTCATCGATATGCACCCCAACCGCTCCAACAATTTTTGTTGCGGCGGCGGCGGGGGCTTCCTGCAATCAGGCTATCCGGACGAGCGACGCAAATACGGTGAACTTAAGGCCAACCAAATTTTAGCCACCGGGGCAGATTATGCCATCACACCATGTCACAATTGCCACGCCCAGGTTCACGACTTGTCCGAACAACGGAATCATCCCTGGGAGACCGTGCATCTGTGGACGCTGTTATGCCTTTCACTGGGCATTCTCGGTCCAAATGAACGCGTCTACCTGGGTGAAGATTTAAAGAGCGTAGAAATATTCCATCCTGAAAGTGAAATGTAATTCTTTTCAACCGATCTATCCAAACCCGGCAACCCTTTCTTCGGTTGCCGGGTTTTTTGTCGCTTCCTCATGGAGCGGGTTGCCCCTATAATTTCCAATATATTTTCCACCCAAGCGAACAATTGACAAAAGAATACGGATGATGCGATGCTTATTCCTAAAGTTAATCGACAATCTTTCCCGGGCAGCATCGAAAATATATGATGGATCTTAAACATTCAGTAAAACTGATCTCTATGGGTTCGGTCATCTTTTTCAGCTTCACGGTGTTTATCCAAATTTTCAAGCTGCACTATGTATGGGAAGTATTTTCCAAGCTGCATCAGTTTAAAATTTGTATCCTCCTTGCCGCCAGTACTCAACTTTCGTTGGTGTTGGTCGGATTTTTTGGACTAATTGCGGCACCAGGACTCTACCATTTCAAAAAATGGTCGCGGCAACTCATATCTACGGCCATGGTCCTGAACGTCTGTGCGTTCCTATTTAGAAGTGTGGTGCGGTTTTGGCCTAATTTGATCTGCAATTATGTCAATGAGCAGTTGGCGCCATACATGGGCGCAAAAGAGGCTTATGTCTATAACTATATACTATACTACCCGTCTCCAATGATGACGATGCTCATCTTTGTTGCCACGGCGGGTTTACTTTATTATTTCAATCGCCGCAGTTGCCTGAGACTACTAAGCGCATAGATGCAGCACACGGATAGGAGCCATATTAAAAATGTCTTTTGACCCAATCTGGGTGTTGGGGCCGTGCCTCAAATCCTTGGCATACGACAAGTATGCCTGCGGTTTGAAACCCGTCCAAAGCCTGCTCCTTGAACCAAAATCCGTTTAGCGCTTATCTATGAAGCTCAAGTTGATGTTTTTATGTCCAAAGCGAAAACTGGAGAGCATCGGCGATGACCGGCGATCCAGCACCTCTTACCAGACTTGAGCTTTATGGATAACCGCAATCCGTTTTTTGAGATAGCTTCTAAGCAAGGTTTTTCACTGCTTCCAGCATCAACCGCGCAATGGGCATTTTCTGGGGGCAATGTCGTTCAGCCATTGTGTAATCAATTTGGGTGATCTGCTGTTTCAACCTGGCCGGCAACGCCTTGAAATGGTCACGGGCCCAATCGAGTCGGCCATAAGATCGGCCATACATATGGTAACGCATGATATCGCTGATGGGCACTTTGTTATCAACTGCGCGGGCGCATATTTGGCCGCATCCGGCACAATACTGTGCAGCTGATGCATGGGCATATTGCTCGAACAGGTGCATGTCTTGCGATGACAAGGGCGTTGTGTCTACGGCCGCCGCCACATTGGCTTTGAGAATGGTCATGTTGGGCATCTGGGAACAAATGGCGGCGATATGGGGATTGGTCCATACGGCTTTAAGTTTGGCCTGGTGTTCGGTGAACCCTCTTTTTTCCCAGGCGGTCATCAATTTTTCCTGCGCCGTATCCCCCTTGCTCAGGCTGCGCCATGATCGCTCAGCCTGAGTCTTCATGGCGGTCAAGCCGATGCCGGCTTTGACACATGCCGCTACGGCTCGTTTCATCTCCGGGGTGTGCATGTTGCGAAAGTTATACGTCATCATAATCCCATCAATATAACCCAATTGGGACGCCTTTAACAGTAACTCTTCCATGTTGCTATGGGTGCTGAAGCCAAACAGTCTTATTTTCCCCGCCGCTTTGGCCTTTTCAGCCCATCGTCGGGTATCATCACCGAGTTCGTCGATGCTGGATATGCCGTGTATAAAGTAGAGATCAATGTAGTCGGTATTCAATCGGGCAAGGGAGCGATTCAACAGCTCGGCAATACCCTTGGGGTCGCGAGCGTCGGATTTGGTAACCAGAAAAACTTTCTTTCGGTCCTGGGGATATTTACGGAAGTATTTACCGATCCCCGCTTCACTGCCCCCCCCATAACAATCCGCGGTATCCCAATAGGTTACCCCCCAACGCAATGCTTGCCTGAGCATCAATTGGTTGCTGATCATATCAAACATACCACCCAAAGATAAAATTGAAACTTGAATGCCGGAGTTGCCGAAAGAACGGGTGGGCACCCGGCTCTGTTCGGTTATAAGTTTGAGGTTGCCGGAATCCGGACGAATTTGAGCCCCCGCGGCCAGGGGAGTGATCAGCACTCCCACACCTGCAGCGCCGGTGGTTTTGAAAAAATCCCTACGGGTGCAGCGTTTGGAATTATCGTTCATGGTTGTGCCCCTTTTTATGTCGGCAAAGACCGTTGGTGTTATGAATTTAACGACTTTAAACTGACTATGCCAAAACGGGTATTTTGTGTCAATCGGCAGACACGGTTGACCTTTCATGACTCGAATCCAAGTGATCATAAATGGGATGGGTTGCAAAAACGAAGTTACTGTATTAGAATAATGCTATTTAAGTTACTTTATAAATCAGAAAAGGTGGCTCATGAAGAATCCCTTCAGCCTAAAAATCATCACCAATCCGAATCACTTTTGCAACCGGGCCCAAGAGATCGACAAACTGGTCTCTTATGCTTCGAGTGACAACAACATCGTCATTTACTCCCCCAGACGCTTCGGGAAAACATCCTTGCTCTATCAAGTTCAGCAGCGCTTGGCTGCATCAGGATTCTTGACGACCTATATCGATCTGTTTGGGCTCAGTTCAGCGGACAACATCGCCAAACGCATTGCCAAAGGTGTTTACAGCGCCATCCATAAAGAAAAAAATGTGTTTCAAAAAGCCATCAATATCATCAAAAGTCACCGCCCGGTGATTCGGCCGGATGAAAACGGCATTTCCATTAGCGCTGAGTGCGTCAGTCCCAATCTGTCCGGCGCCGACCTGCTGGACAGAACGTTGGCCGAGTTGGGTGAATTTATCGTGTCTCGCAAAAAACCGGTCAATGTGGCCCTGGATGAATTTCAGGAAATCACCGAGATCCGTGATCCCAACATAGAAGGCATCATGCGCGCGCACATTCAAAACCATCACGCCAGCTATTTCTTCGTAGGCAGCCGCAGGCGGGTGCTGTTGGAAATGTTTACCCAGCGTCGAAGGCCGTTTTTTCAAAGCGCCATCACTTTCGAACTGCCCAAACTGCCCCATGATGAAATGGTCGATTTTCTGGTGAGACAGTTTGCCAAGGGGGGAAAACAATGTTCCCGCAACCTTTCCGCCCAAATGGCTAAATCGGTGGAAGACCACCCCTACTATTGTCAAAAACTGGGTTTTTTTTGCTTTGAGCTGGCCGGCCGCACCATAAAAGAAACCGATGTCAAGCAGGGGCTCGTCGAGTTGGTGCAAGGCGAACAACCGGTCTTTGAAGCCATTATCCAAGGGCTGGCAGCTCAACAGATCGCTTTGCTCAAAGCCATTGCCAATGAACCGTCAAAATCCATCATGTCCATGGGATTTATCAAAAAACACGGTTTGAAATCCATTGGCGGGATCCAGTCGGCCACCAAAAAACTAGGTCAACTGGACTTGATCCACAAAGAGCAAAAACGCGCCCCCTGGGCCGTTGTGGACCCGGTATTCAGGCAGTGGTTGGCTAACGGATGAAGATAGTTCCAAGTAGTTGGCAGGTCAAAATCCAAGGGATCGCAGCTTACCTGGACGGTTTTATCGCTGCCGGGATCATAACACAGATCTTTGCTGTTCATCTGCAAAGACGCAACTGTGCATGGGCAGCCAATAGAATCTTTTCGGTTGTATCCCAGCCGATGCAAGGGTCTGTTATCGAAACAAACGGGTTGAGAGCTTCCTTGCGGGTTTCCCCGTAGACAAAGGGTTGCTTGCCCTCCTCCACATTGCTTTCCAGCATCATGCCGCGAATAACCTTATTGGGTTTAATCTGCACCCCGTTGGCAGAACCGATGCGCTGAATCAGCACGTGATTGAAAACTTCTTCCTGATTGCGGTAGTCATTGCCACAATTTTTATGGGAGCAGTCCACGATGACCGCCGGCAGCAAATGGGGATGTTCGCAAAGCCTGTCACGTGCTTCGTTGATGCTCACCGGATCATAATTGGGTCGTCTACCGCCGCGCAAAACGATGTGGCAATGGGGATTGCCTTTTGAAAACACCCTTGAAGTGACGCCATAAGGATCATTGCCGACAAACACCTGAGCCGTAGAAGTGGCCAAGAGGGCATTGATGGCGGTATCTAAGTTGCCATCGGTACCGTTTTTAAATCCCACCGGCATGGAGAAGGCACTGGCCCACTCCCGGTGGTTCTGGGATTCTGTGGTGCGGGCGCCAATACAAGCCCAGGATACCAAACCGGAGAGACGTTCAGCTGCTGTTTGGCTTAAAATCTCCGTTCCGGCGGCCACCCCCATCTCGTTGAGGGCCATTAAAATCTTCCTGGCTTTTCTCAACCCCTCATCAATATCAAATGTTTTTTTATCGATATGGGGGTCGGAAATCAGGCCTTTAAAGCCCACGTTGGTTCGGGGCTTTTCAAAATAGACCCGCATGACCAATTTGACGGTCTGTTGAACCTTTGCCTGAAGCCCGCACAGGAGCTCACCATACTTTAAGGCTTGCCGCTCACTGATAATGGAACACGGCCCGGTGACCACCAGAAGCCGATCATCACTGCCATTGAGGATACTGATAATCTCCTTGCGGCTTTGTTGGACGGTTTGGGCGGCTTTCTCCGTCATGGGAAATTCTTCCCGCAGCTGATCCGGTGTAATAATGGACGTCCGTTTCAGGACGTTTAAATCGTAAGTTTTTTCCATAGCAAGACTTTCAATTTAAAATCAATGATGAAGACTTTCATTCGAAAGCGTTTTCCTACCACAATCACGGCAAAGGCTCAATCTCCAATAACCGGTTCTATCAATTCTGACTAGACATGGTTCATTAAACCCGGCCTTGTGCGGGCAGGCGGCGGGCGCCACACGCAACAGCGTCAAGTGCCCGTAGGATGCGCTCCGGGTGGCCCGGAAACTCGCTGCGCTCAAACAGTCCGGGCCGCTTTTCCTGCGCTGCATCCAACGGGCACTAAGACGCAATTGCTCACGTGGCACCCACCGCCTGCCCGCACAAGGCCTAGTTGTCGCAGCTGTGCGCGAAAATTCTTTTCCAGCAGATGCCGCAAGGCTTATCAAACGCGGTGAATCGGATTCATTCAGAATTGCTGATCCGGCGCAGCAGAAACGGATTCGATTGGCGCGGAACGCCGGATGCGGCTCACCGAATGATCATTTGATGGCGGGAATGGCGTGTCTCATTTTCCGCGCTAACACGGATGGCGCGCTTTCCTTGCACGGGACACTCATGTTCGCACACACCGCAACCCATGCATTGGCGCGGATCTACATAGGGTTTCTGCAGCCTGACCACAATCTTAACCTGTTGGCCCTTCAGCAGATCAAACGCACCGGGTTGCTTTGTATCCAGGGTAATGGTGCGGGTCGTGTTGGACAGTATAGCAATGGGCAGGTGACCCTGGGCGGTCAAGAAAAAATCACCGCTGCTCAATGCATGGGGCGTCCGGTCCGGTCCGTCAAGGGTGATCCGATCGGCATCGATGCCCTGCACCTTGGCAACGCCGTTCCGGATGGCTCGATATTCGGTGCGGGTAAAGATAGCCTTGGGACTCACAGGACAGTTTTCCTGGCACACAATACAAGGCGTGTCCATGGCCCAAGGCAAGCAGCGGCCGCGGTCGACAAAAGCCGTCCCTATGCGCAAAGGGCCCTGATCGGCAAATGCATTGCGTCCCATACGTTCATCCACGCTAAGGGGGCGCAGGGCGGCCGTTGGGCATATGCGACTGCAGGCCACACAATTGTATTGACAACCGCTGGTGCCGATGCGGAAATTCAGCATGGGCGTCCAAAGGCCTTCAACACCGGCTTGCCCATAGGCCGCATGAATCACATTCGTGGGGCAGACCCGTATGCATTGACCGCATTTAATGCAGCGGGCCAGAAAAACTTTTTCATCAAGGGCGCCCGGAGGACGAATCACTTGGGGATTCCAACTGCCGGCCAGCCCCCCACTGACGCGCAGCAAAGGGATGGTAATAATTCCAGCCACCAGGGCCGATGCCACATGGCGGCGTGAAAGATCAGGCCCGGGCGCTTCGCCGGCCGCCGAGGGGTGAAGGTGGTACCCCATCAATCCATGCCGGCACTGGTCCCGACAATTCAAACACAAGACGCACTCTGCCATCTGAAGGGTCCGGCTGGGGGCACAAGCGCCTTCACAATGGGCTTCACATTGGCGGCATTCCCTGCACCGATCTCCTGACTTGCCCATGCGCCATAGCGCCCAGCGGCTGAGCAACCCCAGAAGTGCGCCCAAAGGGCAAATAAATCGACAATAAAAGCGGGGCAGGCGCAAACATAGCAACATAACAGTTAGAAAAAGAACGCCCACCAGTGCACTGCCCTGATAAAAACGAGGTATGGCTGCAGTCAGGTGAAGGGGCTGATCAACAATGGGAAGTATAACGAGATTTACGGCCCGCAGCATAAAGCAAATGGGGTCCAGCAGCCCGATCTGTAAAGAAGCTGCCAGCCATTGCACTTGGGGAAAACGCCATTGCCACACGGCGCCCAAGCCAAACAGCGCGCCGGCAATCGCAAGGGTTCTTGGCTTTATTTTAATCAGTTTGTAGGCGTTCAAAGCCCCTAACATGAGGATAAAAGAGAGCGTGACGGCTGCAAGGAGCAATGGGCTGTTTAAAGGACCTGTAAAAAAATAGCGCAGCATATCGATGACCGCCACCGACAGCAAGTAGATCAGGAGCCAGTATTTTAAACGCTGGGTCGAATGGGGTTGATTGTACCGGATTTTTTGGGACTTTTTCCGGTTTTTCGACCCAAGATAGCCGACCCATTGCTGCAAAGCGCCCATTGGACAGACCCATCCGCAGAAAAAGCGCCCCAGAAAGAGGGTCAGCACAAGGGTTGCCACACCCCACAACAAGCCCGCATAAAGGGTGTGGGTGGCCAGCAGCACCCCAATTCCCACCAAAGGATCAAGTTGCAGAAACCAGTTGACAGGCCAGCCCCGCAGTTGCCACCAATTCTGGCCAAGGGTCGTCACAATACAGAACCATAAAAATAGCAGAAAGAAGAAGGTCTGGGAGATGCGGCGGGTTGTTATTATTTTTAACATCGGACTAGTTCCGGCTCGATCAACAGCGATGACGATAGGTAGCTAAATATCGCCGCAGGATTAAGTATTAGGTTTTAAGCAAATGCATTTAAATGGCCATATTCATAAAATACATTTTCACAAATCTGGAAAAAATGCTTTCTAAAATTGACTTTTATTCCTCCACTTAAAACTTAAAATTTAAAACTTTTTTAAATCCTTACTTCTATTGGATTCAATGAACTATAATCCACTGTCCCCGCCCCGGCGTTTTGCGCCATCATCAGATGCGGTAAATCTTTAGGTGATTTGCCAAGCAGTGTGGCTCCGAAGGCATCCACAGCCACAGGGTCCGTTCCGGCGATTAACGTCTGGGTCGACTTTAAGTCACTCAGAGAGCCGCCGGTGGGGCCGTTGGCGATCATGCTCCAGGTACCATCCAAAATCACCAAGGTCGGTTGGACCATCATTGCCAGTTCGGTGATAATGGTATGGATCTGTTGATGGAAAATATTGCGTCGACCGCCCAGCAGGCCATACCAATTTTTAATGGTCATGGATGCGCCGCTGCGATGGTGATCTTTGACCGGTGCCAAGCCAATCACTTTATCAGCCCAGTGCAAAGGGGTGCTGAAAACAGGCCAATTTTGAATCAGCTTCGCGTTTTTTAGTGAAAAAGGTGCAAATCGGCTGGGGTTGGGCAGCATGACTTGCGCACCGGCCTCGCGAGCGGCCGGACCAATACCGGTTAATTCAAAACAGCTGGCTGGATCATTGATGGGGTTGTCCGTCACCGCGATTTGGGCCGCACCGGCTCCAAAACAGAGCGCGACCACCTGTTGAACTATGTTCGGATGGGTGGTGGCGCCCAACATCGGCGGCGTGGCAAATGCTGCATTGACCTTAAGCAAAACCTTGTCGCCGGGTGCCACAAACTGGGCCATCCCTCCTAAGGCCTTAATGGCAGCACTGACATTTGATGCACGGTTTGGTCCCCGGGCCACAGCCATCTTTTGAGCCTGGTCCGACACGGTAAATGTCGGCATCTCAAATGTGCGCCCGTGCCGATCTTTGGCCAATGGACCTTTATGGTCCCAAAATGCCAAGCCCAGGGCACTGCTGCCCAGCGCCAATCCGACACAGCGCCATAAGCGCTGAAGGAAATCCCGTCGGCCGGCAACCGGATCACGGTCCATGCTGACCCTCCTTGACGGCTTGCCGCAGTCGCTTGGCCAACCCAAGGCTGAAGTCCAAATCCGTGCCTTCGTGCACACCCACCAGGTATTGGCCCTGAACCCATACGATTTCGTAATTGTCTAAAATTGTGACAGCCCTCGCGTTGGACCAAGACGGACCAAGGGGCACAGCTTTTCCGTCATAATCAAGCCATTGGCTGATAAACAAGTGGGCCAGTGTGCCGGCCTCATCGGCTGAGGCCCGCCTGGAAATGAAAGCAAGAGCCTCGTGCCCGGATTCAATATAGCGACACGTATACACCCAATCGAGGCCCTTGATGCCAAAGGTGCTGGCGGCAGTTAACATCCGGCTGTCAATGACCCGGCCTTGTTCTGGAAATAGCGTCATCTCCACTAAGGGTGGCGCCGTCACCTTATGCGCTGTAACAAATGCTCGAGCCAATTGCATGGCTGCGGCTTGCAGATCATCTGCGACTTCAGATGCAATGATTTCAACATAATAGGGCCCATGCACCAAGAACAGGCCGTTAGCGGCAGTGTAGGCATGGCTGCCCATTTCCAGCAGCTGAACATCGGCGCGCCGCTGTCCGCTGAAAACAGCAAAAGCACTGCGGTAATTCGCCATGCGATAAACATAGCGCTCCATCCAACGTGTGGTGTCCGCTGATAAACCAAATCGCCGGCTTTCCAATTGCTTGAATCCAGCAGCCAGATAAAGCTCAGCTTTGCCGTTAATCTTATCGGACAAAGTGGAAGCATCGTATATTTCAATGGCGGACAAGGCTTTCAACCCTTCAATACTGGGCGAAACCAAGTCGGCCAGGGGGTGTGCATTCCCTTTTTTTGCCTGTTCCCGCCATTCGCCCGCGTCATAGCGGCGCTGCAACACCAATACCGCTCCAACAATAAGCACCAGCACCCCCAGCAAAAAAACACTGAGCCATCGCTCCAGGATCGATGGGGATTGCACTGGGTTTGGCGTTTGATTCATCGATTTTTACCCACTCGGTATTGTGCGGTAAGGAGTACACCAAAAAGGCCTGTCTACCGAACAAATGTAAGTTGACGGCTGCCGGTTTCTGGTGTGCAAATCACGTTTAGGCACAATCAGTTTTAAAACTAAGCGTAAAGGGATGCTTTTAAACGCGTTGCCGGCTACGGCCATTGCGATTTGCCGATCTATGGTGTTCCAACAGGCCGGCGCAGAGGCCGGCCCTACGCTGAATCGGTTGCGGCCAGGCAGTTGATCTTCGTGGGGCGGGGCTCTGCCCGCCTGTTCTGACGATGTCAAGGCAAAACGGACTGCCGATAATCCAGCACTATAGGCCAAGTTTCTTGCAATAAACAAGCTCCGCAGCGTTGCAAACGCCGGAGGGCTCCAGAGTCAAGGCGCCCAAGGGTGAAGCCGTATAAACCATACTGCGAACCCTTGGCAACGCAGAATCTGGAGTCCTCCGGCGTTTGCAACTTAATTTGATTTGCTGGCGAACAGACACGACACCCGATTTCGGCCGGACTGTTTGGAGAGATACATGGCCTTGTCGGCCCGTTGAACCAAAATCGATACTTCTTCCTTGGGGTGATATTCGGTCACCCCAACGCTGATGGTGATGGCCTGGGCGGCTTTCTTTTTATTCGGGTAGTACTTTTCAAGTTCCACAGCTGATCGGATACGCTCAGCCACGGTGGCGGCTTCGTCACCTTCCGTTTCCGGTAAGATAACAGTAAACTCTTCACCACCGTAGCGATAGGCCGAATCCATCTTGCGCAAGCACGATTTTATGATTTGACCCAGGCTCACCAATATTTTGTCCCCTTCTAAATGGCCGAAACTGTCATTGTATTCTTTAAATTGATCAATATCCAACAACAATAGGCTTAAAGGTCTCTGGTAGCGCATCGTGCGATCTATCTCTGATTTGAGCTGATTGTAAAAATAACGGGAATTATACAGTTTGGTGAGCCCATCGGTGATGGAGAGGCGTTTAAGCTTGTCCAGCATTTGAACCCGTTCCTGGGTAAGACGCCGCTCTTTAAGCACGCGCCGAAGCCGCAACAGCAGCTCTTCAAATCGAACCGGTTTGAATACGAAGTCGCTGGCACCTTTGCTGATAGCCTCCTCGTACGAGTAGTCGCCACTGTAGCCGGTCATAACAATCACATCGATATCATAATTTTTCTTGATGCGATCGGTCAATTCAAGCCCGTCCATTCCAGGTAGCATAATGTCGGTAATCACCACATCGGGGGTATGGGTCTCAAGCTTCTCAATGGCTTCTTCAGCACTGGCGGCCACGGAAGAGTAGTAACCCGACATGCCCACAAATTCATGCATGGAGTCGCGGATGGCCGCATCATCGTCCACGATGAGGATATGGACATCCATCAATGATTGGAATTCACCATTTTTAGGTTTTTCTTTATCAGTTGACACTTTTCCAAACAATCTGATAGTAAAATAAATTTCAATAAGTTATGAGACTTTATATCCCGTTGCAGAAGGGAAGTCAACCGACTTTTGGTCCTTTACATGGAGATGGCCGGTTTAGTGGACTATCCATGCTGTGCAGCACGCGAACATGTCTCGGATATGCTGCAGGCTTAAAAAACACCTTGCGTGTCACCACGTCAAGGCGTACTTGGAAAAACATGAAAAACATACGCAACTTCAGCATCATCGCCCATATTGATCACGGCAAATCCACCCTTTCGGATCGTATGATCCAAACAACCGAAATTGTATCAGATCGCGATTTTAAAGATCAAATTCTGGATAACATGGACATTGAGCGGGAACGGGGTATTACCATCAAAAGCCAAACGGTATGTTTGCCTTATACAGCCCAAGATGGTCAAACCTATACACTCAATCTCATTGATACACCCGGCCATGTAGATTTTACCTATGAAGTTTCGCGCGCTCTGGCCTCTTGTGAAGGGGCCCTGCTGCTCATCGATGCCAGCCAGGGAGTGGAAGCACAAACCCTGGCCAACCTTCTGCTGGCCATGGAGCACGACCTCGATATCATACCGGTGATCAACAAAATCGATTTGCCCTCGGCTGACATTGAACGGGTCAAACAACAAATCGACGAAGACCTGGGCCTTGATCCGGACACGGCTATATTGGCATCAGCCAAAGAGGGGAAAGGTATCGATCAAGTGATGGAGGCTGTGGTAACAAAGCTGCCACCTCCCGAAGGCGACGCCGAAGCGCCGTTGCGCGCCCTGATCTTCGACTCTCACTATGACCCTTTTCGGGGTACCATCGTGCACTTCAGGGTGGTAGACGGCCGTATCAAGGCACGCGACCGCATTCGTTTTATGTCCAACAATGCCACCTACAAAGTTGAAGAGGTCGGTTTTTTCCAAATCATACGGCAGCCCCAAAAAGAGCTCAGTGCCGGGCAAGTGGGCTATATGATTGCCGGTATCAAAACGGTAAGCGACACCCGTTGCGGTGATACCATTACTTTGGATGGCCGCCCCTGCGATGCGGCTGTGCCGGGGTTCAAAGAAGCCAAACCGGTGGTCTTTGCTTCCATCTATCCCATCGCGGCTGACGATTACGAGGAATTAGCAACCGCCTTGGAAAAACTGAAACTCAATGACGCCTCTCTGATATATGAAAAGGACACATCCGCCGCTTTGGGATTCGGATTTCGCTGTGGTTTTTTAGGTCTCCTGCATTTAGAAGTGGTCCAAGAACGATTAGAGCGTGAGTATGACCAGTCTATCATCCTGACCGTGCCTTCCGTGCAATATCAACTGATCCTCAACGACGGCGAAGAGATGATCATTGACAACCCGGCCCTTTATCCCGACCCCACTGATATTGCAGAGGCGTTGGAACCGTATATCCGCGCCAGCATTATCATCCCGGATCGCTACATGGGAGCAGTCATGAAATTGTGTCTGGATCGGCGGGGACAAAATAAAAACTACCAGTATCTTACCAGCAACCGGCTGGAAATGATTTTTGAACTGCCCTTGTCTGAAGTGATATTCGATTTCTACGACAAACTCAAAACCGTTACACAGGGCTATGGCTCTTTTGATTATGAAATTATCGAGTACCGCCATTCCATGCTGGTGAAGCTGGATATCTTAATCAACAGCGAACGGGTGGACGCCCTCTCCCAGTTGGTGCACCGTTCAAAGGCTAGGGAACGGGCCCTGCATGCCTGTGAACGCCTGAAGGAGGAGATCCCGCGCCATATGTTCAAAATTGCCATTCAGG